>DATHNG010000201.1:0-30351 GCA_035486275.1 Bacteroidia bacterium
TTACAGCATTCAGCACATCATGTGGTTCGCCACCAGGGCCAAAATTTGCTTTGCCGGTATAGCGCATATAGTTAATGGCTTTAAGTAAGTACATATTACGTATCACAAACATCTGCGAAAGTGAGTAAGTACCTTTTCCCATGCGCATCAATTCCGATTCTAAAAAAGATTGGGTAGAAAAGCACCAGCAGGTCTCAGAATGATATTGGTTCTTTACGCTGGTAGCGCTGTTATCTTTTACAATGGTAAACTGATATTTACTGCCAGGCTTATTGGTAGTAGGAAGATCAGCTTGAGCAAATACACCTGAGCATAGCAATGTTGCCACTGCAAGGCTTGTTTTTACTTTCTGTTTCATATTTGGATGATTTTATTTTAATATTATTTTCAACACAGAGATACTGAGAGCACAGAGTTACACAGAGAAATTACAAAACTGAAGACTGACCACTAACGACTGACGACTGTTGACTTACGACTATAAAGCAATAAAAATCTGCTTGCTGCTTTTCTTTTTGCCCATTATTCCCCTTGCAGCTTCTGCTATATCATCGGGGCTATATCCGCATTCCTTATATAGTTCCATTTGGGTACCCTGTTCTACAACCTTATCAGGTATTCCAAGCCTTATTACCTTGCTGTTGTAATTATTATCGGCCATAAACTCAAGAACAGCGCTACCCATACCACCCATCAGGCAACCATCTTCAACCGTAATTACATTACTGAATTTGGTAAATACTTCGTGCAGCATTTGCTCATCAATAGGTTTTACAAAACGCATATCGTAATGCGCTGCATCAATGCCTTCTTCGGCTAATACTTTGCAAGCTTTAACAGCAAAGTTGCCCGGGTGGCCAATGGTTAATATAGCCACATCTTTTCCATCTTTTATTTTACGGCCTTTACCAATTTCAATTTCTTTAAATGGTTGTTGCCAGTCTATTATAACACCATTACCACGTGGGTAACGGATAGATATCGGACTGGTAACTGTTTCCAGTTGAGCTGTATACATTAAGTTTCTCAACTCTATTTCATCCATTGGCGCCGATACAATCATATTCGGTACACAACGGAAAAAGGCAAGGTCGTAGTTGCCATGGTGTGTAGCGCCATCAGCGCCCGATACTCCACCCCTATCCAAACAGAAAACAACCTTCAGGTTTTGTATAGCCACATCGTGTATCACCTGGTCGTAGGCACGTTGCATGAACGTGGAATAAATATTGCAATACGGTATTAAGCCCTGTGTAGCCAAGCCTGCTGAAAATGTAACGGCATGTTGTTCGGCAATGCCCACGTCGAATGCACGGTCAGGCATTGCTTTCATCATAATATTTAATGAGCAGCCGGTAGGCATAGCAGGTGTAATGCCCATTATCTTCGAATTCTTTTCAGCTAATTCAACAATTGTATGACCAAATACATCCTGGTATTTAGGTGGTTGTGGTGCAGTAGAATCTGACTTGACAACTTTTCCTGTATCCTTATCAAATGTTCCCGGGGCATGCCAAAAGGTTTGGTTACCTTCTTCCGAGAATTTATAGCCTTTACCTTTCATGGTAAGAGCATGTAATATTTTAGGTCCCGGTATATTTTTAAGATCTTTTAAAATACGGGCCATGTGCACTACATCGTGCCCATCAACCGGTCCGAAATAACGGAAGTTGAGCGACTCGAATAAGTTACTTTGTTTCAGTAAAGAGGTCTTAACAGCATTCTCAATCTTTGAAGCTATATCCTGTGCATTGGGGCCGAACTTGCTTATTTTACCCAGCAACTTCCAAACCTCATCTTTCATTTTATTATAACCCGGCGAAATGGTCATATCGGTAAGGTACGCACGCAAAGCGCCCACGTTCGGGTCAATTGACATGCAATTATCGTTGAGCACTACCAATATGTTCGATTTTGAAATACCAGCATTGTTCAACCCTTCGAAGGCTAAACCTGCAGTCATGGCGCCATCGCCAATTACTGCAATATGCTGGCGGTCGTTCTCGCCTTTATAGTGCGATGCCGTTGCCATACCCAATGCAGCCGAAATGGATGTTGACGTATGTCCTACTCCAAATGTGTCGTACTCGCTTTCCTTACGGTTAGGGAAGCCACTTAAGCCTTTATATAAACGGTTTGTACCGAAATTCTGCCTGCGGCCGGTGAGTATCTTATGACCATACGCCTGATGGCCGGTATCCCATACCAATTGGTCGTATGGAGTGTTAAATATGTAATGCAGGGCAACGGTAAGCTCTACCACGCCAAGGCTGCCGCCAAAATGACCGCCTTTTTCCGATACTATATCAATAATATACTGTCTTAATTCATTACATACCTGCGGCAGGTCAGTTTCTTTAAGTTTCCTTAGGTCGGCCGGGTAATATATTGATTCTAAGAGATTTTGTCCTTTATCCATTAAAGTAATACTTCATTAACATTGGGCAACGAAGAGCCAAATATATGACTATTTCGCCTAAATAAAAACCTTAAAAAAGGTTAAATATTGTGAGGCTGATTATCATGGGTTTTGGGTTCCAAATGCAATGGAACACAGATGATGCTGATTTAATATGTAAATAAAGCCTGCTTTATTTATGCTTGTCGTTATACTCTTTAGCCCAGCCCAATACATCCGAGAGGCTTTCTCCCCATTTATTGTCCCTGTTTTCATAAATGCCTTTTGATTTCGCTTTGGCAGAAATATCGGGGTCATCGGCTAAAACTTTCAACAGGTTATCTTTGCTACACATAAGTATTTCGGTATTGGGTCCTGCAGAAATAAGCACCATTCGTTTAAATGCACCACCTTGTGCGTAACTGAACATTATCTTTTGAATATCACCTTTATCATTTGTTTCAAAGTTAATATCTGTTGTACAGTAAACACATATTTTCCCCATGGTCAGCATGCGGTACTCTTTTTCTTCTATAGGATCAATATACCATGTAAAACCTTGCTGATCTAAATAACCCCATAGAGTTTTCAATTTAAGCCGAATCGCATCCCCTTGTGTTTTATTATCGTCGGTAAGTCGGTAGTATTTTGAGCCCGAAAACCTTATCCGCTCCTTTGTAAGATTTTTATTAACATAATCATCATAGGTTTTATAAGTCCCTACAATAGAGCCAAGATCACTTTGCTTGAATGCAGTAGAAGTGATAAATATTGCGGCTAGTGCAACAATACCAACCAGAATTTTTGTTTTCATTGTGAATGGTGAGTTTATGATTTAAATGTACTCTGATAGTTAATTTCAATTGTAAAAATAAAAAAAATCAGATACACCCGCAATCTTAGTGTGGAAGTAGTTCAACACTTGCCTCCTCTATTCCTACATAAAAACACGGCTTACACTTTTTCAATTTGTAACCCATCAATTGAATAAGCACCAAATCAATACTAATCACCCAATTCTCCATATTCGCTACCTTTGCATTCTATGAAAAAACTTGTTGCCCTTTTTATACTTTGTGTTTTAGTATTCACTGCTGCTTTTGCACAAGACCAGCAACCTATACCTACCAAAAACAAAATATTATAACGAATGAAGAGTACCATCTATTCAATGGTATTGTAGAAAGCAGATAATCTGTCTATATTTGAATACTCAAACTACTCGCATGAAAAAGCAATACACTATTTTCAAAAATTTTACAGCCGGTGCTTTATGTACTATATGTTTTTTGTTGAATATACAACCTTCAAAGGCTCAACTATTGTGGGGCTTCAATAGCTATGGCGGAAGCGGCGGCTATGGAAATATTTATAATATCAAGCCCGATAGCACTACTATAAGCCATTACGATTTGCGGGGAATCTCAGGTGGCGGGGCCCAGTATTCACATTTGGTACAGGGTACAAACGGGCTACTGTATGGCCTTACGTACGGGTATGGCACTTATGGTGACGGGGTTATTTTCTCTTGTGATACCAATCTCAATAACTATACTGTGCTTCATAACTTCAACACAGCTTCCGGCAAAAATCCCTGTGCATCTCTTTTGCTGGCAAAAGATGGTAAGTTTTACGGAACGGCAAATGGAGGAGGAAAAAATGCACTTGGAGTTTTATTTTCATTCGACCCGGTTACCCTTACCTACACTGATGAATACGATTTTGCAAAAACCACAGGCAATACACCACGCGGTTCACTTATTCAGCTTGCTAATGGAAAACTATTTGGAATGGCCAACACAGGTGGTTCAGCATCAGTAGGAGCCATTTTTTCATTCGACCCTGTTACCAAAGTATATACCGATCTTTATAACTTTAACACCACTACCAGCGGTGATGGACCCAATGGAGACCTTGTGCAGGCTGCGAACGGAAAACTATATGGAACTACCGGTGGTGGTGGAACAAACAGCCTGGGTACACTTTTTTCATTCGATACAGGCACACACGCATATACTGTTCTTTACAATTTTACAAGCACTACTGATGGTGGAGGGTGTTATACTTTAATGAAGGCAGCTAGCGGCAAATTATATGGCGAGGGCAGGTATGGAATTTTCACTTTCACTCCTGCAACCAATACATACAACTATATTTTTGTCTTTAACCAAAGCCCCTCAGAAGGTGGTAGTGGTGCCCTTATTCAGCTTGCCGACGGAAAGCTATACGGAATTAGCAACGGCTTCGGAACATACACTAATGGTATGGTTTATAGCTTTGATACGGGAACATATGCTTATACTGTAATTGCAAACGTAGGAATACATGACGGCAGCCAGGCAGGAGGTTCATTGTTATACACGCCTAACAACAGGTTGTATGCTATAACCGGGGCAGGCGGAGCAGGAAAAGCAGGTACAATACTTGAATATGATATGTCGGGTAATAAACTTAAACAGATAAATTTTAATACCTTTAATATAACCACCACACCTTTTGGGACTCCTTTGCTTGCATCTAACGGGCTTATATATGGAATGGCCAGTGCCGACAATCAATATAACGATGGCATTATATTTTCATTCAACCCGGTTACCAAAGTTTTTGCCGATGCGCATGATTTTAATGACACGCTAGGTAAAGACCCTTCAGGCTCGCTTATGCAAGCCTCAAATGGATTGCTGTATGGAATGACTGCAGAAGGCGGTGCTAACTCCACCGGAGTTATATTTTCTTTTGATCCGAATACAGGAGCTTATGCTGATGTATACGATTTTAATTCGGCTACAGGTGCAGGCCCTACTATAGAAGCATTGTGCCAGGCTTCGAACGGATTGCTTTACGGAGATTGCGAAAACGGTGGCAAGAATGGTAAAGGTTGCCTGTTCTCATTTAACACGGCAACTAAGGTATATACCGACATATACGATTTCAATTCTTCTGAAGGCAACCCTATGGGAACTATTATACAGGCTACAAATGGCAAACTTTATGGAACCGCTTCTGCTGCTACCAGTCTTATTAACGGCTGGGATGGATATATTTATTCGTACAACATTAATACAGCAACATTTACCGATGCGTATGATTTTGGAAATGGTGGGGGTTTAATGGGTGAATACCCTAACGCAGGTTTATGCCAATCGAGCACGGGAAAGTTGTATGTACCTGTTTGTTACGGTGGCACTATTGGCTGGGCCAACGGAGAAGATGCAGACGGAACCCTTATATCGCTGGATTCCTTGGGCAAGAACACCACCGTTCTTCACGACTTTAATGATACTAACGGTGGAGAGCCAACATGGAACGTAATACAAGCGAACGATGGAAGATTATATGGAACCGTACAAGGCGGACTTACGTATGGAGCAGGCATGATATACCAATACGATACGGTATTACACAACTATACCGTTATGCATTACTTCAACGTAGCAGATGGCTCAGCCCCTTATAACGGCTCATTGCTTCAAACAAAACCGTTGGATAGCATGATGACCATTTCTGTGAATATAACACCAACATGTTCAAGCGGACAGGTATTAACTGCAGTAGTAAACCGTTTAGTGCCAACCAGCTATACTTATTTATGGAGTACAGGAGCTACAACATCTGCCATAAGTAACATTAATGCAGCCGGAACATATTCAGTAACGGTAAAAGATGCAGGAGGCGATTCAGTTAAGGGTGCTGTTGCATTACAGGCTTACACCTCACCTACATCAAGCCAGACCGTCGCAATATGCCAGGGACAAACCTTTGCAGTTGGTGCGCATTCGTATAACATGGCCGGAACATATATTGACACACTTAAGGCTGCCGGGGGATGCGACAGCGTTATTACTACAACACTTACCGTAAATGCATGGCCAACTATAAAAATAACCGGTAAGGATACCATTTGTATTGGCGCCACAACCAAGCTAACAGCGAGCGGAGGTACATATTATGCGTGGAGCACCGGGTTTAACGGATCATTTGTTAATGTAAACCCTACTATTACTACAACATATAGTCTGGCTGTATTAAGTGCTGCAGGCTGCGCAAAAGATACCATCTTTCGTGTAAAAGTAGATTCATTGCCGAATGTCAAAGTTAGTGGAAAGGATACTATTTGTATCGGAAGTTCAACTACGCTTACCGCAAGTGGCGCCAATACATATACATGGGGGCCTTCTTCGGGGTTGAGCGCTACAACAGGTGCAGTAATAATAGCTACACCTACCACATCGGCAAGTCATTGGATAGATGGTACTGCTGGTGTTGGTTGCGTAACACAAATATATGTTTACCTAACCGTTGAACCAACGCTTACTATTACAGCAAGTGTAAACCCTGCAACTATAATAATGGGTGATACTACTACACTTACAGCCAGTGGGGCTCCAACTTATATATGGAAACCAACAACGGCATTGAGCGCCGGAAAAGGTTCACCTGTAAAGGCTGACCCTTCTGCTACTACTACATACACACTTATTGCTACCAATGGAGGATGCACCGATTCAACAACTGTGGTAGTAACAGTAAATATAACCACGGGTGTAAATAACCTTGCAACAAATAGCGGTGCAGCGCTTTACCCTAACCCGGCAACCGATGCAATTACTATTACATCATCAATACCTGGCCGGCAAACCCTGGTTGATATATATAATATAAACGGAGAAAAAGTTGAAACAGCTGTTTTTACAAAAGAAGCGCAAACATGGACTATGAATGTAAACGGACTTGCAGCAGGAATATATTTCGCCAAAGTTACTGTCGATAATACCCTTAACGTTATAAAGTTTATAAAGCAATAGCTTTATTATTGGAAATATGGAGATGAGGTGGTGTTTTAATTACCATCTCACCCATTCTGCCAATAAAAATCAATAACAATTGGGCTTTTTAAGTACTCTCTTCTATATTCCAATTGTTCTACCTTTGCACTCTATGAAAAAACTTGTTGCCCTTTTTATACTTTGTGTTTTAGTATTCACTGCTGCTTTTGCACAAGAGCAGCCCATATCTACCAAAAACAAAAAAGCAGCCAAGTATTATAACGAAGGGCTTAGCGATTACCGTCTGAATAATGCCAAAGATGCAGTAAAAGCAATACTGGCTGCCATGAAAGAAGACTCAACATTTGTTGAGGCCCATGCCCTGCTGGCCAAAATATATCTCGATCAGAACAGAGGTGAAAATGCCTTGTCGGAGTTTAAAAAAGCAATTGCCATTAACCCCGATTTTTTGCCGGTAATGTATTTTTATGTGAGCCAGATAGACCTTTCTATGGGCCGGTATGATGAGGGGTTGGTGTACGCACAAAAATTCGATAAATATGCCACCAGCAATGCCGAACTTAAATCAAGAACAAAAATTACAATTGCTGACTGCAAGTTTTCTATTGATGCTATGAAACACCCTGTGCCATTTGAACCACAGAACATGGGTACTGCCATAAACTCAAAGTACGATGAATATTTTCCGGCTATAACAGCTGATGGCTCTACATTTCTTTTTACAAGAGAACTGATAGACTCAGTTACAAACCCTGAAGGTAACGAGGACTTTTACATGAGCTATAAAATAAATGGCAAATGGGATAATGCATTTAATATTGGCGGCCCGCTTAATACTGAACTGAACGAAGGTGCGCCAACCATTTCTGCCAATGGCCGCCTTATGATATTTGCCGGCTGCGACCGTCCCGACGGGCATGGTAGCTGTGACCTTTACTACTCTGTAAGGCATGGCGACAAATGGACCCCTGCACGTAATCTTGGTTCACCCATTAATACAAGGCACTGGGAATCGCAGCCATGCCTTTCTACCGATGGCAGAACGCTCTACTTTGTGCGTGGTATTGTAACAGGCGACGGTGTGGGAAGCCAGGATATTTATGTAACACAACTAAGTGATACAGGTACATGGAGCATTCCGGTAAAACTGAGCGATAGTATTAATACACCGGGCAGGGAAGAATGCCCATATATAGCAGCCGATAACCAAACACTCTACTTTGTATCAGACGGGCATCCCGGCTTTGGTGGTACCGATATATTTATGTCGAGGCGCAAAGCCGATGGTAGTTGGGGTACACCAAAGAATTTAGGATACCCTATTAACACAACGGGCAATGAAACGGGAATAATTGTTGACCCTAATGGCCAGCTGGCTTATTTTTCATCGAACCGCCCGGGAGGATATGGTGGAATGGATATTTACCAGTTTGCATTGTACGACTCTGCAAGGCCAGCACCTGTTACTTACATGAAGGGGAAAGTATATGATGCCAAAACAGAAAAACCGCTTGGAGCAAACTTCAGCCTTATAGACCTTAGCACCGGAACAACCGTTATGCAATCCACATCCATTGCTTTCGACGGTACTTTTTTGGTTTGCATTCCTTTGAATAAAAACTATGCACTTAATGTTACCAAGAAAGGCTACCTGTTCTATTCTGAAAACTTTGAGTTGAAAGATTCCAGTTCAACACGTGTGCACCCATATACCATTAACATACCATTACAACCTATTGATACCGGTGCGCACATAGTACTTAAAAATATTTTCTTCCCTACCAATCAGTTCGATCTTAAGCCTGAATCGCAGATTGAGTTAAATAAACTGGTCGACTTTATGAACCTGAACCCTACTGTAAAAATTGAAATAAGCGGACATACCGATAATATAGGTACACCGGCAAGCAACAAAGTGCTTTCAGAGAACAGAGCAAAATCGGTATACACATACCTTGTTGATTACGGTATTACTGCCGACAGAATGAAGTATAAAGGCTATGGCCAAACCCGACCTATTGCAAGCAATGATAATGAAGAAGGCCGCGCACAAAACCGACGTACGGAAATGAAAATTGTAGCGAAGTAAATTTTATGATAAAGCACTCCTCATATATCTCAATAGTTGTTTTTACTTTTTTTTCACTCACTTGTGTTGCTCAAACCGATACTAATAAAGTGAAACCATATACGCTTTTGGAAATAACCGGCGGGGGATTGTTTCCTACAGCACCTTTTGTGCAATCGGCAATAATTGAATACGCAGCCTATACCGGGTATGATTTTGGCGTATCACTTAGTTGTCCAATAAAAGGGCGGTTTAGCGGAACCCTTACCTATAACTATGGTGTAAACCAGTTCAATGCTATATCGACTGATAACACAGCAAGTTACGTAAACATACCTGCAAGTGGCGTTAACTACTACGAAAACATTGCAATTATTGGCGCTTGTTATACCATTCCGGGCGACAATAAAACTTCCATTGATCTGCGAATGGCAGGTGGCATCCTGCTTTTTATAAGCCCTCGTTCTGTCTACGGAACAAATGATATTTACAGTAATACTGGCCAACCCAACCCCTTGCCACAATCAATAGTGCAAGCTTATAAGTTCACATCTTTTATTTTTGATGCCGGTGCATCAGTACGCTCAAAGCTGGGTAAAAGAATTGTAGTTTCACTGAACCTTGACTATTATTACTCACCTGGGAACAGAACAGCTATAACCACCACCTACAGCAATACTCCCAAACCAGATACTGATGCACCCACATCATTTACTTTTTATTCCATGTTCAATCCTGGTTTAGGGGTTGGCTATAAAATTGGCAAGTAAAACTAATTACTGTTATTCCCTATTCTTAACTAACTTTGTTTCGCCCTTGCCTGCACAGTATATATGAATAAAAGATCGGTTCTATTTACGTTAATGATACTTAGCTCTTCATTAACTATGGCGCAAGAAGATTATGCACGGCCCCAGCCGGAACAATATGCGCCAGTTTCAGGCTCTACAGACGACAAAAGATTCAATATCGGCCTGTCACTTGGTTCTGCAATTCCCATGAACAAGTTTGCCAGCACAAGCGTAAAAAACACTTTCTGGGACTTTACTTCAGCTGACTCAACCCACCTCGAGGGCTTTGCCAGGAACGGATTTAACTTTACACTTACAGCCTCGTATCTATTTCCGGGCAATTTTGGCATCATACTTATGTTCGGCAGTTGCCAGAACCCATTTGACATAAATACTTTTTCAGCGAAAGTAGGCCTTCCCTCTACTTCACCTTCGGCATCATACAATGAGGATGAATATCTTGTCGGAGGCTTTGGTTCCTTTCCGGTTGATAAGTTCAGGTTTACCGTTAATGCACTGGTAGGCCTAGTAAGCATGGGTTACCCTGAAATAAGTTGTGCAGCTCATGATACAACATATACATACGATCTGCAAGGTGGTTCAGGGTTTGGTTATGACCTTGGCGGTAGCGCTGAATATGATATTTCAAGTAGAATTGCTGTATCAGTTAATATTAATTACCTGGGTTCAAACGTTCAATACAATGGCTTTTCAATAACCGGAAGTACCCCTACAAGTATAGGGTACTTTTCATCTACAAGCGATGTACTAAGCCTGCCAACGGGCATACTTAAAATTACAATTGGCGCTGTATTAAGGTTTTAGCCCTTGAAAGTTACACTGCTTAAAATACTTTCATTTTTCTTTTTGGTAGCCGCTGTCTATCATTTTGTGGGGCTTTTAAGTAAGCTTAATACTGAACCATTGTGGCGAAACGGGCTTTTTGTTCTTATCAACCTCTTTTGCTTTTATGGCTTACTTAATCGCCCGAAATACTTTATTTACCTGTTTGCTGTTTTAGTGCTGCAGCAGCTGTATAGCCACGGCCAAGATATTTTAAAACTATGGTCAACCTATAAACAAATAGATTGGCTTAGCCTGGGTGTGGTAATTTATATGCCCGTGGTTTTTCTGTTATTGGTTATGGATAATAGAAATAAAAAAACAATAGCCAGGTAGGTAAACAGAGCCAATCCTTTCTTTATCTTAGCCAAATAGATCTTCTTAAAAAAAACACCACAATAAGAATGAAAAGAATAATTACTATTGTGCTTTATTTATTGCCTGTAATATCATTATTCGCGCAGGAAACCGAAGCAGATAAAAAACTATTGACCAGGCATATTCAAAATGAGCAGTATGAAAGGGCAACCCAAAAAAAATACCGGCCTGCAATACAGGTGTCATATAACCCCGTAAAAATATTGCTATTTACGCCTTTATTCCTCTATCAAAAATTTATATCAGAGCAAATATCAGCCATTTGCGAATTTGAACCTTCCTGCTCAGGTTTTGCAGTTCAATCTATAAAACAATTGGGCATTGTCAAAGGTTTATTTATGGCGGCGGATAGGCTTACCCGCTGCAACGGAGAAGCACAACCCGAAACACAGTTCTATTTAATTGATCACCATAGCGGAAAAGTAATTGATGAGCCTGGCATGTATAAAATTAAGGATTAGCCTCCTTTTACTTTGCTTACAACTGGTCGGTTTTTCACAAAGACCTGCATTTGATACGGCCTTATTTTACAAACATCTTATTACCGAAAACCTTTTCACAGAACAAATTGCGTTTGCCAGGCAAATACAGAATGTGCATATAGCTAGCACAATACTTCAGGATAGTATGCGCCTTTCTATTTCACTCGCTTATACAAAAATGGGTAATGTCGATTCTTCAGAAAAAAACCTTATCGCCATCTCTGCAACTCCGGGGTTTTCTGTTCCTTCATCTGAACTTTATGTATCACTATTAATAGTAAGGAAAGAATATAACAGAGCCTCAATTTTTTTAAACTCCTTTACAAATGCAATGCCCATCTACCTTAAAGAAGCAGGTACCAGTATAAAAATGCTCCAAAATGAGCCAACCCAACCGGATACCAATGTATCAGCCTATGCACCCGCCTTACTTGAAATTAAACATAAATATGAAAATCCGCCTGATCATTCTGCATTACTGGCGGGTATTTATTCAACTATACTACCGGGTATGGGGAAACTTTATCTTGGGTATAAAGAGGAAGCTTTGTCAGCTTTTATTGAGAACATAGCACTTGGCGCCCAAGCGGCAGAATCGTATTACAAAGTAGGCCCTAAAAGTGTAAGGTTCATTGTTACCGGCAGCCTGTTCGGCCTGTTTTACGGAGGAAACATTTGGGGCAGCGTGGCATTGGCAAAGAAACAAAAACGTGACCATAGAAAGCAAATAGAATATGAAATATATAATTATTACAATACTCGCATTGCTGAGCACATACAGTAGTGCACAGCAATATGATTCATTACCAGCTAAGCTGTTACACCAGGAAATGGTTTACTGGCAGGCTCAGTCTGACTCGGTGAAATTTATGGCGCTTTTCACAAAAGCTGTTTTATACAAGAAATCAAATAAATACAATGATGCCCTTAACGAACTTTTTCGTGCAGAAAAATTTTGCGCAGGTAAAAAGAACAGAGATGCGCTTCAATATGAAACCATGCTGAATTATTTTCTATCCGGTAAATACAACACATGCAGTGAAATTGCATTCGACAGCACTCCTCCAGCCATTTATTACAACAATTATATTTTAATGAAACTATATTCGTTAAATGAAACAGAAAAATGGAGCGCCTGCAAAGAACTTATGATACAGCAATGCACTGTAACCGATACGCTTTTATGTAATAGAGTTAAGCAATTACCTATCGGGTATAATTACAAAAACCCTGAAAAATGCCGCAGGCTTTCATCTATTCTTCCCGGCTTGGGTGAAACCTATGCCGGGTACCCCTTCAAAGGGTTTACATCATTTATATTGAACGCAGGCTTTTTGGTTTTTACAGGGTATAATATATATACAGGCTATTATGTTACAGGGGTAATATCAGGTTTTTTCCCTTTTATAAAATTTCATGCCGGGGGCAAAAGGCTAAGTGCCATATTAGCAGATGAACACAATGAAAAAGAATCAGGTATATTGAAGAAAAAATATTGGGAGGATATAAATTCAATTGCACATTGAACCAATAACCTCCCAACTATTAAGCAATAAATAACCCTAGTGTTTATTTAAAATCGAACCTTGCTAATTTTGATTTAGCAGGGCTGAAGGAAACACAACACCAAAAACCAGGATTGTACGCAGGAACAATAACTTCGCTTTGACTTGTCATAATATGGCTTGATGGCATAAGCGCAACTTTATTGTCCTTGTTACTGAATAATGTTGTTTTGGTAAACTGCCCATCCTCACCAAGTTGCACCAAAACAGCCGTTGACTTAGATGCATTAACCATTACTTTTGAGTTTTTACCTTCTTTTATCCTTGCAGGATCCATATTATCGGCATTGTCATTATACACAAAATACATCTTATCGGCTTTAGTTGCCATAAAATATGAACTATATGCAGCACCATCATCAACAGTATGCTGATACTTAGGAATATTAGCATACCACTTAATACTGCCATCGGGATTAATATTGATTGCAACTATGTTATTCCTTACATAATGCGTATGACTCTCGGTATGCATGCCACCGTGAGAATCGGTAGTAGTAGTGGTTACAACATACTGATAGGCTAATTCAGCTACAAGTATATTTCCTCCATCACTCCTGCGTATAAAGTCATTAATCTTAAAGTCGTTTGAAATTCCTTTACCTTTATTTGCCCTTCTTGCAGAGGTAAGGCTTGCAACAAAATCTTTATCAAGATCTTTCAGGCCTGTTGCATCAACTTGCTTGGTAGTTTTATTAATTCTCATGAAAAAGATACCGCTTATATCTCCTTTAGCCACACCTGTTGTGTTTCCGTAAAAACCTGAACAAATAACATCCTTACTATCATCCACATCAAAAGAAATGCCATCGATATATTTCTGAGGCAACTTAATTTCATATTGAAGAACAGAGCCATCTCCAGCTGTATTTATTGAAATAAGCTCATAATAATACTCTGCTTCGCCCTTTGTTTTCTCTTTCCTGTCTAATGTTATTTTGGCCATCATATATACATTACCGTCTTTTCCATAAGTAATATCATTTAAATCAAAATATTTATCCTTAAAGGGCAGCTCCACTTCCGATTTTTTCAACACATTCAACCCTTCATCATATGTTGTAAAAGTAAATTTCTCACCGGCGTATTTATCGTACGGAGGGTAATCCACAAGCAACAATTTTGTCGAATCATCTGACTCAATCAGGTCAAATGTACCTCTGTTGAACTTGCTTTTCGAATCAATTGACTCTACCTTTTTCAAGTTTCCTGCAAGCTTACCTGTGTTATCTATCTCCTGCATGTATAAAGAGTTTTCCTTGGTTTTTCTGTCATATTTAGTAACAGAAATATAGAAAAAATCCTTAAGGGTTACAATACTGTTGAATGTATAATCATCAGATATCATTTTACCCGGCTTATCTTTTGATGGTTTCCCCAGTATAGGGTATTCGCCATTTACCTGCAAATCGCTAAGCGAATATCTTAAAATGCTAGTTTGGTTTCTTGTTAATTTATATCCGAATAAATAATCCCCTCTCTTGCCGATAAGTTCAGTTCTCGCAAAACGATCTTCAGCATTAAATTTACCCCAATAAATATCCACATCCTGGGAAAAGCCCCTTGAACATATAGATAGTAACAAAACAAAATAAATGATAGTTTTTTTCATTGTGAGTGTTTTTAAGAAATTACTTATATTTGAGTGCTTATACAGAAGCCACAAATATAACATATTTTACTAACTTTTACTTTCATGAAAAAACTGCTTTTTTTAATATTCTTTTTTACAAGTATTCATGTTGCTTTCTCACAAAACGGATCAGCAAAAATATCTGTATTTACGCCAAGTAACAGTGGACCGCAGGTAGTGACCAAAGCCGATTCGGCTTCGGGCCATGACCATAACTGTATAAAATGGAATTACTCCCTTTTAACAAGGGGTGTTTTACTGTTCAATTGGGAATTCTGGATAACAGGTAATTTAACAGGAGAAGCAGGCCTTGGGTTAACTTACAGAGATTTTGTTTTTGAATTTACCCGTTACACCATCAGCGGTAACAGCACATATGGCGACGACAACTCAACACCCTGGAATGGCACCAATGCAGGCCTACCGGTTATACACCCATGTGGCGAAATTGGTCTGAAATATTATTTTTCAGGATTCGATAATTTTGAAGGATTCTATGGTCAGGGTGCCATTAGCTATAGACCGTATAGTTTTGCTCAGCCGGTTATAGACAATACAACTACCTACCAGGATGGCGTAATTACACCCGGATATTCATTTTTCGATATACAATTCAAACTAGGATATCAATACAACTCGCGTTACAATGATTTCACTATCGATTCATATATTGGTGTTGGATACAGAAATGCCACATTAAACTATTACCAATCGAACTCACTAAATAATGGCATGACAGAAATGGTTCCGCAAACAATAACTCAGTCCTTCCCCCAACTTTTACTTGGTGAAAAAATAGGGTATTCGTTTTAGGCTTGTGGATTGTTTTTTTCTATTAGCCTTTTTATTACATGTAAAGTAGTGCTCCAGTAAAAATTCCAATGGCTAAAAATTGTCCCCTCTGCGCAATTGTTTACTATTAGTTCTAAAATAACAGTACTTTTTTCAGGGTGCAGTTTAAACTCTATCACTACATAATTCATAGGTACATCAGGCAGGCGTGATATCTCATTCCAGTATGAATATTGCAATACTTTTTCAAACTCAAGCTTTAGTATAACTCCTTTATCCTTATAAAAAACGCCTAAATGCTTGCCCTCAAAACGTACGGGGCTACCAACTTTAAAATCAGATATCACTTCATACCCACCATCATCGGTTTGCCATTTCTTTATCAGTTCAGGCGTAGTTAATACTGCCCATACTTTTTGGGCAGGGGCATTAATGGTGATTGATTTGTGGATAGTTTTCAGAAGCGTATTTTAAATCTATTAGCAATTTACTAAAATTAAAAATGCCCGGCTTCCACCGAGCATTCGTAATTCGTAATTCTTAATTGACTTAGTCGTTCATCGTAATCAAAAACTCAGCATTCGATTTACTGCGCACCAACCTTTCTCTGAGGAATTCCATAGCCTCAATAGGAGTCATATCGGTTAAGTGATTACGCAACACCCAAATACGTTGCAGGCTTTCTTTGTCAAGCAGCAGGTCATCGCGGCGTGTGCTCGATGCAACAATATCAATAGCCGGGAAAATACGTTTGTTTGAAAGGCGGCGGTCGAGCTGCAATTCCATATTACCTGTTCCTTTAAACTCTTCAAAAATAACTTCGTCCATTTTACTACCGGTTTCAATAAGGGCAGTAGCAATAATGGTAAGTGAGCCACCATCTTCAATTTTACGTGCAGCGCCAAAGAAACGTTTTGGCTTTTGCAGTGCATTCGCTTCCACACCACCCGATAATACTTTACCCGATGCAGGCGATACAGTATTGTACGCACGTGCCAAACGGGTAATAGAGTCGAGCAATATGACCACATCGTGCCCGCATTCTACCAGGCGCTTTGCCTTTTCAAGTACTATATTGGCAATTTTTACGTGGCGTTCAGCAGGTTCATCAAATGTCGATGCAATAACTTCTGCCTTTACGCTACGTGCCATATCAGTAACCTCCTCAGGACGTTCGTCGATAAGCAATATAATAAGGTATGCTTCAGGGTGGTTATCGGCAATGGCATTTGCAATTTCCTTTAACAATACTGTTTTACCGGTCTTAGGTTGTGCTACTATCAGTCCGCGTTGGCCCTTACCTATTGGGGTAAACATATCTATAATACGGCTCGATACGGTTGCCTTCGGGTGATTAGCCAGGTTAAACTTTTCGTGTGGGAACAACGGGGTTAAAAAATCAAACGGAACCCTGTCTCTTACCACATCAGGGCTTTTGCCGTTTATAAGATCTACACGGGTTAATGGGAAAAACTTTTCACCTTCACGTGGAGGGCGTACATATCCATTTACAGTATCACCTGTTTTCAATCCGAACAGTTTTATCTGCGACTGAGAAACATAAATGTCATCGGGTGAGTTTAAATAATAATAGTCTGATGACCTTAAAAAACCATATCCGTCAGGCATAACCTCAAGCACACCTTCAGCGCCAACTATGTTATCAAAGTTGTATTGAGGCTCTCTTGATTGTTGATTTTGGTTTTGCTGGTTTGGATTTTGATTCGGGTTCTGGTTTGGGTTTTGGTGCTGGTGTTGATGTTGGTGCTGTCCGCCATTATTACCTTGCTGGTTGCCTTGGTGGGTACTTGAGCTAGGTTGTCTTGGCTCTTCAGGTGCAAACGGAAAATCATTTGCCGGTTCAACAGGTTTTGCTGCTTCAACAACAGGGGTATTCACCGGTTCATCTACAACAGGTGTAATTTCTGGCTCGGTTGCAAAATCAGGTACAGGTGTTTCCTCTGCCTTATCATGTTTTTTTTCATGATGATGTGAGCCTACTTTTTCGTGTTTAGGTTCATGTGGCCTGCGTTCACGTAAAAGTGTTTCAGTTCTTTGCTCTGTCTTTGGTTCACTCTTTGGCTCAGCTGCAGAATTACCTTCAGCCGGTGCTCCTTTCTGAGCATCTAATATTTTAACTATAATTTCTTGTTTCTTAAGGCCTTCGAGCTTGGTTAGCTTAAGCGATTTAGCAATCTCTTTAAGCTGTACCAACGATTTAGTGTTCAATTCAACGATGTCGTGCATAATGAAATATTAAAAGATCTGGATTTGTTTCTGATAAAAGAAGGGGAGAAAAATGCGTGTCTTAAGTCTATACTATATACCTCTTGTTGTCGGCTTGTTCAATAAGTTTCGTGGGAAATTCATTGCAATAATAGTAATTATTTTGAAATAACAATAGTCTGTATGAAAATTTAACATCATGGCTGAATTCAATTACGAATTAGAAATTACGAATTACGATATTTAGTAACTTCTATAGCAATGATGAACCGACATAGATGCGTTAGGGATTGCAGTGGAAACCCCACAGCCGACATTAGGAGGCGAGGAGTTGTAACGTAAAGCCCGACCCGCAGGGGAACGCCCCCAAATTTAATTGAGAATTAAAAATTACGAATTTGGAATTAAAGCCCCTTCAGGGGTTTGGGGCAGAAAAACAATAACTTATCCCTTATACCTTAATCCTCACCCCTTTCCAGTTTATCATTATCTTTGATGCTTAACAATCACTGAAATGGACCAGATAAAACATTGGATAGATTTAATACTGCATGCCGATGTAGCCCTGTTTAATATAGTAAGGGAATACAAAACGGGTACCTACCTTATATTAATGATAATTATTTTTTGTGAAACCGGATTGGTTATCACTCCATTCCTTCCGGGCGATTCGCTGTTATTTGTAGCTGGTGCCATTGCCGGTGCATCTACCAGTGATGTTGCAGGAGTGCTTAGCGTGCCTTTGCTTGTTCTGTTATTGTTTATTGCTGCTTTTGCCGGAGATAATTCCAACTACTTTATTGGCCGCTTCCTGGGGCATAAGGTCTTTAATATGAATATTCGCTTTTTAAATAAAGACTATTTACAGCGCACCCATAATTTCTACGAAAAGCATGGTGGCAAAACAATTATCATTGCGCGTTTCATGCCCATTATACGCACATTCGCCCCTTTTGTAGCGGGGATTGGCGAAATGGTGTATAGCAAGTTTATATTCTTTAGTATTATAGGTAACCTTATATGGATAAACCTTTTTCTATGGGCCGGATACGCTTTGGGAGAGAACAAAATGGTAAAGGAACACTTTGGCCTTGTTACACTTGGCATAATAGGTGTATCGCTTCTTCCTGCTGTGTATGGCGTAGTAAAAGGCTTAATGGCAAAAAAGAAATAGTGTGAATACGGCTGCCATAATACCGGTAGCATACCTTGCTCCTCTACCCCATTACGCTGCCATGCTTACTCACGCAGAAAACAAGTGGGATATATACGAGCATTTTCACAAGCAGTTTTATTATAACCGTTGCATGATATATGGTGCCAACGGGCCATTAAAACTTATCATTCCTTTACAAAAACGCCACGTAAAAACAGCATTGAAAGATGTAAAGATAAAGTACGAAGATAACTGGCAGGTACTGCACTGGCGCTCCCTGGAAGCATCGTATCGCCGCTCGCCCTACTTCGAATACTTTGAGCATGAATTGAACCCTTTATTTAATGGCACTTATCAACCTGAATTACTTGTTGACTGGAACAAGAAGCTATTTGAAACAGTGAACAAATTGATGCAGGTTGAAATAAAACTATCATTTACTACTGAGTATTTTAAAGAATATGCCGACGCTGATGATTACCGCAAGCTGGCATCGCCGGCCAGGATAGAGGCTGAAGCAGGCAAAGCCGTTAAGTACCAGCAAGTGTTCCAGGAAAAGCATGGTTTTTTACCCAACCTGAGCATTATTGACCTGCTATTTTGTGAAGGGCCACATGCTAAACAATTACTACTTAGCTAAATGGTATACCTAACTTACAACGATTCCCCCGGAGGGATATATCAAAGCCAGGTAATTGACACCTGCCGCTTTTTAGAAGATACCTTTGATGAAGAGATATTGCTGGTAGCATTTATATCGGGCCGTAATTTTTTTGCCACACGCCGCAAAATAAAACTGGCATACCAGCACACTATTGTTGTACCTATGTGCCCGGGTATAAACAACTGGCAAAAGAACAGGTTTCTGTTAAAGCTTATTATGCTAACCAGGCAAAAAGAAAATATAATTGCCCGTGGTGTATTTGCCACACTGCTTGCCAGGGCAAGCAAACGGTTTGCAAAAGTATGCTTCGATGCACGCGGGGCTTATGCAGCCGAATGGTCGGAATACATGAAAGAAGAATCGGCAGTGATAGAAAAAAGTATGCGGAAACTGGAAAGTGAGGCAGTATTGAACGCCGATTGCCACGTTGCTGTTTCACACAAACTGGTTGACTACTGGAGAGCAAATTTTCAATATGCAGGTCACAACCATATTGTTATTCCCTGCACACTCAATAGCAATATAAGCGCCGAATACAATAAAACAGCAGTTAAAACAATGCGGAAGAAACTAGGCTTTTCAGATACTGATACTGTATTGGTTTATTCGGGCTCATCGGCCAAATGGCAATCCTTCCATATACTTGAAGAGACGGTAACAAAAGCCTTGACGCAAAACCCTTCATTAAAACTTTTAATGCTTTGCAAAGCAGGTGAAGAAAAAACATTGGCCGATAAATTTCCGGGCAGGGTTATACAAAAATGGGTTACAGCAAATGAAGTACAGAATTACCTGCAGGCAAGCGATTATGGCCTCTTAGTAAGAGAACATACGGTTACCAATGAAGTAAGCTCGCCTGTTAAATTTGCCGAGTACCTTGCTGGAGGTTTGCCTGTTATTATATCAGAGCATATTGGGGACTACAGCGCATTTGTTCAGGAAAAAAATTGCGGCATACTGGTTGACAAGGTAAACTGGGCAAGCCTTACCCCCCCGGCTGAAACAGAAAAAAAGAGAATACAGGCTATTGCTGAACAGTATTTTAAGAAGTCGAGTTATACGAAAGAATATAAGAAGTTGTTTTAAAAAGAAAAACGCCCTGCATTTCTACAGAGCGTTTTATATTAACAAAAAAAATCTATTACTGAATCTTGCTTACTTTCTGGTATTGAACACCGCTTGGTGTACTTATACTTATAATATAAGTACCTGCACTGTAACCGGTCATGTCAAAAGCTTCAACTGTATTCTGTAAAGGGCTGAAATTGTAATTTCTTGTTTCAATTACCTTTCCGCTCATATCCAGTATACGAATCATATCTACCTTGCCGGTATATCCTTTCATGTCAACATAAAAAACAGATGTTGACGGGTTAGGATACACTTTTATGTTTCCACTTGCGTTAACGGTTTTAATGCCTGTAAGTATTTGAGAATATAATGTAAGTGAATCTACTTTCAATACAGAACCTGGCGCTGTAACAGGGAAATTCAAGGAAGAATATATTGACACTATCATACTATCGGGTACTGAGCCTACATTAAAAGGAGCAACCACACGTGTATACGAAGCTGCAGGTGGCAACTTTATCAGGAGTCCATTTATTTGTTTTGAGCTTTTATTGAACTGCAGTTGAATATCAGCGGTATCGCCAACAAAACCGGCTGAATACTTATAGTAAAACACCAATGAGTCGATTTGATTACTGAAAGGATAACCGCCTTCTACTGAATCATTTTGGTTATTGATCTGTACTTCTTTTCCGTCGGTAGCATAACCAGCCTGAATTCCGCTATTACCTGGAGGTGTTCCTGTATTTAATTCCAATGCATAGTTACCAGTATACGAATCGGTAGTACGTGGAATACCTGCATTAAATGTGAACCACTGTGTTGGAGAATATAAGGAATCTGAAGTCCAATTTTCAAAATCGCCATTCATCATTGCAGGTTGGCTTGTAACACCTGTAAATGTAACACTGTCAATAGTAAGTGTGCTACCCGGTATGCCATTACCACCTGCAAGTATGTTACTGGAAGTAGCTGCAAATATTACTGAATCGGGAGCCATAGGAAGTGTAAATGCCTTTGAATAGAGAGTGTATGATGATACGGTACCGGTAATTTTACATTCACTGGCTCCGATTATAATACCTGAATTTTTAAATACCGCAACTACAATAGCAGTATCCTTGCCTACTAAATTACATTCATAGTAAAAGCGCATACCGGTTGGTTGCTGGGTATATGGTATTCCGCCTTTTCCCTGTGAAGGATTACCATTTGAATTGGTAATGTATGCAAAGCCTGTATCGGGACCAAAAGTAGTAGTGGTAAGTGTAACGCCATACAAGCCATGGTATGCAGGTCCCTGGGTACAATTAGGCGGTGCATTTGGCGGTAAATTGCCATTTAAGTTTGAACTGAAATAGCCTACCGGTGTGTGGCTGATGATCGAATCCCATTGTTCAAAATTCCCGTTAGGAATTGGTGATTGTGCGGCAAGTGTGCCTGCAGCAAATAATGAAAAACTGAAAAGTAATTTTTTGAGCATGATTTTATGTTTAGGGTTTAATGAATTTAATTACACAAATATATGTGATATTTTATGAATAAATATAGTCTGGAATGAAGCGCAATATGGCAATGGAAATAGTCTATCTCAACAGCTTTCTCAATTGTTCGGTAGAAAACTGATTATCAGATTGCTTCATAGCATTCTTAACCTGGTTCTTTTCCTTATCGGTAAGGTGCCAGCTAAGCGAAATATCATCTGTTCCCGTATTGTCTATTTGAAAGTAAACCAAATTCATTTTGCCTTTATACCAGTGACTCATGTATTCCAGCATCCTGTCTTCTTTATAATTCTCTACCGGAAAAAGGTTGCCATAAAACCTGCTTATAGGAAAGGTAAGGCTCGATATAAGGTTACTGGGTGAATTATTGAGTATAAGAGTTTGTTTTAACTGATCGCGTATTTGTATGATTATAACACGCCCCGTATTTTCAGCCAACCACTTACGAAACGTGAATGAAAACTTAACAGATTCCTCCAGCCCGAAGTTATCGAGCAGGCCGGCATCCATAGCTTCAATGGCAGGTTCGGTGGGCAACGCGGTAATTGGTGTTATATAAGGGAATGTCGCATTCATGCGTAATGCACTGGTAAACCAAAGGTTCTGCGCATCCTGCTCAGCAAATAATCTTGAAAATTCTACCGACTGCGGCACTGCATTATAGTGCATAGGCGTATCAATATCGTACGCCGTCATGAACGAAATACCCTGTGGCGATATCAATAACTTCCTGCCATCATTTACTATGGTAGGCGTAATCAGCATCATGGGAATAATAGCCTGTTCTTCAGGCAAACGATAATCGCGTAGCCGTTTATTTAATACGTTGCCTGTATTTGCATCCAGTTTCTCTTCAAAAGCGTATCCCCTGTCTTTAGTATAGGTATAGTTTCCGTCCTTAAAACGTTGCAACCTGAAAGCCAAATCGTTGGTAGCAATGGTAAAAGCCATCGGGTTCAATATATCTTCCGAAATATTTGCCAGGTACTTTTTATCGTTCGGGTTTATGCCTTTGCCTTGCTCATGTTCAAGGTAAAGTTCGCGATAATACGCTGCACCCACCAGTCCACCCGATGAACCTGTAATAAGCTCCACCCGTTTGTATAGCTGTCCTCTGAATACACTGTCTAAATATTGCAAGGTAAAGTATGTCCACATAGCGGAGCGCAGGCCGCCGCCACTTGTATTAATAATTATAAAAGGAGGTTTCTCATTGTTCGCTGCATCGGCATTCTTTGCTTTCCACAGGTCAAGTATTCCTATCATATGCTCCTGGTCTTCTTTCAGCAAAACAGGGTCGCTGTTTAACTTGGCAAGTGCATCGTATGAATATGGCGATGGCTTTACAGCGTAATTAAGTCCGTATGCTTTTGCGGCAAACCAGTCCCAATGAGTAGATGAAAAATAATTAACCACTACAAGCAAACCAATAACCACCATAGTTGTCCAGCCCCTGAAAAAATTATGAATGGCACTAACCAACATAGTAAAAATGGTGAACAGCAAAAATATGCTTGCGCCGGCCGGCACCATTAGCAATGGGTTATCGCGGAAAATACCCAACAGTAACAAGCTTATAATAGCCACCACCTCAAATACCATACCCGTCTGGTGGTTTTGCTTAAATATTTTATCAAGCATTTTATGGTCATAGTGCTCATACCCACGTGCCAGGTGAATGCCAAGCTTACCGCCAATATAGGTTTCAATGTGCCAGCTGCGGTCGCCATAAACAGGTTCTTTGTGCGTGGCACTTTCCCACTCCATGCCCATGCCCAGGCGAACCTTTTCCTTTTTAAACGTAACCTTCGATACTTTTTTAGGACCAATACCAAATACCTTTAAAATATTTTTATCGAACAAATAGAAATACACAATGGTTATAAGCAAAAAACATGTTACGCCTAACATAAAGCCACCCGTATGGTACCATACCGTAGCAGGGGTAATATTATCATAAGCACGGTTGCTGAATTCGCAATACACAAACATTACCAGGAAAGTGAGCGGTATAAAACAATTATTAAGAATAAATGTAAAGAAAGGCCTTTCGAGTGTGGCAAGGAAGGGGAAACGGAAACTGTTTATTATATAGCTTGATACATTATACGACATTATAAAACCACCACAGCCAAACCCCAGCAAAAAGAACGAACTGAAACTGACCCTATTAAAGTACTCAGGGTAAAGGAATAAATATGGTACACCGTATTTAACACCAATGGCCTTGGTTACAAAACCAAAAAATATCAGCCATAAGAACACAAAAACAAGGTTCTCTTTAATGGTCATTAAAAAGAGCTGCAGAGGGAAGAAATAAAACACCCTCCGCAATCCCTGATGTTTTTTAAATAGAATCTGCATACACTCGCTTTATCTACGTATTCGGTTCCTTTATCCTCAATTATCTATGGTCACTTAAGTCTGCCTTCACTTATTCCTTACTCCTATTTTGGGCGTTCCCCTTCGGGTCGGGCTATACGCTTCAAGTCCTCGCTGCGCTGTGGGCTTTCCGCTACTATCCCTAACGCATAAACACTACCGTCGCATTTACTTATCCCTTACTCCACATTCCTAATTTTTAATTCCTAATTCTTAATTAATTAAGGTTCTCCACAATCTTGTCCTTAGGGTATTTTACGGAATAAGAGAAAGTAAGTTTCTTTGCTTCACCCGGAGCCAATGAAAGTTTCCAGGTCAGCTTGCCTGTATCGGTGTTTTGTTTGGCCCCGCCATTATCACTTACAGTTATTTGAATATCCTTATCAGTTGTAACCGGCACCTGGTCAAACACTTCCATTTTAAGTGAGTCGGGGTGCGAATTACGTATTGTTACGGAATAGGTAAACACCTGTGTTTTGTTGGTACCTATCCATTTGGTGGAGCAAAGCTCCTTTACCCTTTCCCTTTTCACAGCAATCTTTTTATCCATGCCTAAAGAGAAGCTTATGGTGTCGGTAATGCTTTGTGCGGTAATGTACGATTTACCTACATAAGCCCCGGCATAATAGATATTTACCTGTCCGGGTAACAGGTCAAGATTTTCCCAGTCCGTAACGTCGGCCATTAAAAAGGCATCTTGCTTAAGCTTAGGCGTTGCCTGGTAACGGTAAATAGCCGGCAGGTTCATTTTCTTTACCTCTACCGAATGTGTTTTACCATCACTTGGCAGGCTATAGGGCAGGTCAATATGAAATTCAACAGAAAGCTGGCTTTCATTGGTTGTACTTGCAACTGCGTTAGATGTATAACTGTTGGCCACTGCACCATTAGTTACAACAACATCCTGCAAATTTGTCTCCTGGCTTATTGAATTATTTGCAACCGGAGCAGGTGAAGATTCATAATAAGCCCGTGATTTTGCAACCTCGTTATATACATTTTGAAAATATAGGTAATTAGCATTCAGTACCGGTGCAGTTTGACTTACATTCGGGTTCGATGTAGAAAGTGTAAGGTCAATATTACTCCAGTCGGTACCAGTGTTCTGGTGCACATCAGCTTTATAGGTAAGCTCGGCACTATGCTTAATATCTTTTGCACGCAGATCGTAATTCGGCGACCAGCCTGCATCATTCGTGAGGTATGAAAGACGAAAATCGAGGCTTTGTGCATGGTCAGCAGAAACAATAGCCTCCACGCAGTTTGGGTGTGCAGTAGCAATAAGCAATTCTCTTTCTGCACCATTCAACCTGTCTAATTTCAGTTGTATAGCCTTCTCTTTTTTATGCATCAGCATCAGTGAATCATCTATACGCTCCACCTCGCGAACATAATAATCGTACATAGCTTTTACCGTTACTGCATTGGTTCCGGTATTGGCTCCTGCTGTGTTACGGTTATTATCGAGCAAGCTTTTGCCCGATTCCATAATGCTTATGTTATTCTTTACTCTTTCAATCTCATCATTCAATACCTCTATTGAGTCCGACATTTTTTTTGTCCTTGCATTCTTTTTTACGTCACTTAAATAATCAGCATTAGCCGTTACCGATAATATGGTTATGTCTCCGGTTGAAGAAAGCTGGATGCTTTCATTATCCATATCGGCAGGCAGACCATGGAACACAACCGTTGTTTTGCCTTCCTGTAATTGAGCTTGTATTTCGTGTGTTATTACAGCGCCACTAACATATACGGTAACCTTTTTCACAGATGGTGTAAGGTCGAGCGTGGTTTGTGCGTTTACGGAAAGAGCGCCCAGGGCAAATGCACTAAAAATTATTTTTTTCATCCATCCTTTATTTAATGTAAAAATAACTGTTTACCTAAACCAACGCAATAGCTCTCAGCATATTAATGAACATTATATTGTTATCTTTACCCGCATAAATTAGTTAGCTCATGGAAGCAGCAGGCACCCCGGCAATCGACTCTACCAGTACATATGCTACCTTTTGGCGAAGGTTCGCAGCCTTTCTTATCGATAGCAGCCTCATTCACCTGCTTATGTTGCCTTTCTTACTCTGGTACTTTAAAGGCTCCGGTTTCTGGGACCTTGTTACCATGGGCTATAAGGCATATAAAGCAGGCTTGTTCTCGGGTGATAATTCAATGATAATTGGTGGCCTTTTTGGCTCAGGGCTTAATGCAATAGTTGTACTGGTTGGCGCCAGGGCTGTATTTGATCTGCTTTACCATGGAATATGGGAATCATCAAAGTTTCAGGCTACGCCGGGTAAAATGGCAACACATGTAAAGGTGGTTGATGAAAACGGAAACAGGCTTACCCTCCTTCGTTCATTATCACGTAACCTGTTAAAGATAATTTCAAATATTACGTTACTGCTTGGCTACCTTATGGCATTGGTAACAGAAAGACACCAGGCCCTGCACGACAAAATCTCTAATTGCTATGTGCTCAAAACATCGTTTCCTGTTCCCCACATGAAGGGAGTGCAGTATGCAGGTTTTTTGAGAAGGTTGCTTGCATTTGTCTTAGACTGGATACTCCTATTTATACTTTGTACACCTATCAGTTTATTATTTAAAGGTGACGAACAACAAATACAGGAGTTCTTCAGAAACTACCTTACAAACCCAAATGCGCTTACAATACCATCTATTGACCTGTTACTTCACCAATCTTTCCTGGTAATAATCACCATTTTTATAAACTTCTTTTACTACGCTTCCTTCGAATCGTCGCGCTTACAGGCTACCCCGGGCAAAATTGCTATTGGCATTCGCGTTACCGACACATTGGGCCAAAGGCTTTCTTTCTGGATGGCGGCAGGCAGGTATGTGAACGGCAAGTTCATTTCAAACCTTACACTGGGTGTAGGCTACCTTATGATAGCCTACACACCTAAAGCGCAGGCTTTACACGATGAACTGGCCGACACAATGGTTGTGAAGAGCCAGATACCAATGGAGTAATTCTGTATGAAAACAACTCACACCAACCCCTGGCACGACGTAAGTAAAGGCGATAATTACCCCGACATTGTTAACGCTATTATAGAAATACCTAAAGGTTGCAGCGCCAAATACGAAATGGATAAGGCAACAGGCCTGCTCCGCCTCGACAGGGTATTATATTCCGCTACGTTTTACCCTGCCAATTATGGTTTTATACCTCAAACGCTGGGCGAAGACAATGATCCACTTGATATACTGGTACTATCGCAAATAGACCTGGTACCCCTTTGTATAGTAGAAGCCAGGGTTATAGGTGTTATGCGCATGCTCGACCAGGGCGAAGGCGACGACAAAATTATAGCTATTGCCGATAAAGACATGGGGGTAAACTATATTAATGATATTAAGGAGCTTCCGGCCCACCTGTTGAGCGAATTGAAGAACTTTTTCCAGGAATACAAGAAACTTGAAAAGAAGGCCGTGAGGGTCGAGGGTTTCCAAAGCAAAGCCACCGCAAAAAAGATAATAGAAAAGGCCGTAAAAGATTATAAAGCAAAGGTTAAGTAAGTGTTACCCAAAACTATAAAAATCTAAAAAAGCGACGAATCGCTAAAATTTCAAGTCTTAAAGCATTTAGGGGCTGTATTTTGAAATATTACATTATGTAAATTTGTAATAGAAGAAAAAGTAACGTAAACCGCTATACTAAATTCTTAAGGTCTATGGAAAATATTACAATAGACGGCACTCCCGAAACTCCAACTATCAAGTTCGATTCTAAACAAGGAATGCTTGAAATTAAAGGAAGGTCAATTGCTGCAAACCCGGCTGAGTTTTACAAACCATTATTATCAAGCCTTGAACAATATGCCAACACTCCGGCACAGGTTACCAAGGTAGATATTGGAATGGAGTATTTCAATACCAGTTCGTCGCGTTGCCTGCTTGGGGTATTAAAGCACCTTTCAAAAATTAAGAAAGAAGGTAATATGGTGCACATTCGCTGGCTATATGAAGATGGCGATGAAAACATGCGCGATGTGGGTATTGATTACCAGCACATAGTTGACATTCCTTTTGAAATGACAGAAGTTCCTTCTGAATAAAAATATACGTTCAATTTAATCTCCCTTAAGGCGTCATGAAAATGGCGCTTTTTTTATTATTACTATTTGGTTAAGATTTTCAGGTTACATATTGAGCTTTTTTGAATTACATACATTTGCTAAGGAAATGAAAAAGAACTCTATAGTCATTATACTTGCTGCCGGAAAAGGTACCCGTATGCGGTCGGACTTACCTAAACCCATAGTACCTTTCAAAAGCAAACCCATTGTAGAGCATATCATTGAAAGTTTTAGAAATGCCGGTGTAAACGATATTAACTTAATCGTTGGCTATGGCGCTGAACAGGTAAAGGGAAAGATTGGGAACGGGGTAACGTATTATACCCAGGCTGAACAACAAGGCACAGCGCATGCAGTAAAGCAAGTACCGGAAAGTATTCTTAAAAACAGCACTAATGTTTTTGTATTTGTTGGCGACAGTCCGCTAATTACTGGCAACACAATAAAAAAACTGGAACAACATCATATAACAACCAGTGCTAGCTGTACTTTTTTAACTGCAACCTTCCCGATAGATCTGCCTTATGCAAGAGTTATAAAAGATGAAAATGGAAAACTGATTGCCTGCATTGAAGAAAAGAATGCAACACCTGAGCAATTAAAAGTAAAAGAACTGCTTACCTCCCACTTCGTTTTTAAGGGCGCTGACCTGGTCAAATACCTTGCTGAAATAAAACCCGATAAAGACAATATGGAATTATACCTGACCGATATTATTGGCATAATGCTGGCCAAAGGCCTGAAGGTGGAAACACTTGCAATAGATAACTACAAAGAACTGGTAGGATTAAATACACCGGAAGATATTAAATGGGCCGAAGATGCCACCACTATACAGAATTAAAATGCAGACACTGGAACAATTAATTGCCTTAAACAAGGAAAGCTTTACAAAGCACTTTAATGCAACCCCTGCATTTACAGCGTATGCACCGGGGCGTATAAATATTATTGGCGAACATACCGATTACAATCAGGGCCTATCAATGCCATGTGCTATTAACCGGTGGGTAACCGTAAGCATGGCGCCAACAACCGATAAACAAATAACCATAGTAAGTATTGACTTTAAAGGCCGCATGAGTTTTGAACTCGGGCAACCCTATGAACCGCGGAACTCGTGGGAGAAATATATTTATGGCTGCATTCTGTTGTTCAGCAAAACACATCCTATTCCTTCGGGCTTAAATGCTATTATATCGGGTAATGTGCCTATAGGTTCAGGGGTATCTTCTTCGGCAGCGTTGGAAGTAGCGTTTATGAATGCACTAAATGAATCAGCAAATGCCGGGCTCGATAATTTATCGCTCATTAAATTATGCCAGCAGGTCGAGCATCAGTACCTGGGGGTTAAAAGCGGTTTGCTCGATCAGTATGCTTCGCAGTTCTCACAAGCGGGCAAGGTAATGCTGCTCGATTTCCAAAAACTATCGCATCAGTATATTCCGGCAGCCACAAACGGATATGTATGGGTGCTTTGCGATACCAAAGTAAAACGCAGCCT
>DATHNG010000202.1:0-2157 GCA_035486275.1 Bacteroidia bacterium
TTCATAATCATACTCTTTAACCTTAGCTATGAGTATTTGTGAATGGTGTGTTGGCAGTGAGTTTTCATTGTTATGCAGTAATTCTTCATATAGTTTTTCGCCTGGCCTTAAACCGGTAAATACAATTTTAATATCCTTACCCAATGTCAGGCCAGAGAGTTGTATCATTCGCATAGCAAGGTCTACGATCTTTACCGATTTGCCCATGTCAAACACAAATATCTCTCCGCCATTACCTATTGCACCGGCCTCCAATACCAATTGGCAGGCTTCAGGTATGGTCATAAAGTAACGTGTTATCTCAGGATCTGTAATAGTAACCGGGCCGCCTTTTTCTATTTGTTGCCTGAAGCGTGGTATTACTGAACCATTTGAACCCAGCACATTTCCAAAGCGTGTAGTTACAAAACGTGTATTGCTTCTTTTATTTAATGCCTGCACATATATCTCTCCAATTCGTTTCGAAGCACCCATTACACTGGTAGGATTAACAGCTTTATCGGTTGATACCATAACAAATTTTTCAACCCCGTATTTTACGGATATGTCAGCTATTGTTTTAGTGCCTTTTACATTCACGAGAATGGCTTCTGCCGGGTTATCTTCCATTACCGGCACATGTTTGTATGCAGCAGCATGGAATACGATCTGAGGTTTATTTTTCTCGAAAATATGTTCTATCCTGTCGTAGTTACATATATCAGCAATGTACGATCTGTAAACAAGTTCAGGAAATTCTTTCAGGTCAAGCTCAAGGTCATACAATGCCGATTCAGCCTGATCAACAAGTATAAGTTTTTTAGGGCCGAACGGAATGATCTGCCGTACAATTTCAGAACCAATTGAACCTGCCGCACCGGTGATAAGAACAGTTTTGTTTTTAATTTCAGTATCTATCTTGTCTTTATCAAGTATAATGGGATCACGCTCCAGCAGGTCTTCAATACGGACACGTTTTATTTGTTTAAAGCTCAGCTCTCCGTTGGTCCAATTATTTATGGGCGGCACATTGAGCACTTTTGTACCATACGCTAAACAAGTATCTATTATTTTATTCTTTCGTTCAAATGAAACGTCAGAATCTGCCATTACCAGGTGAGCTACATTGTTATCGGCAAGAAGTTCTTTCAGTTTATCGGGTGAATAAATAGTGATGCCTTCTAATCGTTTGCCCCATGTGCTTGGCTCTTCATCTAAAAAAGCAACCACATCATATTTTGTGCCTGCATCGCGGTCAACGGCTCTTTTGGTAATTATGCCTGCTTCGTCGGCGCCATAAATAATTATACTGCGTTTGGTTTTAGCCGGATTAAACGCCCCTGCGTAAAGCGATTTGTAAATGAGCCTTGCCGCAATCATTATGAATGTAGTGGCAAGATATTCACTTACAATAATAGAATAGGGAACAATAAAATGACCGTCAAGTAAATACCGGGCTATATTGGCCAGGGCGAAAAAAGCGCTTACCAGCGTTAGTACTACAACCATCTGCTGAACGTCCCTTGCCTCGGTATAGCGTATTATGTTTTTATAAATGCCTGTGATATAAAAACTGGCAGCCCTGCTTACTAATACAAAAGGGAAAACGTAAATGAATGTAACTCTTTCAGAAAGCGGGATTGAAAAATTGAACCTGAGAAGATAGGCAAGTACCAGCGCACAAAAACAAAAAAATACGTCAATCACCAGCACGAACTGGCGTGGTAGGTGACGACGTATAATTTCTAAAGGTACTGCCATTATTTAGTGTTAACCTGTATATAAAATTTACTCAATTATCAACTGGTAAGGCATCCTGGCCTGCACACCTTTCATTTGCATTACTTTCGATAATTCTTGCACAGGCTCATAAATATTTCCAAGTTCTTTTTCCAGTATTTTACTTTCAGCATCATCGCCCGAAAAACGGTTTAAAAATTTTCGTAACGAGCTAATCATGCCGGGCAATTCTTCAATAGTATATGAAGTAATATGTGCTTTTTTTGCAGCTATGGCAATAGCCATTTTCATATCGCCCAGTGTATCAACAAGGCCTATTTGCAAGGCTTGTGTGCCGGTCCATACTCTTCCTTGTGCAATACTGTCAACCTGTGCGGTGGTAAGTTTACGGCCATCTGCTACCCTGGTTAAAAAAGTGTGATAGAAATTTTCTATGCC
>DATHNG010000203.1:0-10679 GCA_035486275.1 Bacteroidia bacterium
GGCACTTCACCCTTGAACTTTTCCATTAATACCTTTGAACCATTTACAAGGTAACCGGCCTTACTATTGGGGTAACTGATGCTTTTTATATATTCCCTTACCTCATCAATATCTGCCTCAGCCATTTTTTTGGGTGTAGGGAATCGCTTAAGAAGTTCAGGCGTAACCATATTTACACGTTTATCAGTACACTGTGCAGAAAGTACAACTGCTACAAGTAATTCAAACGGATTACCATAATGCAACTCAGTGGCTGCATTGGGCTGGTGAGCCTGAAAATAGTCAATAATATGACGGAAGAGTTCTTCTTTCTTCATGAACAATAATCTGAAGCGGCAAAGCTATAAAGCCTTGCATTATCAGGTAGCGTAAACCGTATAATTAGTTAGCTACGTATTCAATAAAACTTTCTCCGTCAGCCTTTGGTTCAATATGCAATGCCTTTGAGAAATTTAAAATATTCTCAATGACCCTGCTTGAAGGTTCGGCCTGTTCCCTGTTACTTTTCTTTGCAGAATTGAAGGAAACAGGAGTGTCCTGCTCCGAGTTGGAGTGAAGAATAGAAGTAGTATTTTTTTGCATATACCATATAGGTTTTTGATTGTTATAATATATAAAACGGAAGATTTTCATATTTATTATGTAATGTCCTAAAATACCTTTTCATCATATTCCGCTTTACAGTAAAACGTATGTAGGCTTTGAATATTGCCTCTTATAAACGCCATTATTGAAAAGCTATTCATTGTTAAAACAGCAAAATACAATACTGCTCAATATATTCATCATAAATAATTGACATTCAATAAAATACAATCACGAGAAAACAATAAAAAAAGCCCGGGATAAACCCGGACTTTCTCTCATCATGGAACATAAACCTACACAGTAAGTGCAACCTGGTGTTCGTCGGCTAAGCGACGCAGGTTTATAAGTGCATAGCGCATACGGCCCAAGGCAGTATTGATACTTACATTGGTATGGTCAGCTATTTCTTTAAAGCTCATATCGTAATAGTGACGAAGTATTACCACTTCCTTTTGCTCTTGTGGCAAATGTTCAACCAGTTTACGGATATCCTTACGGATCTGGCTCTTTATTAAGGTGTCTTCGTGAGAATGGTCTTCTATTTTAACCACATCAAACACATCAACTACCTTACCATCAGGCCTTACAATTTTGCTTATGGTAGATATCTTTCCGTTCTGGCGGAAATAGTCAATTGTCAGGTTATGCGCAATGCGTACCACCCACTGAATGAATTTTCCTTCGCTATTGTACTGCTTCTTTTTAAGTGTGCGAATAACTTTAAAAAAAGTCTCCTGGAAAATGTCTTCAGCAACTTCGCGGTTGCGTACTACGTTTAAAATGTATGTGTAAACACGTTTTTTATAACGTTTAAGAAGTTCAGCTATAGCCTCTTCTTCTCCACCCTGATAGCGACGAATAAGATCGTCATCGTCAACAAACTGCTCCATGAGATTACTTTTTTAAAGTTAATTGAGTAGCAGTTTATCTCTATGGGTGTCTGTTTTTTAGATGTTGTTTGTTAGAACAAATGTATGTTAATTCTTGTTAAAAAAGCAGTTGGGTGACACTTTTTTTCAAAAATAGAGTATAATTTATTGATTATTAGCAAATTATGAAAACAGATCAACCTCGCTTTATAAGCCAATCTTCCGGGTTCAGTTTGTTTTCGTCCTTCCAAAGTTCAAGGTGAAGGTCTGTTTTACCATCTTCATCGTTGAATAATATGGTGCCTATTGTTTGCTTAGTAGTAAGGTTATCACCCGCTTTCACAAACACATCTTTCAGGTTTGAATACACACTGAAATACTCTCCATGCTTGACAATTACTACTTTACCTAATTGAGGCATTTCGGTTACCGCCGTTACCGTTCCCTGAAAAACAGCCCTTACAACGGCGCCTTTTGTAGTGGAAATATCAACACCATTATTATTCAGTTCAATACCCGGCATTGGTGAATAGGGTCCAAAGTGCTTATATATCAAGCCCTCTACAACAGGCCATGGCAAGCTACCTCTGTTACCCTCAAAGTTTTTAGATAGGGCCTTAGCTTCAGGCGTCAGGCTCATTTCACTACCATTATTCTTAGGGTTTTTATGCGCTTTTTCCCGTTCTTTATTCATTTCATCGGCAATGATCTTATGTATCGCCTCATCTAATTTCTTGGCTGCTTTCTGCTTAACTGCAATTTGTTTTTTAAGCTCCTTCTCTTTTCCCTGAAGCTTTACAAAGGCTTTCTGCTGTTCTTCTTTTTCCTTGGTAAGCTCCTGTTTCTCCGATTCTTCATTAGCTAATAATTCCTTCTTTTCATCCTTTTTCCTTTGTAAGCGCTGCACCTGTTCATTTAAATCTTTCCGGGTAGAATCTATCATTATTGCCTCTTTATGTTCGTATTCCTCATATTCTTCAAGGTAGTGCATGCGCAATACGGCTTGCTCAAAATCCTTTGCAGCAAAAATGAACATGAGCTTATTATATGCGCCCTGGTTACGGTAAGCATCGCATATCATCCGGGCATACTCTTTTTTCAGGTCACCCAGCCTGCCTCCCATTACACCAATTGAATCGTTTCCGGCATCTATTTGCGTTTGAAGCAATTCCACCTCACTTTGCATTGTGGCAATAATTTCTTCGCGAACACTTATCCGCTTGTTAAGCGTAACAAGCTCGTTAAGGGTTATTTCCTTATTTACATTTACATCCTTAAGTGATTTATTGAGGGCTGCCATTTCCTCCATCAGCTTTTTCTTTTTATCCTCCAGGTCCTTACGGTCCTTCTGGGCGAATACGGGCACGCATAACCCCAACAGTAAAATAATGCACAGCAGTCTATTTATTATACTCGATGCGCTCATATTTGGGGAGGATGGTAAATGGGGTCTCCTCCTGCGTTTTGAAATAAACCTTTTTATACTGCAAGTCAATTTTTATCGTCTTTTCGGCAGATATTACGTATTGAATATGCGTAGGGAACATCACCGAATCAACCTGTTGAAAATCGGTATAAAATGCATCCAACGTACGGTGATTTACAAAATCTTCTACACGTATCCTGTTAATATGATAGTCCTTTTTATCAAACCAAATGAACTGAACATCATTCTTGGTGCGGATCGTACGGTTGTGGAACAGTATCTTTCGTATCTGCCTGCGGGCCACTGTACTTAGTAAATATTGTTGTCCGTCATAGTATCCCTTCAGTTTGGCAGTATCATTATAAAAGTCAATATTGCTGCCTACCATTACCGATTGAACCAATTCATAATCTATATCATCATCAAGTAATGAATCAATATAATCGTAATTGCCTTTAAAGTAACGGTCGTGCACTTTATCAATGAACATAGCTGTATCCTTATTTAACAATACTCTCGCCACTTCAATACCCAGTAAGGGTGAAATAGTCATCCATATAATACTATCCTTGCGTATTCTTACAGTCCCTCCGAATGATGTATTACTGCTATCTATAGCTATGTCTATTGAAAAATGCGCACTGATCCATTTATAATCAAATTTCCTCGACTTTAGTTTCGAAAGTAGCAGGCTTGCATTTTCATGCTTAAGCCCCGAAGCATTGTAGTAAGTTGTTTCAGAGGTTAGGATTTTTCTGGCAGGCTTACACGAAATGATAAGTACTATGGGTATTACAAACAATAATATTCTTTTCGTCAGCACTGCAGTTTCTATTTATCGTAAAGTTTCCTGTCCTGTATCTTTCTGTTCAGCAAGTCTGAATTTAAGCCTGAAGATTTCGCTTTCTGCCAATAATCAAGTGCGGTATCCTTATCGCCCAGTTTGTATACAATGTCACCATAATGATCGAGCACTGCAGCATCTTTCTCTCCGCCATGAGCAAGTGATTTATCTTCCCACGTCTTGGCATTCTGGTAATTACCTTCTTTATAAAATATCCATGCATAGGTATCAAGATAAGTTCCATTATCAGGTGACAGGTCGTTAGCTCTTTTCGACATTTGCTCTGCTAAAGCCAGGTTTGTATCACGTTCCGACAAATAATAACTGTAGTTATTCAGTATATTATCGTTATTCGGGTTCAGTTTAAGCGCAGCGTCGAAAGCAGAATCTGATGCAGAATATCGTTTCAATGAATTGTATACATCGCCCAATGCCGAATAGAATTCAAGCAACAGCCCGTTGTCATTTACCACATAGTCTAACCCTTTACTTAAAGAAGTAACTGCCAGGGTATAATTTTTCTTTTGGTTATTTGCCACACCATTAAATAAGTAGGCTTGCGGATCGTTCGGAAATAATTCCATTGCGCTGCTGCTTACTTTGGCCAGGTCATTAAAATCATTCAGCTGTATATCGCAACCCATAAGCTGGCTCCAGATAAGATATTTGCTGCTGTCCTCACTAACCGTATACCTGTATTGCTCCCTGGCGTCATTATAGGAAGCCTGGCGGAAAAGAAAATCTCCATACAACCTATGCGCCTCGGGGTTATTTGGGTGTGCCTGTACCATTGAACTGCAAAGTTCAAGCGCCTCTATCTGCAAACTATCGTGCCCGTTACTTACCGAATTAAAACTTAATAATATTCTTCGTTTCGAATCTATGTCCATACTTGGTTCCTTAAAAGCCGCGTCCAGCTCTTCAAATGATCTTTTATCGTTTTTCTTGGCGCGGTAATATTCAGCTAAAGCTAACCGTACAGATGGCTCATGCGGATACCGTAGTTCCAGATCCTGGTAAAGTTTGAACGACTCGTCATGCTTTCCTTCCAGGTCATACAGGTCGGCCAGCTCAACATAATTCTGCACATTTGTAGTATCAACCGTTATTAATGATTGTATCTGCACTTCAGCCTTGGTAAAGTCCTTAACTGTTTCATACAGTTTTATCTTTTCCCTTGTGATCTCTTCACTGAATCCGCCCAGTTTTTCCTCTACCTTACCATAAGTATCGGCAGCTTTTTCATACTCACCCATTTCAATTTGTGCCAGGGCTAGTTTATAATAATAGTCTGTTTCATCAGGGTGATTCTTAATAAGTCCTTCATACACCGCCTCCATATCTTTGTACCTGCCCTTGTCTTGCAGGCATTGTGCGTACAGGTCCTGGTACCATATATTCGCAGGGTCTATTAACGCGGCTCTGTTTGCATATACCAGTGCAGTATCAGGCTTTTTATAGAATTCATATATATCAGCTATTTGAAAATCGGCAGCAGCATTATCAGGCTCTATCTTTAAACACTGCATGTATACATCAATTGCCCTATCGTAGTTCCCGAGCATTCTTTGTTTACTTGCTTCAAAATAATCAGCAGTAACTTCGTCACGTTCATCGCGTGTAAGCTGCCTATGCACTATTGTTACTTTAGAAGATGTACCTGTTTTTTTCAAGGTACCGCACGAAGAAACCAGCAGAGCAATGGATGCAAATGCAATTAAAGGAAATCCATGCTTGCTCAGCTTATACATATGTCTGCGGGCTTAATTTTTAACCTGGTTATAATCCCCGATGCTCAAATTTCCTTTTATTCCTTCAAGGGCAACATAACTGCCTACCATTGATGAATGAATATCTGACCTATTGATAACTGTGCTTTCCTGGATAATTGAATCGGTTATTACTGAGTTTTCAATTACAGTTTTTGCTCCAATAGATACATTCGGGCCAATGGTTGAATTTTTCAGTATAACTGATTCATCAATATAGCAAGGCTGAATGATCTTAGAATTCTCAACTTTTGTAGTCGTTTTTCTATCTGTTTTCGTTTCAAGCATACGTTTATTCGTAAACAGCATTGCTTCTTTATTACCACAATCGAGCCATTCTTCAACCTGAGCCACTGTAAACTTAGAGCCCTTCTTTTTCATGTTTTCCAGTGCATTGGTAAGTTGGTACTCACCCTTGTCCTTAATATCGTTATCTATAAGGTACTGCATCTCTTTATGTAAGTATTCGCCGTCGTTAAAATAGTAAATACCAATAATAGCAAGGTCTGAAACAAACTCCTGAGGTTTTTCGACAAAATCGGTAATTATGTTTTGCGCGTCAAGCTTTACTACACCAAATGGTTTGGGGTCTTCCACTTTTTGCACCCAAATTACTCCATCTTTAGATGCATCTATTTTAACCTCTCCCCTGAACAGTGTATCAGCAAATGCAACAATTACTTTACCCTTCAACAGTTCAGCGGCACACAACGTTGCATGTGCAGTTCCCAGGGCTTCTTTCTGATAAAATATTTTTCCTTTCGAGCCCATCTTCTCGGCTACTTTCACCAGGTTCTGCTCAACCTCTTTACCAAAATTGCCGATAACAAAACCAATTTCTTCAATTTTTTCGCCCGTCATTTTGCAAATATCTTCTACCAGGTGTTGCACCATTGGTTTGCCTGCCACGGGCAATAAAGGTTTAGGCACAGTAAGTGTATGCGGGCGCATCCGTTTACCAATACCTGCCATGGGGATAATCAATCTCATAATTTATATTCTTGTTTTATTTATTTTTTTCCTGTATGTCCAAAACCACCCTCTCCTCTTGCTGTTTCCATAAGTTGCTCTACCTCCACCCATTCTGCCTGTTCGTGTTTTGCAATTACAACCTGGGCAATCCTCTCACCATCGTTAATTGTAAAGTCTTCATTAGAAAGGTTTATGAGCAATACTTTTAACTCGCCTCTGTAGTCAGCATCAATGGTGCCCGGTGAATTAAGCACAGTTATACCATTTTTAAAAGCCAATCCGCTTCGCGGGCGAACCTGCGCTTCATGTTCTACAGGTATTTCAAAAAATAAACCTGTAGGTACTAATACCCTTTGCAATGGCTTAAGCACCATTGGCTCGCTAATATTTGCCCTTACATCAAAACCTGCCGATGCAACTGTTGCGTATTGCGGCAACACGTGTTTCGATTTATTTATTACTTTAATTTTCATGATATAATACTTTATTAGACGTTACTTCTTATTTAATATTGTAAGTGTCGGCCTTTCTACCAGGTAAACTATAATTGCAAACGCAACAATCATTCCGTTATCAAATACAAGATTAATTGCAGTTGACCCCATGTGAATATGCTCACTGACAAAATACAAAGTTAACGATAATGCAAAGTATAACCCAATACGTGGCATATCAAATTTAACAGGGAAATGTTTACGGCTGGTAATATACGATGCTACCATGGTTGCAGCATAACAAATAAGCGTGGCCCAGGCAGATGCCATGTATCCGTAAATAGGTATAAAAATTACATTGATGGCAATGGTTATTACTGCACCAAAGATAGTTAGATAGGCCCCGTACATGGTTTTATGCGCCAGTTTATACCACATAGATAAGTTATAAAATACACCAAGGCATAGGTTTGCCATTAAAAGAATTGGCACTACGGCAAGCCCTGAGCGGAAATTTTTTCCTACAAAATATTGTATCCACGACAAGTTGAACATGGTGCCGAGGAAAATAAGCAAGCAACCTATTATAAAATATTTTGTAACATCGGCAAACATTTTATAAAAGTCCTCGTCCTTGGAATGGGCAAAGAAATAGGGCTCTGCAGCATACCGGAAGGCCTGCACGAACATGGTTATTATAATAGATATTTTATAGCAGGCGCCATAAATACCAATCTGCTGTTTGGCAATATCGTCAGGTAATAGATACAATAAAATTATCCTGTCGAGGGTTTCATTAACCATACCAGCAAGCCCCGCTAACAAAAGAGGAAGTGCATAGGGCATAATTCTTTTCCACAACTGCATATCAAAATGTATACCTGCTTTTGCCATGGTCGGCAATAGCATAAACAAGGTAATTACACTCGATGCCACGTTGGAGATGAACACATACCCCACACCAAGATTGGGGTTATATATGTACTGAACTAACCCGTAAAGAACATTGCTCGGGTCAGCATAAATTTTAGGGCATATAACAATGAAGAATATATTGAACAGTATGTAAATGAGAATATTGAATGACTTGATTATGGCAAAATTCCGCGCTTTATTCTGTTCCCGCAATTTGGCAAAAGCTACTGAAGCCAATGCATCGGCGCTAAGTATAAGTGCCACCCAAACAATAAAATCGGGGTGAGTGGGGTCTTTTACAAAGGCAGCAATATTGAACCTGAAAACGTAGGCGAGCGATAGAAAAATAAGAGATGAAACTGTAACCGAAGTAAGTATAGTGCTGAAAACCTTTTTCTTGTCTTCTGCCATACGCGAGAAGTTAAACAAAGAGGTTTCCATACCATAGGTAAGCACAATATTCAGGAATGATACATAAGCGTAAAGCGAAGTAACCGTACCAAAATCGGAAGTAGAAAAAGCACGGGTATAAAGCGGAACGAGAAGGTAATTCAGCAGGCGCCCGACAATGCTAGGAACGCCGTAGACTATTGTTTGACCAGCAAGTGCTTTTACCTGTTTCAATTATCTTTTCAATATTAACGCCCTGCAAACTGAGGTTTACGCTTTTCTACAAACGCATTTATTCCTTCTTTAATATCCTCAGTAGTAAAACATTTCCCAAATTCTGTTAATTCTGCCTCAAAACCTGCCTGTGTTTCATCAAAAGCATTTATTGCACGTATTGCAGCGGCAATGGCTTCAGGCGATTTGGTTTTGATAACATTCAGCAGTTCCACACATTTTGCAATAAGTGCCTCGGGTGCAACCACGTAATTCACCAGGCCCAATTGTAATGCCTCGGGTGCTTTTATCATGGCAGCAGTCATGGTTAATTCAAGCGCCTTTGTGCGGCCAATGTATTTTGTTAAACGCTGTGTTCCGCCATAACCCGGTATTAATCCCAGGTTTACTTCAGGCTGGCCGAATTGTGCATTTTCACTTGCAACCCTTAAATGACAAGCCATAGATAATTCACAGCCACCACCCAGTGCAAAGCCGTTCACAGCTGCAATTACAGGCTTAGGAGAATTTTCAATACGCTGGAATATTTCCTGGCCCGACCTCGCCAACTCTTTACCTTGTTCACCTGAAAGGCTCATAAATTCTTTAATATCTGCGCCTGCTACAAATGCTTTTTGCCCTTCGCCGGTAATTATTACACCCATTACATTTTTATCTGCAATGGCTTCTTTTACTGCTTCGCCAATTTCTACAACCGTTTGCCTGTTAAGCGCATTCAACTTATCGGGGCGGTTAATGGTCAGGAAATATATGCCGTCTTTAATTTCTGTTTTCAGGTTTTGAAATGTGCTCATACTCAACTCTTGTTTTAAAAATTTCTATGTTCTTTTACCCACTTACGAATATATTCTACAATAACACCCGTTTCAGTAGCCGGACCAAAAAGCTTGCCTACGCCTATTTTCGCCAGTTCATCCATATCTTTTTCGGGGATAATTCCACCACCGGTCAGCAGCACATCATTCATTCCTTTTTCCTTCATCATTTTCATAACCTTTGGGAAAACAGTATTATGCGCCCCGGAAAGAATACTTAAGCCTATTGCATCTACGTCTTCCTGCAAGGCTGTATTCACAACACTTTCAGGGGTTTGATGCAAACCGGTATATATAACTTCCATACCTGCATTACGCAAAAAAGAAGCAATTACCTTAGCTCCCCTGTCATGTCCATCGAGCCCTACCTTAGCTACTAATACCCTGATAGGCCTTTTAATGTCTGATTCTGTTGCCATACTCTCCGCAAATTTATGATATATTCTTATGTAGCAATTTTTCTACTACGATAGGGTAGTTCTCATGCTCCAGTTTGTGTATTTTATTTGCTAATGTTTCGGGTGTATCGCTTGCTTCAACGCTGCATTCCTGCTGAAAAATTATCTTCCCTTCGTCGTAATGTTCGTTTACAAAATGAATAGTAATACCGCTCTTTTTCTCCCCATTTTTGATCACCGCTTCATGCACATGCATACCATACATTCCCTTACCGCCATAGCTTGGCAAAAGAGCCGGGTGCACATTTACCATTTTATCCTTAAAGGCCTTAATAAGATTTTCAGGCACCATCCACATAAAGCCTGCCAGCACAATAAAATCTGCCTTTTGCTTTAACTCATCAACTACTTTATTGGTGTTATAAAACGTATCTCTGTCAATTAATAAATAAGGTATCCCTGCTTTTTTAGCTCGCTCAATTACATTAGCTTTTACACTATTGGTTACTATTAGTGCAACTTCTATATCCTTACTGTTATTAAAGTAATCTATAAAGCGCTGTGTGTTAGTTCCCTCGCCCGATGCAAATATGGCTATCCGATTCATCCTCAATTCTTATTTTGCACAAAAGTAAAGGAATAGGTCAATACACTTAAAATAAAAAGCCCCCAAATTGGGGGCTTTAAATGATGAATTTGTTGCCTTTATTCGATTACAATGTAATTAAAAGAAGGAGTAGCACCGCCGCCCGCTATATTTATAGTAAAGCTACCAGCTGCCGAGGTAACATAATAAGTGCATGCTTGTGCTCCTGGACTTGCAGAAGTAATAACAACATATGGAGCCGCTCCATATGATTTATTGAAATTAATTGTAAATACAGAGTTTCCACCAGCATTTGTACCAGTAAATGAAAGAACACCCCTTGTATCAGTGCCATTTGTCACAGATGATCCAGATGGTGTAAGGCCATGATTAGCGGATGTTGAAGAAAAGGTCGGTGCCGTTCCCTCACTTTTAATAT
>DATHNG010000204.1:0-24865 GCA_035486275.1 Bacteroidia bacterium
GGTCATACGTACCTTGGCAACCTTACGAAGCGCTGAATTAGGCTTCTTTGGGGTTGTTGTGTATACACGGATACATACACCTCTGCGTTGAGGGCATTGGTCTAATGCACCAGATTTACTTTTTCTGGTTATTTTCTTTCTGCCCTGGCGGACTAATTGTTGAATTGTCGGCATTTTTACTTGTTGTGTTTCAGCTTAGTTTAATACAAAAAATAACTTTCCCACTCTTTTTTTGGGGGTGCAAAGGTAGAAAAAAATATATACAAACAATTAGTTGAGCCCTTTTTTTTTGAAAGTTTTCAGGCTCTACGGGTTTTATTTAACACAAGAAACCGTTTTAGGAGGGCAAAATGGTTGATTTATTGAGGAAGAGCAACGTTTAGCCAAAATTAGGGAATTGTTAATATCATGTGATAAAATTCTTACCATTTCTGAAAATTTAACATTGAAAATGGATTTTTTAATGACCTAGAATTGCAAAAAAACTATCGCAAACGTTTCAATTTTGGTTTCTATCGAAAAAACTCTATTTTGTTAAAAATGTCATTACCCTACCCTCAAACATGTCATCGCAATTGAACCCATCACCGTTTTGTCGTTAAAAAAACTGATGTTTTCATTCTCTTGTTTCAGTGCAAGCGTATACATCAGGGGCAAATAATGCTCCGGTGTAGGCACAGCAAGGTTCATAGCCGAGCCAAGTGACTTATAATTCATCAACGATTTGTAATCGCCGTCCGTTATCAGTTTTTTAACTTTATCATTGGCTTCAATGGCCCAATCGAAAGGCTTATCGTTGTTCCAGTTTATCATGCCCAGGTTATGCACAATGTTTCCACTGCCAATTATCAATATTCCTTTTCTGCGAAGGAAATTGAGCTCTTTCGCCAGATCATAGTGCCATTGCGCCGATTTGCCATAGTTAAGGCTCAGCTGAATTACAGGAATATCTGCTTTAGGGTAAAGCCTTGCTGCTACTACCCATGCACCGTGATCGAGCCCCCAATCGGTATTTAAGCCAATGGGAACATCGGTAATCGCATCCTTTACTTCACTTGCCAGTGCAGGATTGCCGGGTGCCGGGTATTGCACATCGAACAACGATTGCGGAAAACCGCCAAAATCGTGTATGGTTTGTGGTTTATCCATTGCCGTTACAAAGGTTCCATCGGTTTCCCAGTGTGCCGATACTATTAATATAGCATTTGGCCTGGGTATCGTTTTCACTGTATCGGTCCAGCCTTTGGTAAATTCATTATCCTCTATAGCATTCATAGGGTTTCCGTGGCCTACAAATAGCACCGGCATTGGTTCGGTTGCACCCAATGGTTCAACCATTTTATGTAAAGCATTTAGTTTCATAGCACTTGCTGTTAAAGGTAACATTCCTATTAATCGTATAAAGTCCCGTCGTTCCATAATCTTAACTTTTTACGAAAGCAAAATTACTGCCAATTCTACTAAAACTGCTTGATATAGATTAATAAAGTAAGGTTAAGGTTGAGTTTAAGATTGAGACTCAGTTTACCTCAAATTCCTAAAGGGGGCTAAAAAAATAGAACTCGGACTTTTAACTAGAGGAGATTCCTCATTGCACTTCGTTTCATTCGGAATGACAATATCCAAGAGGGGTTTTGAAAGAGAGGGGGGGCAGGTGCGGCTTCGCCGCACCTGCCCCCCCTCTCTCATCTTAAGAATTACTTCCCTGTCATTCCGAACGAAGTGAGGAATCTCTGTCATTAATGAAACAAAAAGCCCCGAAGCAAATGCTTCAGGGCCCAATCCTCACTACTTTGTACTATCTTGTAATAATAACCTTTTGTGTTTCGGTTAAATGCTCGGATTGTAACCTGCAGAAGTATACACCGGTAGGCATATCAATGGTTTCGAAGTTAATAATATTCAAACCTGAGTTAGCTTGTTCATTATAAATGGTCTTAACTAATTTTCCGGTAACATCAAACATATCTATTGAAACATCTTCTGTTTGATTCATCAGAAACTTGATCTTACCTGTTCCGTAAACAGGGTTAGGATAGACTTCAAAACGCTTTGGAGTAACAGAAATGTCAGCAACACTTGTTGGTGATGGGTTGTCATCGGTTGCCAGCCATACAGTAGCATTCATAAGAATGATTGCATGGTTTCCGCTGGCGTCAGATGACCAACCATTATATAAAGCGTCGTTGGGATCTCCTGTACCATCATCTGGTGGAGAACTATCACCCTCAGCAGCTACTTTTCCTTTACCATAATGTGCATGTGCAAACATCACACTAATGCTATCTGTTGTTTTAGCTCCGGTCATAAACACATCACCCATAACCGTTTTATTTGCATGTGGCCAAAGAGTAAATGATGTGCCATTACTCCACATCATTTCAGTGCAGTTGCCGTAAGGCCCATGCAACATCGAATCGGTAGCTGAAGGGTTAACGTTTGTAGTTGTTTGCGAGAAGTTAGCCGAATCAACCATAATTCCGAATGGGTTGTATTGAACACCATTATTTTCCACAAAATCCTTCCATATCATCGGTGAATCCCAACCATCATTATTACGGTCAGACACACAGTGGTCAGATATCATAAATAAACGGCCGCCATCTTTCACGAAGTTTATCATAGCGAGTTTTTCCTTAGCCGTAAACTTAATATTAGGCTCATCAACAATAAATATCTTATAGTTAGAAAGATCAAGTGCGTGTGATTTATTACCATAGGTAATGGAATCAAATACAGGTAAGGTTTCTACTTCGTACCCTTGTTTTACACAGGCGATACCCCACGATGATAAAGATCCCTCCCAATACGTTTCAGCAGTGGTGCTTGTAACGGTCGACTGTGCCGGGGTTGGCAGGTTTTGGGGGTCTGATTCATTACCGCCACCTTTAACCGCAGGCCCTGTGCTATAACCAAGGTCATGCACATCTGCATCTATTACCCAATCGGCATTTCCCGCTGTTTCGGCTTTTGTTGCATCAAATAAAATACGTACTGTTTGCGCGGAAACTTTGCTTGCCAGGGATAGCAATACAAAACCGCAGAGAATAGTTTTTTTCATAAAATTTGTTAACATTTAGGTAACAAATCTATGAACCCTGAATCGGTTTTGCAAGTTTTCTAATAACTATTTTTATATACTTAATAAAAACTTAATGTTATTAATGTGTTAATTAATTACAAACCAATTAAATATCAAGCTTCCTTATACTTTTGGTGCCTAAATAAAAGGCCCGGCAAACATGTTGCCAGACCTTTGTAAACCTTCCGCACTACCAGAAGGTTCTCCGAAACTACTCCTTAATGAACTTCTCCACTTGTGATGAAGAGCCTGTTTCAATTTTTATAAAATACATACCCGGCGGTATATCAGTAATATTCATTGAAAGAATATTACCCGGGCTTACTTCTTTATCTTCTTTCAACAGAACTCTGCCGGTAATATCTGCAATTTCAATATTTACATATGCCGACTTTACATAATTGAATTTGAGATTCAGTTCCCGCCCGGCAGGATTAGGATATATGGAAACTGAACCATTCGTAGCCAGCGCTTTAACCCCGGTAATGGTAATGTTTCCGGTATTTGATTTTGATGCGTTATAATTTATAGCTTCCGGTCTTAAGTTAGGAACAGTGCATGTAGAAACATCAAGTAAAGCCTCAACTCTCCATCTGCCATTAGGGTAAGAAGCATAATTCGGGTCGGTCATGGTGTTTTGTGTGCCTGAAACTGAATCAATGGCCTTCCAGTTACCATTCCCTATGTTATCACGATCTAAATAATAGGTTTGCACCGGGGTAGGATCACCTTGTATCAGGTAGCCTGTTCCTGACCAGCTAAATGTTCCTCCGCCTATATTTAAAATATGCATTGTGTTTTGCCATGGGCTTGACGCAAACGGTTCTTCATGTCCGCACGAGTCTACTGCTGTTACACAATACCTTACTGTATTCTTATTAGGGTCATTAATTGAAGCAGTATCAACATAATAAGAATTGGCAGAAAAAAGCTGGCTAGCCAGTAGTGACCATTTGTTTGAGGAATTATAATAATATACTTTAAAGCTGTCTATTCCTGCAAGGCCGGCCTTATTCCATGTAATAATATTATGAATTGAGCCTGTATCGACTGTCACCATACATATACTTACTCCCGTTGGTACAGTATTGTATACGGTCATAGTATCTTTAGCTGAACAACCATTTGAATAAGTAGAATTAATGGTATAGTGCGTTTCACTCATTGCTGAACAAATTGGGTTTGCAATAGAAGGATTATTAAGCCCTGTTGAAGGTGTCCATGCTACAGTTACGGGGCCGGCAGGAGTATATACAGCATTTAAGGTAGCGGAACTGCCACAAGAGAGCAATACGTCACCAAGTGAAATAGCAGCAGGCTTAACATGCACCGAAACAGTATCACTGGCGCTACAACCATTACTTAATGTAACGGATACGGTGTAAGTAGTTGTAGTATTAGGACTTGCTGTTGGTGAAGCAATGTTGGGGTTGCTAAGGTTTACCGATGGTGACCATGTAACACTAACAGGTGAAGGTGGAGTTGTAACGGCCGACATACTTGTGCTTGCCCCGCAATATAAAGTTGCAGCCGTGCCCGCTTTTACCGTTGCAGGTTTTACACGTTCCTGTATAGTATCGCCGGGATAACCTGGGCCTTGTGTACTAGCTACACATCCATTCTGGTCAGTAACCGTAACGGAATAACCGGTAGTTGCCTGAGGGCTTACAACCAAAGAGTCGCTGGTATATGCAATGCTGGAAGAACTGATACTGTCGCCATTATCCCACGTCCAGGTATATGTGTACGTATACCATGTTGCACCTGCTGTAACGGTTGCCATTAAAGTATCTGCAACGCCTTCGCATATATTAGCATAGCCGCATGTAGGGCATTGCAAGTATGTGCTTGTTAATTCTATCTGAGGGTTATTGTTAACAACCACCTTGATCATTGTACGGGTTGATATTCCGCAAGCTGAACTATCCTGGGCGTAGTATTTATAGGATCCCGGGAACAAACTGGTAACAGATATTTTCAGAATACTTCCTCCACCGAGGTAAGTACCACCGGTAGCGGCAGAATACCAACCAATTTTACCCGAACCTGAAACGACCAATGTAGTTGAGCTTCCATAGCAAATATTCATACTATCGGCCTGAGATAAGTTTACAGGAGCAGCAGGGGCACCACTTTTTATTTCTCTTACAGTGTTATTATTGTCAGTAAAATAAATATTGCCTGAAAGATCAGCCATTACACTGCCGGGGCTATTTAGTTCAGTAGTTGTGGCTGTCTTATAATCACCGTTAAAACCGGCAGTACCGTTTCCGGCAATTGTTGTTATAATACCTCCACTTACCTTCCTGATCCTATTATTTCCTGCATCGGCAATATATATATTTGTACCTGTTGAATCTACAAACACTCCGGTTGGTTTATTTAATTCTGCCGCCGTTGCCTGGCCACCATCACCAGAGTAGCCCCCTGTATTACTTCCGGCAATAGTGGTAATAATACCTGCCGTATTTATCATTCTGATCCTGTTGTTATATGAATCAGCTACATATACATTAAGGTTCTTATCTACTGCCACACCTACCGGGTTATTCAGATCTGCCGCAGTTGCCTGGCCGCCATCGCCACTAAACCCATTATTACCAATACCCGCTATAGTTGTTATACTACCCCAGGGAGTTACCTTTTCAATGAACTGATTGATGTTATCGGATATATAAACATTGCCAAGATAATCTACCGCAACCCCATATGGATTTATGGGAGCCAGGGTAGCTACTGTATTAGTATCGCCATTATTAAACCAGCTACCTGTTCCGGCAATGGTAGTTATTATACCTGTATTATCTATCATACGCACATCGTTATTGCCACTTCCGCCTATTGCTGTTCCACCCTCTGCTATATAAATATTACCCTGATTATCCACAGCTACGGCGTCCGGGAAATTAAGGGTTGCATTAGACGCATAACCACCATCACCTGTATGGCTGGCAGCGCCATCGCCGGCAATTACGCTAATGATCCCTGAGGTATTTACTTCCCATACCATATTGTTATTTTCATCAGCTATATATATGTTCCCTTGATTATCTATCGCTACTCCGTTAGGCTGGCGAAATTCGGCTAAGGTGGCGAGGTATCCGCTACCCCTATATCCTGTTGTACCATTACCCGCATACGGATAAACACATTGCCCATTAAGAAATGAAATACCGCAAAGTATTCCCGCTAAAATCAGTGTAATTTTTTTCATATTTCGGATGATTTTCAATACGTTAAACAAATAAACTGTTCAATAACAAACCCTATTATTCCGCATTTATCATATAGGAGGGTGAAATTATAAATTTAGTTGCATCTGTCAGGAAAAATATCGGGAACAAGGTAAAAATCAGCACAAAAGGTAACAAAGCCATTACATTAAACTACTTCAGCCTGATTCTGTAATTGTGGTATTATTGTATTCTTTATTTCTTGACATGAAGAAACAAATATTTACTTCTCTCCTATTCCTTATGGTTGCAACCCTTGCCTGCGTTGCACAAGACTATAGTTTTCCTGCCAATAACTACCGCAGTGTAAGCAACCCATATTACTGGCAAAACCGCCCGCCGAATAAAGGTTATTGGCAGCAAGATGTTCACTATAAAATTATAGCTGCATTAAATGATTCTACCAATATTGTGACTGGAGATGAAACGCTGGAATACTGGAACAACTCACCCGACACGCTCAAATATGTTTTCTTTCATTTGTATTCTAACGCACAAAACAAACACTCCTATTACACTTCTGCCTATGTACATAGCGGAATAACCCCAAAGTTTGGTAAATACGAAAGCCAGGATCTTGGCTGCCAGGTAACCGGAATAAGTTCTGATAATGTTGACCTGAAAACTGAAGTAGATAATACTGTAATGAAAGTATGGCTCAATAAGCCAATATTACCGGGATATTCGGCAAATTTTCATATTAAGTTCAAAACTTATTTTGACAATGGCGGTACAGTGCGCAATCGCATGAAAATGTACATAGCATATGCCAATAAAAATAAAGACACCGTGTATAAGCATTTCGACGTGGTGCATTGGTACCCACGCATGTGTGTATACGATAAAAAATTCGGTTGGGATGTGGAACAACACCTTGCACATGAGTTTTATGGAGATTTTGGAACCTATGATATTGCATTTACTTTACCTAACAACTATATAGTTGCTGCAACAGGAACATTGTTGAATGAAGCAGATGTAATGCCTGACTCTCTGATGAAGAAGCTTAACATTAAGAACTTTCGCTCGAAACCAATGGGCTCAGCCCCTTCGGTTGTTATTAAACGTACCAATATTCCTAAAACATGGCTGTTCCATGCCGAAAACGTACATGATTTTGCATTAACTGCTGACCCGACATATAGAATCGGCCTTTCTGTATGGCACGGAATTCAATGTTATTCGTATGCTGAGGAAATGCATGCCAGTGGCTGGCAAAATGCAGCTGACTACACGGCAAATGTTATAGCATGTAACTCACATTTCTTTGGAATGTATGCCTACCCGAAAATTATTGTTGCTGATGCTAACGATGGCATGGAATACCCTATGCTTACATTAGATGGGGGTGTCTTCCCCGGTTACTTAAGCACATTTACCCACGAAGTGAGCCATAATTGGTTCTTTGGAATGCTTGGCAGTAATGAAACATATCGTGCCGTGCTTGATGAAGGCTTTGCACAATTTGCCGAAAGCTGGACATACAAACAACTAAACGGCCCTTACGAAGTGCAGGGAGAGCCTATTAATAGCTATATAAGAAGTAATTACCGTAAAGATCCTTTTGTAATGGATAACATCTATTATGCTTATTTGTATGACTACATATGGGGCGAAAGCGATTTTACTGAAAATCAGCAGGGCAAAGCCATGGCAACAAGAGGAGGCAATAATTATGGCTTGCGCGATGTTACACTAAACACCCAGTCCGATGATTTTCATAGTATGCTTGGCCATGATGGAGGCTATTCTCAGGTTTACACAAAAGGAGCGACTATGCTTTATAACCTGCAATACGTGCTTGGTGATTCACTGTTCTTTGGCGCTATGCAGCATTATTTTAACGAGTGGAAATTCTGCCACCCTTATCTCGAAGATTTCCGCAACGCAATTACCGAGTATACCCATACTGATCTTACCTGGTTCTTTGATGAGTGGCTCAACACTCCGAAAAGCCTTGATTATGGAATACGCACTATAAAAAAAGATACGGGCAAGAATAATTACATTATACGTTTTGTGCGTAAAGGTGAAATGCAAATGCCTGTTGACTTTACTGTTACTTCCAACAGAGACAGTGTTTATAATTATTATATACCTAACAGTTGGTTTGAAAAGAAAACTAACGCCATTACCTTACCACGTTGGATAGGATGGGGCAAGGTTCAACCATATTATGATGCCCATGTACATGTAACTGGGGGAATTGCAAAAGTGCAGATAGATACAACAATGAGATTGGGAGATGTGAATATGCTTAATAACACAAAACCATTCCCCATTAAATATTATTTCGACTCGAAAGTATCGAACAGTGCTGACTGGGCAAACTACGAGGCTTTTTTCGGCCCCTCGTTATGGTATAATGGGTACGATGGCGCACAGATCGGTGTACACATGCACGGAGATTATATGATGTTTTTACATAACCTGGGTGCCACACTTTATTTGAATACAGGTATTTTTCAAAAAGATGGATTAGGCACATATCCACACCAAATGGTTGGCGGCACAATAAGCTACCAAACATCAACTGAAAAATTCATTCACAATTCTTCCTTCAACATATATGCTCAAAGCCTCGATGGGCTTGATGAAGGCAAGGCACGTTTTCAATTAAAGGATAATTCAAAAAAATATACTATCTATACTGAAGCACAGGTAATGTATCGCCCTCACGCATGGGACACCAACTACCTGTTATACCCAAAACTATGGGCGGTAAAAGAATACAACAATTTTATACGCATTGGAATTAAGCACGATTACAGGTACTCTCCATCTGGAAGAGGGAATATTGATTTTAATATTCGTGGCTCTGCTATTAACTCAAATTACAATTATTCTCAAACCACCCTTACGCTAATCAATACCCAGCAACTGGGCCATAAGTTAACCTTGCGTACCCGTGTTTTTGGCCAATATGGAACAGGCGACATACCTTGGGAGTCAGCTTTATATGCTGCGGGAGCAAACCCGGAACAGTTAATGGATAATGCATTTACAAGAGCCGAAGGAATTGTTCCCCAGGCATGGACCGGATATGGTGGCGACATAAATCACTTTCAACAAGGTGGCGGCCTTGACCTGAGGGGTTTTGCCGGGTATTTATTACCATACTATTATCATGGTAACGAATTACTATACTCGTATTCCGGTTCCACTGGTGCAGCAATAAACGGCGAGCTCGACTTTAATCACCTAGTGCATTTCAACCCTAAGTTCCTTAAAAACACATTCTCACTGGCAACCTATTTATTTGGCGATGCAGGTATTATAAATGTAACTCCGATTACCCTACCCTTCTCTACTCCACCGGGATTGGTATTTGCTAATCTGCATGCTGATGCAGGTGTTGGTGTGGCATTAACTATTCAACGTTGGGGGCCATTGCAAATGGCAAAGCCACTTACTATTCGTTTTGATATGCCATTTGTGCTTAACCGTTACCCGGCTGTAGAAAGTGGCTATGTTCAAATGAGGTGGGTAGTCGGAATTGGAAGAGCGTTTTAACAGTAAATAAAATACCTCTCTAATATGTGTGTAAGGCTGAGGCTTTTTACTGGTATTTGTTTCCTCTTGTTTAATAACAATATGCTTGGACAGGATAGCTCAAAAGATAATATTCCGACTTTCCACGTTAAACTACCTTTTGACAAGAAAAATGGCATTAGTTTCATTATAGAACGTGAAAAAACTCACGACAATATAACTGAAATGGTATGGAAAGGAATTTTTGTTAGCACCAATGGAGAAGCCTACATATATTGGACAAATCGAAATTCAAATTTACGCTGGGACTCCGTTTCAGTCTCTTCCGATACCGTATTAATAAACAATATGAGGAAAATAATAACGCCTGATTTTTTTAATATTGCTAGGCACCTCGGAGATAATGTTTGTTTGAAAAATGATAAGGACACTTCTTCATTTTATTATTATCAATTTACTGTAATAGAAAACGGCCATGAAAAGTTTTATAAAAACATACTTATAAATCATTTTTCAAATAAGTCAAAGCATGCAAGAAAAAAGCTAACTCCAGTAATAGATATTTTTGAAAACGCATATGAAAAATATGCTACTCACAAATAACAACAATGTCCTTGGCTAACAAACAGGTGCTAGTTACCTGTAGGAGGGTGCAAGAGTTCTTTCAACACATACCTTCTTCCATTGTATGTACCCATTATCCATGCATCTTTTAGCCCTTTCTTCTTAAGTTTATCAAGGGCTTTATGGGCTTCTTCGTAATTTTCAAATGAACCCGAAGTAACATGTATTACTCCATCAGGGGCAGTTTCAGTATCTATTTTCTTAACGTACTTCTTAAAGTTAAAACTCTTTAGTGAATGGAATGCTCCTAGCTGAATAGTAAAGCGCATATCTTTTAAGCACAATTTACCATCAAGGTGCGCAATTGCATACCGTACTACTTCTGTATCCTTAACTCCGCCTTTAAACATCTTCATCATCTTCGCCATACTTGGTATGCACGAATCAGCCATTAAAGGCTTTGGATGTTGTTTAACCATTACTATATCCTGTACCGTTTGGCTATATAAAGCTGTATCGGGCACATTAATATCTATACTAAAGTCATTATACATAAATGCTTTTGCACGGATCGTATATTGGTGACCGGCCATCATTGTTACAGAGTACTTTCCGGTAATTGTATCGGCACCAAAAGGAGAGCTTGTACCTGTGGCTTTATCGAAGAACTCAAAGCCTACTTTTAATTTTTTATGCGAAACAGAATCAGTAATAGCTCCGTTATACACCCACTCTTTTGGCATAAAGGCCGTCATTGTTACTTTATAAATATCCAGCCTGTTACTATCTGTGGTCCTGCCATAATAACCATACAAGCCATTATCAGAAGTAGAGAAATAGATATCATCATCCGGTGTATTAATCGGATAACCGAGATTCTGGGCGTCAGACCATACACCATCCTTGTTGGTGGTCATAAATATATCGTAGCCACCCATAGTGTTATGGCCTTTTGAACTGAAGTAAAGTGTTTTGCCATCTGGATTCATGAAAACACCATCCTCATCATACACAGTATTTATTGTGCTACCCATATTTACCGGAGAGTTCCATGAACTATCGCCTTGTTTTGTGGAAATATAAATATCCTTCTTTCCTATTCCACCCGGCCTATCGCTCGAAAAATACATGGTTCTTCCATCTGGTGACAAACACATAGATGACTCACTATACATGGAATTTATACTATCACCTATAGACACCGGTAATGACCACCCGTGATCATCAGTGTAAAAGCATTTATAAATATCTCCACTCCTGCCTTCCCTGATAAGGTAAAGTGTTTTATTATCAGGCCCAAGAAAAGCACAATCGTCATTGTCAATAGTATTTACAGGTGGGTCAAGGTTTCTGACAGTGTCCCACATACCATTTTTCTTGTACGATATCCAAATATCATCAAGGTATTCGCCCGTAACCGTGCTTAGGTCGGTACTTAAACTGCTATGCCTGCGTGATGTAAATATAATTTCATTTCCATCGCTTGAAATTAAAGGCCTGAAATCTGAGAATGGGCCATTTATTAATTTGCCCATATTCACCATTGGTGCCTTAACAGGTTGCTGCATTAATGCCTTGCCATTATTACATTCCTCAATTTCTTTATTTATTTCGTCTTTATCGCGTGGTGTTGTCTTTAATGCAATCTGGTACTCTGCAATAGCGCTATCCCACTGGTAGTTTAAATGATAGCCGCGTGCTAAAAAATAATCTATACGAGAACTTACACTTTTTTTGATCTGGTATGCTTTTCGGAAATATGTAAGGCATAATGCTTTATTTACACCATTCAAATAGCACACACCTATTTTCGCATTCAAATCGGCATTATTCGGGTTAATAGAATCAGCCACCAAAAAATCCTTAACAGCAGCCGCATATTCACCATTGGCAATATATTCAGTACCCTCACTCATTTTTATCCCTGCCAGTTTTAAAGCCTGGGGATTTGGAAAATTGCTCTTGCTGAAAGCTACATCTTTTTGTTGAGCCAGTATAGGCGCAGATGAAATTAAACAGCAAATAAATACTTTTGAGAGTGATCTGGTCATATATTTTTTACTCAATATTTTTTTAGTTTAAAACATTGAGCGTGTACCTGTGCTCAGGAAAGGATTTGGGTTAATGAACCTTAAAGATAATTCAAAACCACCTCTGCCTACTGAAGCTGGAGTAAGATCAGACACATTAAAATCATAACTAAAGCCAAAAGCATAGTTAGCCCATTCAATTTGTGCAAGTGCAATGGCCGCATCGCCTACCCTATAATATCCTCCAATGTCAAGTGCCGAACCCTTATTTACGCCGGTATATTTGCTTTCCTGGTTCAGGGTATAACGCACTTTCATACCTAAATCAATTTCCTGCGCAGGGCCTTGCTGATAAAAAACAAAACAAGGCACGAGCCCAATATTCGAATTTGACAAACCATAATCAACATAACCGTGGGCTACATAACGCATATATAAATTTGTACCCGCATATGTTTGCCCATAATATGACATATCTGGCTGATTTACGTGAAAAACAGCTACACCCACATTTGCTTTAAACTGATCGTTTGATGTCATATTGGTTTGCCCTACTCCGTAGCTATATGATAGGCCCGCTGAGAAATCAGCATAGGAAAAGCTATTCCCCATTGATGTTTCTCCGCTTGGTGCATTGGCATCGTATTGGCCATTAATATACTGGTTGTCCCAGCTTAAGCCTGCAAGATTAATGCTATGTTGAGACCAGCCTGCCTGCAAACCGCCTGCCAACGAACTTTTTTCACTTAAAAATATACCACTAGCCAGTGTAAAGTTAATTTCAGTAACATTAATACTGGCATCACCGGACTTATCATTATAGAAAGACAATGCAGGTGATAGATACCCTTTTGTCCACTTTTTCATTATGTTATGTAACTCAACTGTTGCTGCCATGGTATTGAAGCCGGCGCCAGTACCAGCAACACTTGCCCACTGGCTGCGATAATTAACCTCGGCCATTATTTGCCCATTGTATATGCCACACAGCGCCGGGTTAAGGGTAAGCGGTGATTCGTAAAACTGAGAGAAATGTACATCCTGGGCAGACGATTGCAATGCAAGTCCACATAGAAAACCAAATATAATTGTGGTTAATTTCCTCATACTTAGGGAAGTAATAGAGAACAAATATAATATTTTAAGTTTAGTTAACAACTAATTAGGCATTTGTCATTAATACGCAATGGGTTATGTAAAAGCTATTTGAGTTTATAGGTTACATGGTAAAGCAGGCAATATCTACTGTTTAATATCGTTATGCCTTTAAATTTAACAATTCACCATTTCATAATTTTTCATACCTTTGCACGTCTTAAAAAATATGAGGAAAGCCTTTAAACACATTCTTATCGTTTTTGCAGTAGCCTGTGGGCTTATGCTTCAATCTTGCGGGGGCGACCTTAACAAAATAATGAAAAGCAGCGATTCTCAGGCTAAATACGATGCTGCTTTGAGATATTATAAGAGTGCCGATTACGTAAAGGCATTACAGTTATTTGAGCAATTACTAAGCATTTACAGGGGAACCGAAAAGGCTGAAGATATTTCTTACTACTACGCATATTGCAACTACTATGCTGGTGATTATGTAATGGGTGGTTTTTATTTCAGTACTTATTACCGCACCTACCCGCACACCAAACGTGCTGAGGAATGCGAATTTATGAAAGCCTTTTGTGAATACCTGCTTTCACCTACCTACAGCCTGGACCAAACCGATACAAAAAAGGCAATTGAGGCCTTTCAAACCTTTGTAGACGATTACCCGCAAAGCGATAAAATAAAAGAGTGTAACAAATATATTGACCTGTTACGTGAAAAGCTTGAAAAAAAGTACTTTGAAATAGCCAAAGGTTACTATATTACTGAATACTACCATTCTTCAAGTGTAGCATTGAACAATTATATTAAGGACTATCCAAGCAGTAAATATGTTGAAGAAGCTACCTTTCTTATAGAAAAATGCGATTATTTGTATGCAAAAAACAGTGTAGAATGGCAAAAAGCCGCCAGATTGCAGACAGTTGTGCAGGATTATCTTAAATTTGTGGACGAATATCCGAAAAGTGACTTTTTGAAAGAAGCTGAAAGTATGTACAACGATGCTTTAGCACTACAGAAAAATGTAACAAAATCTTAAATAAAAACACGAATCATGGACTTTAAAAAGAGTAACGCACCGGCTACAACTATTACCAGGGACGTACGTAAACTGGAAGCACAAACCGGCAACATTTACGAAACCATTTCTATCATTGGTAAAAGGGCTAACCAAATTAGCGCTGAAATGAAGGAAGAGCTGGATGGTAAACTGGAAGAGTTTTCATCGAAGACCGATACATTGGAAGAAGTTTACGAAAACGTTGAACAGATAGAAATATCTAAAATGTACGAGCGTCTTCCTAAGCCTGCATCTATTGCAACTCAGGAATTTATTGACGGTAAAGTTTACTACCGCTCTGCTGAAGAGAAAAAAGAAGAAACTGCTATTTAATCTTTAGTCCGCCGCATTATCTGGCGGACTATTTATTTACCTACTGTGTTACAGGGTAAAAAAATAATCTTGGGTATTACCGGGAGCATAGCTGCTTATAAGGCAGCTATTTTGCTTAGGTTACTTGTGAAAGCCGGTGCCGAGGTAAAGGTTGTTATGACTGCATCAGCAAAAGACTTTGTTGCTCCACTCACCTACTCTACCTTATCTAAAAATCCAGTTTACAGCGAATTCAGAACCGCCGATGGTACATGGAACAACCATGTAGATATGGCTGACTGGGCCGACCTTATACTTATTGCGCCTGCATCGGCCAATACCATTGCGAAAATGGCCAATGGTTTGTGCGATAACCTGTTGCTGGCCACCTACCTTTCCGCTTCATGCCCTGTGTATGTAGCACCTGCTATGGATAGAGAAATGTACACACACAAGGCTACATTGGCCAACCTGGAGAAGTTACGCTCGTTCAAGAACATTATTATTCCTGCCGAAGATGGTGAACTGGCAAGCGGTTTGCATGGAGAAGGAAGAATGGCGGAACCTGAACATATTATAGCCTTCCTTCAAAAAAAAAACGTTAACAGCCTCCACCTTAAGGGCAAAAAGGCTTTGGTGACTGCAGGTCCTACGTTTGAAGCAATTGATCCTGTACGTTTTATCGGAAATTTTTCATCAGGTAAAATGGGTATTGCCATAGCTGAAAAGCTTGCCAGTGAAGGCGCCGAAGTAACACTTGTTCATGGCCCGATACATACTGAAAATATTAATAAAAGCATCAAATCTATTGCTGTTACGAGTGCCGAAGAAATGCACAAAGCATGCATAGCTGCATTCGCTAAGGCTGATATAACTGTAATGTCGGCGGCAGTGGCCGATTTCAGGCCTACGCAAAAAGCAACAGAAAAAATAAAGAAAGTGGATGCTGGCCTGACATTGAAACTGGAACATACACCTGATATACTATCGGAACTGGGCAAGAAAAAGAAAACGGGCCAGCTATTAATAGGCTTTGCACTGGAAACCAATAATGAACAAAAGAATGCAGCTGATAAGCTGAAACGAAAGAACCTTGATGCTATAGTATTAAACTCGATGCGCAGCAAAGGGGCAGGCCCGGGTGGCGATACCAACAAAATTACTATTATTGACAAGCATAATAAAGTAAGGCATTTTGAGTTAAAATCTAAGATTGAAGTAGCTAACGACATTGTAACCTATATTATATCGTGCTTAAAAAAATAGTTTTGCATATTTCTCTTTTCTTCGCGTTCTTTCCACTGGTTGTTAACGCTCAAGAGCTAAACTGCACGGTAGATGTAGTATCTCCTCAAATACAGGATGCAGCTGCTCAATTAGTCTTTAAGAACCTGAAAGATGCTATTTATCAGTTTATGAATAACACCAAATTCACCAGCGATAACTTTACCAACCAGGAAAAAATAGACTGCACACTGTTTTTTAATATGACTACAGTAAATGCTCCCGGAGATTATGCTGCCACCTTACAAATACAAGCCAGAAGGCCTATATATAAGTCTTCGTACAGCTCTACCATGTTCAACTATCAGGACAACAATATTCATATTTTATACCAGTTGAACCAACCCATTGTATTTAATATCAATACCTATTCTGATAACCTTACCGCATTGCTTTCGTATTACGCATATATCATTATAGGTAATGACTATGACTCCTATTCACTTGATGGCGGAACACCTTTTTTCTTAAAAGCCCAAACTATCGTAAGCAATGCACAAAACTCCGGCGAAAAGGGATGGAACCCTTTAGATGGTGACCAGACACGTTACTCATTAATAACAAATATTTTAGATGAAACCTATTTTGAGCCTCTTCGCAAAGCCATGTACTATTACCACCGCCTAGGGCTAGACGTAATGTACGTAACACCCGAAAAAGGAAGAGCACAAATAACCAATGCACTGAACTTTGTTCAGGAAGTATATAATGATAAACCTGCAAACTTCAACATCTTGCTTTTCTTTAATGCAAAAGCTAATGAGCTGGCTAATATATATTCTGAGGCTAGTAACGACGAAAAGTCAAACGTTTACAAAATACTGTCCGCAATTGACCCGACAGACATTGATAAATTCAGTAAACTTAAAGTAGAATAATTTTAATTTGCAGCAGTTCTTGCCGAAGCGCCCAGCACTTCATTCTCTGCCGATTCTTCCCTTAACATAGTAAGTAACTGACGGCTTTGGTTTATACACCAGTTAACATGATTACTTAATACTATAATCGTGTTCTTTCCTTTAATATCGCGCATAAAGGCTGCATTAAAGCCATGCCACCATCCATCATGGTAAACAAGTGTATCATGATCGAATATTGTAAGCCTCCAGCCATAGCCATAGTTGTGTTCATTGACCCAGCGGCTATGCGGTGTAAAGGCTTCCTTCAATGTCGATTGTTTTACAAGCTTATCAGTATAAAGTGCCTGGTCCCATTTCAACACATCTTCTGAGGTTGAGTAAATACCCTTATCGCCTACTACTCCATCTAAAAAGTCGTAGCCTGCCTTTTTGTAATTGGCATTATACCCGGTAACCATGTTAGGTACAACGGTGTCGTTCTTATCGTAGATGTGTGTATGTGTCATGCCAAGTGGTGCAAATACTTTGTACCGCAAAAACTCTGCAAATGGCACTCCGCTTACCTTTTCAGCAATGGCTGCCAGCAAACAATAGTTGGTATTGCTGTAATCGAATTTTTTATTTGGCGGAAAATACTTTGGTGGATGTTTATCTATAAGCATTTGCACCACCTGCTGATTATCCATCAGGGTTGATTGGTCTCTGCAAACATTGCCGCACAAATACATGTAATTAGGTAAGCCTGAACGATGCGCCAATAGCATACCTACTGTTATACCCTTATATGGAAAATCAGGAAAGAACTTCTGAATGGTGTCAGTATAGTCTAACTTGCCTTGCTCCTTAAGCATAAGAATAGCAACGGCCGTGAACTGCTTTGAAACCGAGCCTAACTGAAACTCTGAGGAATCTGTTAATTGCTCCTTTGTTTTGTAATTCGATACGCCAAATGAGCCTTCATATAATATCTTACCATTGTGCGCTACCAGTACATTCCCATTAAAGCGGGCGTTCTTAGAAAGCACATGAAAAAATGAATCGATCTTAAAGGACTCATCCTGTTCAATGGATGAAAGGACCATGGTATCTTTTAATGGTGGCTTAGGTATTGCAATTGCCCTAACCCTTTCAGGAACGTATTTTGTAGCTGTGCCTGGTTTCCCCTGGCTATTGGTGCTGCCGATAAATGTGTAAACTACACCGACTGCTGCCAGTGTCAATATCAGGGGGTACACATGTTTTTTTACCATACGCCGGCTTTTAATTAGCTCAGTGTTGTTTTACTATTACTACCATGTATTTCGATTGACTCCAGAAAGCCTTTGCATCAGTAATTACAATAGAATCGGACTTACCATTACCAGAAATTTTATATGAACCGCTTGGGTGGGTGGTTACCAACTGCATAAACTTGCTGTATAACGGTAATGCCTGCATGGTTGTCTTATCTGCCTTGGTAAAGTATGAAGTATTGAAATCTTTCTTTAACTCTTCGGCACCACCGAGCCCTGCAATACTACCTTCTTTCTTTATCACACCTTGTTTCTTCAATTCCTTTGAAGTTCCAATAGCATAATACACAGTATTCATCTCAGTACTCATATCGTTGATCTGTTCTTTTTGATTACCGATAACTTTCATACTGTCATTAAGTCTTTGAATAACATCCTTTAAAGAAGCATTTGTTTCAGCAAGCTGGCTTTGCAATGCTGCAATTTCAGCATCCTTTTGGTTAACTTCTTCGGTAAGGTGGGCGATCATCTTCTGCAGCTCAGCGTTATTGCCATTCGATTTCTTCAATTTTCTTTCCAATGCAGCAATTTCCTTCTTATTCTTCATCATAAGGTCACCAATGGAGCGCATATCAGCAATGATCTGGTCTTTTTGGTTAACGTTCTCACCATTTGAAATGGTAAGGATCTTAGCTTTTACCTTTATAGAATCAAGATTATCTTGTATATCGTTAAATGACTTAACATAAGCCATAATAGCTGAATCCTGAGCATGTGTCTTAACATTCAGGGTTGAATCTTCATAGCTGAGATCCTTATTTTTTTGCTTAAGATCGCCATTGCAACCTAAAAAGAGTAAAACTCCTGTTAAAACGACTATACTTGAAAGTTTCATGCTAAATGTTTTCATACTTTTATAAAATCTTGCAAATATAACGTTTTTTATGCGTAGAAGGTCACCTATAACGTTTTTGATAGTTCCTCTGTTCATTGCACTTGTTGAAGGCACCTCGTACTATGGATGGAATCATTTACTGAAGAATGCCGGCCTCAATACTATTTCCAGGCTATTCAGTATTTTTTACTTTTTAGAAACAGCATCAATTGTGTTAGTGCTGTTCATGGTCATGAGCTCATTTGCGAGGCGCTTCAGCGTAAAAAGAACCTATTGGGGCTTTCAGGGTGCAGGTATTATAATGTCGGACTTGTTGCCTAAGATGTTTTTTACCGTTTTTGTAATACTGTTCGCCTTAATACAAGGTGTTTATATCGGGCTTAACCACTTCTTCATTCATAGTGCCCAATTAAGACTGCACCTTGATTGGTTACTCATAGCAGGTACCGTTATATCGCTTACTCTATTCATTTTCATTGTACGTGGCATTCTGGTTGGACGATTCGATTTTAAAGTATTGAAAGAAACCATTTATTTTGATTCATTACCTGAGGCTTTTGATGGGTTAAAGGTTGTACAGATATCAGATATGCACATCGGCAGTTTTTACCGCCACCATGACCAAATAGCCAAAGCAGTTGATATGGTAAATAACCTGAACCCTGACATTATTGTATTTACTGGCGATATGGTAAATAACATATCAGATGAGCTAAAAGGTTTTGAAGAGATACTATACAAGTTAAAAGCCCCTCTTGGCAAATTCTCTATACTTGGAAACCATGACTATGGGGACTATGTGAAATGGGAAAGTAAAGAGGCAAAGCAGAAGAATCTGGAAACCCTGGTGCTGCTCGAAAGAAAGGCAGGCTTTGACCTATTGCTTAATGAAAACAGGATTATTTCTAAAAATGGTCAGCAGATAGCTATTGTAGGAGTTGAGAATTGGGGCACACCGCCATTTGCTCAATATGGGCAATTACCATTGGCTATTCAGGGAACTGAAAATACACCATTCCGCATTTTACTTTCACATGACCCATCACACTGGGATGTGGAAGTAGCCGAAAAGACCAATATACAATTGGCACTGGCCGGGCATACACATGGTATGCAGTTTGGCATTCGTATTGGCGACTGGCAATGGAGCCCTGTGCAATGGCGTTATGAACGCTGGCACGGCCTTTACACTCGCGAAAAACAACACCTTTACGTTAACCGTGGCTTAGGCCATATTGGCTTCCCTGGCAGGGTTGGTATGTTACCTGAAATAACTTTATTGGAGCTGAAGAGAGGATAAAAAGACTTTATATCTTATAGGATTTTACCTATCGTTTTAAGAATGATTTTAATATCCGTTGCAAAACCCATTTCCTGAATATACTTTTCATTCAGGGCCAGCTTGGCAGGCATTACCTCTTTAACATAAAGTTCTTCAGGATTTTCAGCCTTTGCCAAAATGGCGTTTTCATTAGCATATTCAATGGATGCATAGTCAGTAATGCCTGGTCTTACGCTAAGCACTTTCTTTTGTTCAGCGGTATACATTGCAACATATTTAGGAACCTCAGGGCGAGGACCAACAATACTCATAGTGCCATTCAGCACATTAAAAAGTTGCGGTAGTTCATCGAATTTATACTTACGGAGTGTATACCCTATTTTAGTAATACGACTATCGCGCATACCAACCGTAAGCAATCCTTTTTTATCAGAATCAGAAAACATAGTGCGAAACTTAAAGAGATAGAAATCTTTCATATCCTTACCTACTCTGATCTGCTTATAGAATATTCCACCACGTGAATCAACAACTATCAGTAAGGCAATAATTAATAATAAAGGAGATAGAATAATGATACCTGATAAAGCTGCTACTATATCAAACAGTCTTTTTATCATCCAAGTACTTCTTGCACCGATTTAACAACTGCATCTATAACAATCTGAGCCTGTTCATCTGTCAGGTCATAAAAAACAGGTAATGATATTTCACGCGAGAAGTTGTTGTATGTAACTGGGTAGTCATTGATCTTATACGCATGCGATTTATAAAAACTCATCATAGGTAATGGAATGAAATGAACATTTACAGAAACATCTTTATCAAATATTTTTTGAATGATCGCATCTCTTTTCGCCTCATCAATACCTTTTATACGCAAAGGAAATAAATGATATGACGATTCTCTCTCAGCATCTTTATATACAGGCAATTCAGCCCATTGATACTTTACAAGGCCTTTCTGGTAAGCTTCTACAATTACTTTCCTACGTTTCAGAGTGTCATTATCGTAACGATCTAATTCAATAAGCCCAATAACAGCCATTATGTCTGTCATATTGCATTTATAGCCAGGCTCAACTATATCGTATCGCCAATTGCCTTTTTGAGTCTTGGCTAATGCATCTTTATTTTGCCCATGTAATGAAGTAACACAAAGCATTTTATATATCTCATTATTATCAAATGGAGCTGGAAGGTTAAGAACCATTGCACCACCTTCGGCTGTGGTAAGGTTCTTTACAGCATGGAATGAGAATACCGAAATATCTGCGCTTGTTCCGGTTTTCTTCCCTTTATATGTCGCACCGAATGAGTGTGCTGCATCTGCTAAAACCAATATGCGCCCCAGCTTCTTCTGATTCTCTCCTTTAGCAGCAAATAGATTGTTATGGTCTTCAGCCAATTTCATTATGGCTGCATAATCGCATGGTAAACCACCAAAATCAACCGGCATAATTACCTTGGTCTTGCTTGTGATCTTCTTTTTTATCTCTTCAACCGAAATATTAAAATCGTCTTTATTTACATCTGCCAATACTGGTGTCGCCCCACAGTGCATAACTACATTTGCTGTAGCAGCATAGGTGTATGCCGGAAGAATAACCTCATCTCCCTCACCTACCCCGTACCACCGTAATGCTAATTCTAAACCAGCGGTTGCCGAATTAAGGCACAGCACAGAAGGAGCAGCACAATATTCTGCAATCTTTTTTTCAAAAAGCTTTGTTTTAGGGCCTGTGGTAATCCAGCCGGAACGAAGCACTTCGGAAACCGCTTCAATTATTTTTTCATCTATACGAGGAGGAGAAAAACTGATCATACCAAAAATTAGATTACAAAATTAAACATAAGCAGTGAATTGAAGAATCCATAGAAAATGGTGCCGCTTTGTGTTTCTAACATAGATTCAACCAGGAAATTAGCCGCCACTATCAGCAAAAATGCTCCATAAATAAATCGCTTATTATTTATGCATGTAAAGAACGGAAATATAAAACACGCCAATAACGACAACAAACCAATTACACCTAATATTACTGTTGTCTGCAAATACTGATCATGCGTATTCAAATGCTCCTTTGCAACTCCCGTATATCCATCATTCAAATACTGTTTTACCAGAACCGTATCGGCACTACCTGTGCCAACCCCTATAAACGGGTGTAATTCTATTACCTCTATGGCTGCCTTCCAAACAATTGAACGGGCCTGGGTTGATTCAACCGAAGCTGCATTAATAGGTTTATTCACCATACTGTTCACCGCTCCCGCAACTCTTGATCGTTGGCCTATAACAAAATGAAACGTTAAAAAATAAATTGCCGTCATTATTACAAATAACAAACCTGATGTTTTGTAGCTGTATTTTTTTACAGCCCTTACCAAAAGCACAACCAGCAAAATGGCAGAGATGATCATGCCCATTTTCGACTGGAGTAACACCAACATGAATTCTAGAAATAAAACAGAAGCTATTAACAAGCCCCGCTCAGCTTTATTCAACATAATATTTTCATTTGTAAATAAATAGAAAGTGAACAGCATAGCTAAATCAATATACATAGAGAAATAACTGGGATGCATTAGTATTGAGAACTGCATATATTGAAACTGTATAATATCCCTGGCAAAAAATAACCATATGGCGTATATCAGGCATACTATACTATTCGCAACGCAACCTGCTATGAAAGAGTAAATGAGAGGTTTCTGTTTACTTATCTCCATGCTACCTTCCGCAGATAAAAGAATCGGGAACAGCAAAAGGCTAAGTTTAACTTGTATAATAAACCAGCCTCCGCTGGCATTAGATGTGTATAACATACCTATTATATGCAAAACAAAAAAGGAGATGAACAACCACACAAACTTATTACCGGTAATTGCAGTTACTTTTCGTTTTAAATCGCCTTCAAGCAGCCAACAAAGTAAATAACCTATTATTGCATAACCCGCCCAATAGGCATATGTGCACATTACGAAAGGCACAAGACATAAAAACCAGTATTTAATTTTAGCTACCTGAGCCATCTGCTTTTATATTTTACTATTACCTGGTTTCCTGAACAAGCCTAATAAAAACCCTGTGCCATAACTTAAATGTATGAGAGGAAATACACACAATGAAAGTGCTTTAACTTTAAATCCACCATTTGCCGTAATCGAAAAAACCATATCAAGTATCAAATACAACGCAAAAGGAATTAGCCAGTAAATACAGAAAGCCGAAAGAGGCAGGCTAAGCAGATACAGCACAAACATTATAGGTATTAAATGCCTTAACTTAACTTCTGACTTTATTTTCTTTAAAACATAAGGCTTATACAAACCGTATTGAAAGTATTGCTTTATAAGAGATGCGAAATCTGCCCGGGGATAGTACCATGATCGTATTTCAGGATTAAGATAAATTTTTTTACCGAGGCTTTTTGCCCTGTAGTGGAATTCATCATCCTGATTGCGCACAAGGTTTTCATCAAAATAACCTACATCCTCAAATACTTTACGTTTCCATGCACCGAGGTATACACTGTCAACATATCCTTTATAGGCTTCATTATGGAACCTGCTATCTCCAATTCCGAATGAAGCAGATGTTGCAGAAGCAATGGCCAATTGCAACGTATTATTACCCACAGGACGCATGGGGCCACCAACAATATCGCTACCCGTTGCTTTAAATGTCTCTAGTATTTTACTTACATAATCATCTGCATATTTGGTGTGGGCATCAATGCGTATGATCGGATCGCCCTTGGAAGCCTTTATAGCTATATTAAGAGCTACGGGAGTAAACCCCTTCGGGTTATCCAGCACCCTGATAAAGTTATATTGCTTGGTAAACTCAGCTATAATGTTTCTTGTATTGTCGCTACTCATAGCATCGGCAATTAGAATCTCCATCTTATCCTTATCGTAGTCCTGGCTAATGAGGTTCATTAATACTTCACGGATAAATTTCTCTTCATTGCGACAAGGAATAATAATAGAAACAAATGCCATATCCTCAGTACTCATCGGCCGGAAATTATCTGTATACAACCTTGTTTCATATCAATTATCATCCAATTAAACAAATATACTGCTTCATGTTTAACAGTCAGACATGTATTTATTGATGATAGAACAACATGAGTGAAACTACCCCTATTAAAACACCAATTGAAGCGCGCACAAATAAGCTCAGGGATGGTTTAATATCCTTAACGCAATACAAAAGCAAAAATGGAACAGCCTGAAAAGGATACCTTGATGAGAATTGGGCAGAGCTTTTTAAAGCAGTTACTATAAGTAATGTTGCAGATACGAGTAAAAAAATATTCCAGGTACTATCCATGTTATTACTAAGCTGATAGTATAACGCTATCAGGTAAAGAAAGGTAACGCAGAGCATAATGCAGGGAAAAAGTAAAGAGAAATACTCTTCATA
>DATHNG010000205.1:0-8163 GCA_035486275.1 Bacteroidia bacterium
ATAGTTGCATTTGCCTCTCTTCATCCGTCGGTGCATTAACAAATGCCTCGTAAGCCACCAACGATACTTTAGAGTCAATGATAATGTGTTTATTGTCCGGCAGGAATATAACAACATCAGGCTGCTGTCGGGCGCCTTCGCTATCGGTGGTACTATATTGCACTTCATATTCTCTGCCCTTTACAAGGCCGGAACGTTCCAGTACTTTTTCCAATATCACCTCACCCCAGTTTCCTTGTTTCTTGCTGTCTCCCTTCAACGCTGTAGCAAGGTTATTGGCCTCAAGGCTTATTTGTTTGTTAAGCTCTACCAGTTGTTTTATTTCACCTTTCAGGGTGTTTCTTTCCGCTGCCTCTGTTTTATACGATAGATCAACCTTATCATGAAACTCTTTTATACGATCACGTAACGGGTTAAGAATCTCACCAAGTTTTTGATGGTTTTGTTCAGTGAATTTCTGACTCTTTTCCTCCATTATTTTATTTGCAAGGTTCTCAAACTGCTGCTGCGACTGTATCTGGAGGCTCTCGATTTCCTTTTTGAATGTACCGAACTGCTGGTTAATGTTTACATTTTCATTTGCAAGGGTGGCGTTCTGGGTGCTCAGGTCGAGTATATGCTGGTTGGCTTCTTTTAATTCGTTATTTGCTTCTTTCAGCCTTTCGGTAGATTCGGTATAAAGTTCTTTCAGAATATAGCGTTTGTCAAGTTCATCTTTGGGTACGCTGTCTTTAAGCATATTGGCCTTCAGGAAAAAATACCCTATGGCAATGCCTGCTATTATTCCGACTATTAATACTACAATTAAGGAACCCATAATGTGTTAAACAAGGGTATAAAGCTAAGCAATATTGTTTGAATTTTCTTTAAATGGCTTCTATGTCAGAAGTCAGCAGCCAGCCCTGGCTACCATTGGCTAGCTTTACTTCTGTCCAGGTACCTTCTGATTTTACGATCCACACCTTAGCTCCTTCATGAATTATGAAAAGTTGTGTGCCATTGTCAGCAGGTGAAGCTTTTACTGTTACACTTCCGCTCATTACTATTGCGGTATCGTGAGAAGTAATGGCATTGTATTGTTCACGTGAAAATAAGAATGTAATAAGACTGAATGCAAGCAAAAGCATTCCAAGCCAAAAACCTAACTGACGTATAAACAGGTTTCTTGAAACCAGGTAAGACGATATGGATAACAGTGCAATGAAAAGCAACAGAATACAGGTTATTGCCCAGCCTTTTTCAGAAGAAATGTCAACCAGTTTGTGCCACCAGTTAGCCAGAAATAATTCAGAATCGGGTGTTATTTTATCAGTTGTCTTCAGGTTAGCTATTTGCAGGTTAAACTGAATATCAGCGTCAGAGGGGTTTAATTTCTTTGCTTTTTCGTAGTTAAGAATAGCTCTGGCATAATCAGCTTTACGGTAGTAGCAATTACCCAAATTAAAATACACCTGAGATGATTCATAGCCATCGTTTATAAACGAATTGTACATGGTAATAGCCTTGTCATATTTTTCTCCGGAATAAGCCTTGTTGGCACTATCCAGGGTTAGGTATGGCGCAGATGCACTCGCGTTAAAGCTTAGCGCAATATAAATTAACATGAATATTTTAGCGCACAATTTCATCTTCTAATTGTGTTATAAGCGTTACAGTTGAGTTGTATACCTCATTCAAATTACCTGTTACAGTTGCAGGTGCATAGCGCACAAACTCGCAGTTATCCAATACTGTTGAAAGTTTTTGTAAGGTGTCAGGTGTCACATTCTTCTCAGTCAGCTTCAGTGTTATGCTTTCACGGGAAAGGTCAGCGACGGGTATGGTGAATTTATCACTCAGGTAATCTGATATGGCTTTATGAAGTTCTTCATAAAACTTTTCTTTGTTGTTTGAAGCAATAAATGCATTGGCGGCTTTAAGTCTTTTCTTTGCCATGCGTGTAGCGCCACGTTGTTTTACCGATGTAGCATCTTTATTCAACTCAATATGTCTTCTTCTCACAATTATAAACCCGATAAAGCAAAGTATGGGACTGAATATCCCGGCAAAGAAAGGTATGGAATAGAGAAAGTAATCATCGGAATGATAAGCAGGTAAATGCCCTGTGTGGATATAACGTATATCGCTACCTAATAATTTAACATCTTCCTTATTAACGGTAGCACTATTTACCGTTACAGTGGCACTATTGTTGTCGCCTTTGGCAACATCCAGATCCATTTCAGGTAGGTTAAGAGTGGTATATGTTTTCTTACTGGGGTCGAAGTAAGTAAAATCAAGTGCCGGTATTTTGTATTTACCCTGGTGGCGCGGTATTAATACATAACTAAAGCTGCGTGAGCCACTAACTCCTGACGGAGTTACGTTCAAATGGTCGGCTATTTTTGGGTCGTAATGATCAAAATCAGGTGGGAATTGGAAAGGTATTGAATCAATTAGCTTTAATTCACCATCACCTGAAACAGTTACATTAAGGTTAACCGCGTCATTGGCTTTTACACTGCTTTTATCGAGGCTGCTTTTTATTGTATAATGCCCTACAACACCTGTAAATTCCTTGTCTGTATTGGGTAAAGGTTCTATATCAATCGTAACAGGGTCGCTCTTGATATTGTAAACCGATCTTTTGTATGAGCCGAAGAATTGCCCGAAAATATCATTCGGATCGTTACTGCGCACCCTTTCCTGCACAACACATTGTGCCGTGGCAGGGTCTATTTTCAGCTTGCCGGTGCGTTGCGGAAATATTACACTTTGTTTTAATGTTACTACCTGGTACGCTACCCCGTTATAATTCTCGCGGGTAAGTTCAAGCTGTCCTTTCTGAGGTACGTTTTCGCAATAAAAGCCGGTGTAATCGGGAAAAGTTGCATCCTGGAAGTTTTGAAGCTCAACTCGTGTATATACTTTAACCGTAATAGGTATCCCTTCGCCTTCATATACCTTGGTCTTTGATGGAATTATTTTAATAAAAAGGTTTTGCTTTACCTGTTCATCTGTCATTGAACCCTGGCCCGAAGCCTTGCTTCCTTGCTGGGCAGTGCTCTTTTGCTGCTGGGCTGGCGGAGTTCCCTTTACAACCTTTATTGTAAGCGTATTGGATTGAAGTGTTTTGCCACCTGCTTTTATGCTTGCCGCACCTATTGTAAAGCTACCTTCTTTATTTGCTACCAGTACATATGTTAGTGTTATAGATTGTGAATTAACCCCATTTACAGATTGGAAGCTGGAAGACTGGTAAGGGCCACCTGCATTTTGAAAATCGGAGAATGAAGGAGGGGTAAAACTGCCTCCATTGCCATTTAAAGTAAAATTAACCTGGAACTGTTCGCCAATGCCAACAGTAGTTTTTGTTGCTGTTGCAGTAAAATCCTGCGCACTAAGGTTTATGTAACTTGCTAAAGCAAGTGCAAAGAATAGAATATATTTTAATCTTCCGGTTTTCACTACTTACCAGTTTTTCTCAATTTGTTTTTGCCCTATTGCTTTTTTCTTCTGCAATTTATCCTGCAAATTCTTTTCATCATTATTTAATGCATCCAGCATACGTTGGGCATCCTGCTTCGACATTTCTTTATCCTGTTGCTGTTGTTGCTTGTCTTTATCCTTTTGGTCCTTATTCTTATCCTGGTCCTGTTTTTGTTTTTGCTGATCTTTTTTATCCTGATTCTGCTTATTTTGTTTTTGTTGTTGCTGTTGTTTTTGCTGTTTCTGTTTCAGCATTTCTTGCGCATAGGCAAGGTTATAGCGTGTATCCTCGTCTTTGCAATTATTATATAATGCATCCTCATACGCTTTTACACTTTCTTCAAATTTACGTTGTTGTAAATACGAATTGCCAATATTATGATAGGCATGTGCCATAAGGGCTTTATCTTTTGTTACTGATAAAGCTTGTTTGTATGCATCTACCGCCTTGTCATATTGGCCTTGCTTATAATAGGCATCGCCCAGGTTAAATTTACCTTGTACAACAGCTGATTTATCACCTAATGCTTTTTGATATTCTTCGGCAGCTCCCTTATAATCCTTTGATGCATAATCTTTATTACCATTATGTAAGTGAACATCTCCCTGCTGGGCAAAGCTTACCGAGCCGAGCAAAAATGCCGGTACCACAATAAGGTATGTCAATGCTTTATTTGCCATTAGCTGCACCAAATAAGTTTAAGCGTTGATACCACTTTGTTTTCTTTTCAGTTATAAAAATATCTATCAAAAGAATAAGTAAGGCAGGAATAATGAACAGCTCAAATTGTTCATCGTGGTCGCGGAATATTGTTTCTTCCGAGCTTTTTGTTCCCATCCTCCTTATCTGGTCCAGAATGGTCTCCAGTCCTGCATCTGATGTGGATGCTCTTACACAACTACCGTTACCTGCCACAGCAATTTGCTGCATAAGATTAAGGTCTAGTTTGGTTACAACTGTGTTTCCATCCTTGTCTTTCATAAAGCCTGATTGCTGTCCGTTTGAATAGGTAGGTATGGGTGCACCTTCAGCAGAGCCCATTGCAATAGTATGAATTACAATGCCTTTTTCAGCAGCCGATTTAGCGGCAGAAAGCGCATCATCTTCAAAGTTTTCACCATCAGTTATTAGTATGATTGACTTACTTCTTCCATTGCTGTTTGCTTGCTGTGTAAATAAGCCTACCGAAGTATCAATGGCAGAGCCTATTGAAGTTCCCTGAACAGGTATCATACTGGTGTTAATGGTGCCGAGGAACATTTTAGCCGCACCCGCATCAGTGGTTAAAGGAAGTTGTACAAAGGGTTCTCCGGCAAACACAACAAGCCCGATCCTATCACCATGCAATTCGGTAATAAGTTTTTCAATTGCTTCTTTTGCCCGTTCCAGTCGACTGGGCATTATATCCTGCGCATTCATACTATTTGATACGTCGAGGCAAATTACAATATCAGAACCTTTTCGCTCCACCTTTTCAGGGTGCATGCCAATTTCAGGGTCTATCATAGCCCATACTAAAAGCGTAATAGCTATAAGTGAAAGAATGAATTTTAGATTCTTTTTAGATACTGAACTCTCCGGAGCAAGACGGGAATAAAGAGAAATTTCTGCAAAATTCTTAATGGCTTTCTTTCTCATACGCATAGCAAGCCAATAAACCAGTATCGTAACCGGTATAACAGCTAATGCGTAGTAGAATATTTTATGCGCCATCTGTAGCATTATGGTACAGTTTTAAAAATAGTGTTCCTCAATAATATTTCTAAGGCCAATAGTATAGCAGCTGCAATTGCAAAAGGCAAAAACTCATCAGGATGATCGGTGTAGTCTTTTTCTTCGATCTTTGATTTTTCCATTTTATCAATTTCCTTGTAAATTTTATTCAGGCTCTCATTATCAGTTGCCCTGAAGTATTGCCCACCGGTTTCGGTTGCTATTTGCTTTAATAGCGCCTCATCAATTTCAACATCGGTCAGTGCATATTGCAAGGTTCCGTCGGGTAACTGAGCAACCGGTGACATTGCTTTTCCGGTTGTGCCTACACCAATTGTATACACCCTTACGCCAAATACTTTTGCAATTTCAGCGGCTGTAAGCGGAGGTACTGAACCGGTATTATTTACACCATCTGTAAGCAAAATAATTACTTTACTCTTGGCCTGGTCGTCTTTTATACGTGCAACTGCTGTCGCTAAACCTTCACCAATGGCAGTTCCATCAGCAATCATTCCGGTGTGGACTTGCGCAAACAGATTTTTTACTACTCCATGGTCTGTGGTTAAAGGGCATTGTGTAAATGCCTGGCTACTGAATATTACTAATCCTATTTTATCGGAAGGACGGCTATCAATAAAACTACCGGCTACTTTTTTTGCGGCATCAATACGGTTCGGGTTAAAGTCTTTCGATAACATACTACCCGAAATATCTAATGCAATAATTATATCTATGCCTTCGCTGGTAATGTTCTTATAATTTAATCGCGATTGCGGGCGGGCAATTATTACAATAAGCAATCCTACTACCAGCATTCGAAATACAAACAATAAATGCCTTAAGTAATTCTTATAGTTATTTGTTTTAGGAATGTTTCCCGGCCTCCATGGCAATGGAATTGAAACGTCGGCAACAGCATCGTTGTTTCTGAAAATATAGAACGTAACCAGTAATGGAATAACCAATAATAACCACAATAGGCCTGGGTGAGCAAACGTTATGTCTTCGAAGAATTTCATACCGTTGCAGATGTGTTAGGTTGAGAAGGTTCTACGGTTTCGGCTTTAACAGGTTCCTGTGCACGTAAACTGCTATTTATAAAATCTATAGCATGGTTTAACATTGCTTCGTTTTCTTCCGGTAAAGGCTGTTCCTTTGCAAACTTAACAAGGTCAGATAATACAAGTATTTCCCTCAATCTCCTCTTAAGATCATCATTCAGTTCACCTTTCCTTCTCAGAGCATACATAATTTCGTCGGTGGTCATTTCAAGTGCACCAAGATTCATACGATCATCCAGGTAGGTTCTTAAAATATCTGAAACACCACTATAATATTCCTTTACTTTTCCTTCCTGCCACAATTTCTGCAGCGCCAATTCCTCTAATGCTTTCAGTGCCTTAATATGCGGGTCAACGGGCGGAGCCTTTACAACAACAGGTTCAATGACTTGCTTTTTGCTTTGCTTGATATAATAATAAATAAGGAATGCGATAAGAGCTAATACTGCCAATGCAATACCAGCATACATTAGTATAATTACAAAAGGGAATTTTACCTGTATGGGTCCCTTTATATCCCTGAAACCTTTCGCAGTATCAATGGGTATAGTTCTTACCTGCATCATCAGTGCATCGGTCATAACCGGGTGCGAAGTGTCTCCATTCAGTATGAATTGAAATGGCGGAATGGCATAATAACCTGAATCGAAAGAAGTAATAATGATATCCTGGGTTTGTGCTTGTAGGGTAGGGTTAGCCTTATCAGGTATTACCGTATCAATTTTTGATTTGCTAACCACGTGTACTTTAGAAACTAATGAATCGGCTATAAAAGGCCACTGAACTTTGGGTACACCTCCCTTTGTATCGTAATTAAGCTTTAAATGAAGATGGGTTTGGTTTCCTATAACAATAACAGTACTGTCAATACCGGCAACTGCACTTGCATTTTGAGCAAATGAAGGGCAACTACACAGTGAAACAAGTGCAATGATAAAAAAACAATATATGCTCTTTACTTTCATTTTGCCCTGCTCTTGAATAGGTTTGTTAATGGGCCTATATATGATTCGTCCGTAGAAATGCTGGCTGTATCGACACCGCTGCGCATAAAAATATCTTTAATCATTTGCTCTCTTTCTCTTGCAGCTGCATAGTAATGATTCCTTACATTTTTGCTTGATGTATCCAGCCAGATAATTTTCCCTGTCTCAGCATCTTTAAATTTCACAAGCCCCATCTCAGGTAATTCTTTCTCTCTTTTATCATAAATGCGCAGGGCAACCAGGTCGTGTTTTTTTGCTGCAATCTTCATGGCGTCGTAAAAGCCTGCATCCATAAAATCTGATATAAGAAATGCAATGCTTTTCTTTTTAATAACATTTGTAAAATAGCGTAGCGCCATGGTAATGTTCGTGCGGGTGCTCTTTGGCTTAAACTGTATCAGTTCACGGATAATATGCAGTATATGCGATTTCCCTTTTTTAGGCGGAATGAATTTTTCAATAATGTCTGAGAAAAATATTACACCAATTTTATCGTTGTTTTGAATGGCTGAAAACGCAAGTACAGCGCATAATTCAGTTATCATATCCTGCTTGAATTGCTTTTTGGTGCCAAAGTTTTCAGAGGCGCTAACATCCACCAAAAGCATTACAGTTAATTCACGCTCTTCTTCAAATACTTTAACGTACGGGTGGTTGAAGCGAGCCGTAACGTTCCAGTCAATAGCACGTATTTCATCACCTACCTGATATTCCCGCACTTCACTGAAGGACATACCGCGTCCTTTAAAGGCAGTATGGTATTCGCCGGAAAATAGTTCCTGCGAAAGTCCACGAGTCTTTATCTCGATCTTTCTTACTTTTTTTAATAGCTCAGTCGCTTCCATTGTTTTTGCTAGTCACTAAACACTAATCCCTAACGACTATTAAGGCACTTCAACTGTATTGAGAATATCTGTTATTATGTTTTCAG
>DATHNG010000206.1:0-9910 GCA_035486275.1 Bacteroidia bacterium
TGCCATTCTTTGGTTAGCCAGCAACAGAAACTAGGGCTATCATTGGTACTTGGTGGCTGCGGAATAAAATTGAAAGAGTTAACCGGCCTTTATGTAACACTGGCCAATGGTGGTCAATTTGCACCGTTGCGATATACAAAAGATCAGCCAGAAATAAAACCAGTGCAATTAATTTCTACTGAGTCATCTTTTATGGTATCGCACATACTAACAGAAATGGAGCGCACCGATGTGCCTGCCAATATGGATGATGCTGAGCATTTCCCAAAAATTGCATGGAAAACAGGTACATCGTACGGACATCATGATGGATGGTGTGTAGGATATAATGATAAATATACTGTTGGCGTTTGGGTTGGTAATTTTAATGCAGCAGAATCTCAGGAACTAAGTGGCGCGAGCTGTGCAGTACCTTTAATGGCTGAGATATTCGGCACATTAAGTTATTACAATGATTTTAATTGGCTGAAATTTCCTGCACACTTAGGTGTACGCTGGGTATGTTCGGAAACAGGCAAATTGCCTGATAAGTATTGTACCAACCTTGTACCTGACTACTATATTCCAAGTGTATCATCAACTGAAACCTGCGACCACATGAAAATGGTTTACACCGATGCCAAAGGAACCATGTCTTACTGCCGCAGTTGTTTACCCAAAGCCGGATATGTAGAAAAATTATATCCCTCCTACTCTTCTGAAATGATACTTTATTTTGATCTGTACAAAATACCTTACAAGAAGATACCACCGCATAACCCGGAATGCCCGCGTGTATATAATGATCATTCGCTTACTATACAATCACCTGTAAACGGGACTCAATATTTACTAATGAAGAATGAAAGCCACAACATAATGCTTAAATGTAATGCAGGAAATGATGTATCAATGGTTTATTGGTATATAGATGATAAATTCTTCGGCAAGTCAAAACCTGATGAATCCATTTTCTTCAGCCCTAATTCCGGAAACGTAAAAGTATCCTGCACCGATGATAAAGGAAGGACTGCACACATACGCATTTCGGTAAAAGAAATTTGATTTACATATATTTGCCCTATGAGTGAACAAGAAAAGAATCTACAAAGCGCGACTGCGGCTAATTTCCCTTCCAAACTAAACATCCGGCTGGACTGGAGTGAAATGGATATGTTCGGGCATATTAACAATGTAATGTTCTTTAAATTTATACAGGCATCAAGGGTAAATTATTGGGAAATATCTCAATTCCATAAAGACTATGCAGATAAAAAAGTTGGCCCCTTGCTTGTATCATCATCATGTCAATTTCGTAAGCCTTTATTCTACCCAGGCAATATTGTTGTAGAAGCTCGCGTTGATTTCATAAAAAATTCTAGCATGGGTATTCATCATCGGATACTTAATGACAAGGGTGAACTTGCGGCCGAAGCCCAGGATGTAGTTGTATTATTCGATTTCACAAAGAATACTTCTGTATCTATCCCACAAAACATTCGACTCTTTATAGAAGAGCTGGAAGACAGGAAGTTCTAAAATCCTTACGTATTAATACGTATAGACATTTAGTAAACTTTTGGTAACATTAGTTTAACTACCACGCTATGAGGCTGGTCTAATTTTGTACTACATCAATAACACGCAATATGATAACCAAATTCTTCTCCTCCATTACACCATATGTAACGGTAGCGTTACTATTTGTTTGTTTTCTTCTTTTTCAGGCTATGCTCAGAAGCATGTAGTCATTTACTAATTACAAGTAACATTAATCTTTAAACAAAGAACTATGAAAGTAAACAACTCGAATGCCTACATTTCCTCAGAATTTAAAGTTGCCAACCTTGCCTCGGCTACATTGAAAAGCCCACTAGACAAAATGACTACCGAAGATGGTGGGAAGTATGTCCTGTCATTCTTCGATATTTTTAAGAACAGGGCCGCAGGAGAAAAAATATTTGCATACCTCTATCGTATGGGCCTTGTAAAGCAAGATGAGGAAGGAAAATTCACATTTATACCAAAATCAAGAAGTAGTGTATTACCGATAGTATGTCTTTACAAGACTTTGAATGAAAAAGGTTATTTAAAGCGTATGACCCAGACCGAAGCAGGGTATTATTTCTGCAAGGCGTTTGGTAAAGGGCAAACCAGCATTCGCATGTTCTATATCGATCAATTGAAATCAGCTAATCAATATGATGATTACTTTTTCCATATTCCGGAACATGCTGCTTTTCTAAAATAAGTTTCACACCATTCAGATAGAAAAGCTTCGCAGTAATGCGAAGCTTTTCTTATTTATAAAGCATTACATTTGAAATACAAAACAATTTGTATGGAACAACGTGAATTAGGCAAATCAGGTATAAAAGTTGGCAAACTTGCTTTCGGGACAAATGTGCTCAGGTGGACCATTGATGATGCAATGGCTTTTAAACTACTTGATGCTTTTACTGGCAGTGGGCTTAACTTAATAGATACAGCTGATGTTTATTCCAAATGGGTACCAGGCAATACAGGTGGGGAATCGGAGACTGTTATTGGTAAATGGATGAAACAAAACAATAAACGCAAAGATGTAATTATTGCGACTAAAGTCGGACATACAATGGGAATGGGTAATGGGATGAAAGGCCTTTCAAAGAAGTACATTATGCAAGCTGTTGAGGCGTCTTTAAGGCGACTCCAGACTGATTATATTGACCTCTATCAATCACACGAGGATGACCTTAATACGCCAATTGAAGAAACTTTGGAAACTTATGCATTACTAGTAAAACAAGGCAAGGTAAGAGCAATAGGAGCATCGAACTTTAAAGCGGACAGGCTTGAAAAATCTCTTGAAATAAGTAAGAAATCAGGTTACCCTTCATACCAGACCCTACAACCTCAGTATAATCTATACGATCGTGCTGAATTTGAGAAAGACCTTGAACCGCTTTGCCTGAAGAAAAATGTTGGAGTAATTTGTTTTTATGGCCTTGCAAAAGGATTCCTGACGGGAAAATACAGAACAAAGGAAGATGCCTCTAATGGAGCACATGGTAGCAGGGTTGTTACAAACTATATGAATGACCGTGGTATGAGAATATTAAAGGCACTGGATGAAGTATCTAAACAACATAGTTCGAACCCCGCTCGTGTAGCTCTAGCCTGGTTAATGGCAAGACCAAGTATTACTGCTCCAATTGCAAGTGCCACAAACTTAAAACAAATGGAAGACCTTGTTCAATCAGTTCATTTGAACCTTAACAAAGGGGATATCGAGAGCTTAAATACAGCGAGTGCTTATTAAAGCTATTTCACAAAGTTCTCCCACCGACGAAGGTATTCAATAAATTTTGGGCTTACAACCCGCTCTTCCAGTTCAGCTACTGTATAAGGAGGCTTTTTTGGTGTGTAATCCTCTTTTACAGCAAGCTTAGGCCAGTCAGGATTACCGATGGCACACCTGCCTAAGGCTACCAAGTCGGCTCCTTCATTAATGCACTTTTCAACATCTTCCGGAGTCCATATTTCACCAGCCACCATAATACTAACATGTGCAGGTAAAGCCTCACGGTAATATTTTATCATTGTTTTATTCTGTTCCTTATATTTTTCAGGCCTCTTCATTGCTTCCCATGCCGAAATGTGAATGTAATCCGCACCTTCATCAGCAAGAAGTTTAGCTGTTTTCAAGCCTTCATCAAAATCAATTCCTTTAAATACTCCTCTGTCTTCAGGTGATACACGTACTCCTACAATAAAATCTTTGGGCAATTCCCTTCTTACATTTTTAATAACAGTTTGCAATAGCCTGAACCTGTTTTCATATGTACCGCCCCACTCATCATTACGGTGATTAGTATCAGTACTCAAAAACTGGTGAAATAAATACCCATGTGCGCCATGTAGCTCAATTCCATCAAACCCTGCTTTGTAAACTCGCTTCGCTGCATTTGAAAAATCTATAATTACTTGTAGAATATCTTCAACCATGCCTTCTCGTACTTGTTTAGGCGGATTACCGGGAATCAAATACGCACTGGAACTCCATGGAGTTTTTCTGGTTATTTTTTCCGGTGCACGTGAGCCTCCATGAAATATTTGTGCAATTGCCAAACTGCTATTCTTATGTATACCTTCAGCTAATCGAGTCAAGCCTGGAATATGTTTATCATCCCAAACACCCAGTTCACCATCCCAGCCTTTACCATCTTCCGAAACATGGGTAGCACAGGTAATTATAATACCAAAACCACCTTCAGCCCTTCTAACCAACCAATTATACTCATTATCACTTATGGTGCCATCTTCGTTACTCTGGCTATTGGTAAGTGGTGCAAGCGCTATACGATTAGCAGCTTCTTTATTCGTTTGTCCAATATTTACCTTTTCAAATATCTTCATATCAGTATTTAAGAATGTAAAGATATTTCTATCTCTTCCATATAAACATGATAAATTCTATTTTTACACATGATTAACCTCAAACATGAAACTGATATATAACAAAATATTTCTCGAACACCAAACCCCACCGGGGCATTATGAGAATTTCAAAAGACTTGAATCGCTTGGTGCAATTCCTGATAGTAATATTATAAGTGGCGAGCCATATCTTGAACTAGTTCACACTAAAGCACACGTTGAAAAGATAAAACAGGCCAGTGCAAATAGTGAAATGATTGATGCAGATACTTTTGCTGTACCTGCCAGCTATAATGTTGCGGTACACGCAGTTGGGGCAGCTATTATGGCATCACAAACCAATGATTTTGCAATAGTAAGGCCACCGGGGCATCATGCTCACCCCACATTTGCTAGTGGATTTTGTTTATTTAACAACATCGCCATTGCAACACAAAAACTAGTCAATGAAGGCAAACGGGTATTTATCCTGGATTTTGATGGGCACCTTGGCGATGGAACGTTAAAAGCGTTTTATAATACCGATAAAGTATTATTCTGGTCATTGCATCAATATCCTGCTTTCCCTGGTGGGGGCTTTGTAAATGAAGTTGGGGAAGGAAAAGGCAAAGGTTATTCTATTAATGTATCATTGCCACCCGAAAGTGGTGATGATGTATTTATGCATGCTATTAATACATTCATGACCATTGCCGAGCAATTTAACCCTGATATTGTTGCAGTATCTGCTGGTTTCGATGCGCATATTGAAGATCCGTTACTGCAACTTTTCGTTTCTGCCAATAGTTATTATAAAATAGGGCAATTATTAAAAAGTAAATTCAAAAACATATTTGCTGTATTAGAGGGTGGGTATAACACAACCTATTTACCTAAATGCCTTTATAATTTCCTTGCCGGAATTAATGGTGAAGAAATCTATTATTCCGAAAATGAAACCAGCTCATCTTCAAGTGTTTTAAACGAATATCATTTAAGAATAAAGCTATTGCAGAAAGAACTGGATTCGTATTGGAAGTTCCCTATAGCATTGGACGGTATCTAATACTATACCTACCTGAAGTGACTTGGTTAATTATTATCTTTGCGCCTCAATTTAGAGAGAAATGGCAGAAACAGGTGCAAGAAAGTGGATCATTACTATAACGGTAATTCTTGCTGCCCTGCTCGAACTTATTGACACCACTATTGTAAACGTTTCATTACCTGATATTATGGGGAACCTTGGTGCTACCCTTGATGAGGTAGGCTGGGTTGTTACGGGTTACACAGTAGCAAACGTTATTGTATTGCCAATGTCAGGCTGGCTGGGTAATAAATTTGGCCGTAAAAATTATTTCCTCTTTTCAATTATAGCTTTTGTTGTCACTTCATTCTTTTGTGGCCATGCGCATACTCTACAGGAGTTGATCATATTCCGTATTCTGCAAGGCTTCGCAGGTGGTGGGTTGCTTTCTCCTGCGCAGGCAATTCTACTTGAAACCTGGCCACGTGAAGAAATGGGAATGGCAACTGCACTATTTGGATTAGGTGCCGTATTTGGCCCAACAGTTGGCCCTACAATTGGCGGTTACATTACCAACCACCTTTCATGGCCCTGGATATTTTATGTAAACATTCCTGTTGGTGCTATTGCTGTGTTCCTGGTACTAACATTTATAAACCCCTCGCCCAAAAGCAGCAAGGGTGAAAAAATTGATTACTGGGGAATACTGTTTCTGTTAGTGGCTGTTGGCAGCTTGCAATTATTCTTAGAACGTGGTCAAACCGAGGATTGGTTCCATAGTACTTTGATTTGTGTACTTGGAGTTATGGCTGCACTATTCCTTATGTTATTTATCTGGAGGGAATTAAACGTAGAATACCCTATAGTGAATTTCAAAATTATGCGTCACCGAAGTTTTACCATCGGTATGTTCACTTCTTTCATGTTGGGTTTTGCCATGTATGTATCTGTGTTTGTATTTCCTGTTTTCTGCCAAAGCCTGCTTGGATTTACAGCCCTGCAAACGGGTGAAATATTATTCCCAGGTGGTATTGCCACTATATTAATGATGCCATTTATAGGAACAATGTTAAAAAAAGGGGTGCCTGCACAGTTCTTATCAACAGGAGGCATGCTTTTATTTTTTGTGTTCTCCTATTTAATGGCTAATTCTAACCTGCAATCAGGAACCGGAAATTTCTTCTGGCCACTTATTATTCGTGGTATTGGTATGTCCTTACTCTTTGTACCATTAACTACACTTGCTGTACAAGACTTGCATGGAAAAGAAATGGGACAAGGAACAGGTTTGAACAATATGATGCGTCAGCTAGGTGGCTCATTTGGTATTGCTATAAGTACTGTTATGCTGACCCACCGAATTGCATTACACCGTAACAGTTTGGTTAATTATATAAGCAATTATCACGATGCTTCGGTTACCCGGCAAAGTATGATAATTAATCAATTCATGGCAAAAGGGTATAGTTTTGGCGAAGCAAAACAAATGGCATATGCTGCTTTAGATGGTACTATGATGAAACAGGTTTTATTACTTTCTTATAATGATATTTATATGTTCGTAGGCATATTCATGCTTTGCTGCATACCATTCTTATACCTGCAAAAATTCAAGAAGAACGTTGCCCTACCGGCAGATGCTCACTAGGTTCTCCGCTTACCGACTTCTTCCTGCCACTTACCGACTTTCCTAGTTTCACTACCTAATTAGCCTAACAGCAGGGTATCAGGATGATATAGTTTTGTATCAAATTTCAAAACAATGGAAACACAAGAGAACAAGTTCACAGACCCGGTACAAGACAACACAAAAAATTGGGTTCAATACCACGACGAACATTCCAGAACGGGAAGATTCCTTGGCGGAATAATTATATTAGCTGTAGGTGTAATTCTATTATTAAATCAATTAGGTACAGTTCTTTTCCCTCATTGGTTATTTACCTGGCCAATGATATTAATTGTAGTTGGCTTTTATTTAGGTGCACGGCATAACTTTCGCACATGGGGATGGCCAATCTATATATTAATAGGCGGTATATTCCTTGCCGAGGAATTCTATCCTAACCTTAATCTTTCCGATTATATATGGCCTATAGTTATAATAGCTGTCGGCTTACTGATGATATTACGTCCCAAAAGGCGTTATTGGAAAAGACATGGCTGGGATTGGGAAGATAAAGCATACTGGAAAAACCAGAAATGGCAGTGGAAAGCTCATGCAAAGTATGGGGCGCCTGCACCGGACACAGGAACCTATTCTCAGGACGACTTTATAGACTCTACCTCCATATTCGGTGGTGTACATAAGGTAATTATTTCTAAAGATTTTAAAGGAGGAGATGTCGTGAACATATTTGGCGGAGCCGAGATAAACCTTTCACAGGCTGATATAAAAGGAAAGGTAACGTTGGAAGTAGTACAGATTTTTGGTGGCACCAAGATCATTGTACCATCTGACTGGGAAATTCAATCGAAAATGGTATCGATATTTGGTGGTGTTGAAGATAAGAGAAATCCGGCCATCATTAAGTCTAACCCGGAAAAAGTGTTGGTTATAGATGGTACCTCTATATTTGCAGGTATTGATATTCTCAGCTATTAACAGTAAATAAATAAAGTATAGTGGCTAGCCCCGAAATTTCAAATAGAAGAACGATTCCTTTTATGATCCTGTTATGGATTATTTGGGGTACCATTCAAGCCTGGGCTTTGAACTGGATGGGGTTTCCGTGGGAAACGGCAGCAATTGACAGCGCAGTAAGTAACGGTTTATTAATGGCCATTGGCTTAGCCGTACGAAATACATTGCGTTATTATCGCCCGGGTAGAGGAAAGTTCTTTTACATATTTGTATGGAATTTTTGCATTGCAGTTTTATGGATAGGAGTAATTAAATGGGCACTTTCGCAACTCATATCAGACCCAACTTATTTAGCCTTCCTTTACAAATCATTACCCGTACGTTTCTTTATCGCGTTCTTGATGACAGGCTGGATGGCTCTTATTCATTGGCTATTGTTTACGTTTGAAGAGAACAGGGAGAACGAAAAAAGAAAAGCTGATTCAGATAAACTTGCTAAGGATGCAGAGTTGTATAAGTTACGCCAGCAACTTCAGCCTCATTTCCTGTTTAATAGCTTAAACTCCATCAGCTCACTTACAGGTTCCCGTCCGGAGGAAGCCCGCCACATGATTCAACAACTGGCAGATTTTCTTAGAGGGACACTAAAGAATGACGAAAAAATGCTGGTAAGCCTGGAGGAAGAGCTGCACTACCTGCAACTATATCTCGATATTGAAAAAGTGCGTTTTGGCCATAGGTTAAGTACAGAAGTTAAGAATGATGAATCAACCCTGAAATGCCAGATTCCGCAAATGCTGTTACAACCAATTGTTGAGAATGCTATTAAGTTTGGGCTTTACGATACAACGGGGTCAGTTACGATCAGCATTACTGCAAAACTTGAAAACGCGCAACTATCCATTTCCATTCAAAACCCATTTGACCCGCAAACCTCACAAACTAGACAAGGTACTGGTTTTGGCCTTAGTTCGATCCGACGAAGATTGTATTTATTGTATGCACGCAAAGATTTAATAGAAACAAAAACTGAAGGAGATTTATTTACTACAACTGTTATAATACCTCAACAGCATGATTAAAGCAATACTTATAGATGATGAGCCATTGGCAAGGTCTATCGTTACCGAATATTTACAGCAATACCCAACCATTTCAATTGTTCAGGAATGTGGAGATGGATTTGAAGGTGTAAAAGCAATTGCACAACATCAGCCTGACCTTATCTTTCTTGACGTACAGATGCCAAAGATCAATGGTTTTGAAATGCTCGAATTACTCGACACCCAACCCGCAGTTATTTTCACTACGGCATTTGACGAATATGCTATGAAAGCTTTCGAAGCACATGCAGTAGATTACCTGCTAAAGCCATTCAGTAAAGAACGCTTTGACAAAGCCGTAAAAAAATGGATGGAACAATATGAAAAGAAGGATGGCAAAGCAAGTATTGAATCATTAGTAGAAACTGCTTCACATTCACCGGAGCAACATAACCGGGTGGTTGTTAAAACAGGAACAAAGATTCGTATTATACCTACCCATGAAATTCATTACATGGAAGCCGACGATGATTACGTAAAGATCCACACAGCCGATGGCTCATACCTGAAAAAGAAAACAATGGGCTACTTTGAAGACGTGCTGGATAAAACCCAGTTTGTAAGAGTTCATCGTTCCTTCATTGTACAAATTCAACAAGTAACTCGTATTGAGCCATACGAAAAAGAGAACCATCTCGCAATTTTAAAATCAGGTGCTAAAGTGCCCATCAGTAAGTCAGGTTACCCTAAACTAAAATCAATTCTTGGAATATAATTTACCGTTCATGAGCTCCATTGAAATATTCAAAACCAATGTACGTGGCAAACGTAATGCTCTTTACCTGGTTGGAGAAATGAATGCAACTTTTCCCAATCATA
>DATHNG010000207.1:0-34145 GCA_035486275.1 Bacteroidia bacterium
TATCATTCAGTTTATAAATCAACACAATGTCCACATCATTAGGAATATCCTGTCTTGCAGGGTACCAACCACCGTTATTAATACCTTGTATCTGAAAGAACGTTCTTGAATATGTATACCCAACCCAGCCCGTCAATTTTCCGAATTTCTTTTTAAAGAATAATTCAACACCGTACGATTTTCCTTTACCAAAGAGCAATTCACTCTCTACACTTTGGTTCAAAATAAGCTGGGCACCGTTCTTATAATCGATCTCATTCTGCATTTGCTTATAATAGGTTTCAACAGAAAATTCATAATTATTATCATCAAAGTTTCTGTAGTAACCCAACGAAACCTGGTCAGATATTTCAGGCAGAACATTGTTACTGCTTGGTATCCATAGATCAGTAGGAGTAGAGGTGGTGGAATTAGAAAGCAAATGCATGTTCTGGACATTTCTGTCATACGATGCTTTTACAGATGAAGTTTCGTCTAACAGATAATTAAAGTTAGCACGTGGTTCAGGATTAATATATGTTTTCACAAACTGCCCGCTTGAATATTTTGCAGAGTCTGTTTCATTACCATTAGCATCGTAGGTATAAAATGTTCCTGCACCGAGCAAACTAAATGTGGTTAATCTTAAACCAGCCATAAAGCTTAATCTTTCACTTAGTTTAACCTGATCAGATGCATAAATTGAGTTTTCCAATGCATAGCGTGTTTGTATATTGGTGCCATTAATATTCGAATCATTTGATACCAGATTACCGGGAACAATGGTGTGATAAATGGAATTAAAACCAAATAATATTTTGTTCTTGTTGTTAGGGAAATATTGAAACTCTTCCTTTAAACTCCAGTCACGAATGGTTGATTGAATGCCTAAATTAATGCCTGCAGCTGTAATATCAATATTGTAATCGTAGTTACTGAAAATAACAGAAGTATTGGAAAACAGCTTAGGCCCGAATATGTGGTTCCAACGAAATGTACCCGTGGCATTACCCCAGTTGATACCAAAAAGATTATCAGCGCCAAGCACATCTTTACCAAAATAACCAGATAAATAGATCCGGTCTTTATCACCAAGTGTGTAATTGCCTTTAGCATTAAAATCATAAAAATAAAGACTGCTATTACGTAACGAAGCATTGTTCGAGAGCTTTAAAAACACATCAGCATAGGTTCTTCTACCCGCAATTAAAAATGAGCCTTTTCCTTTTTTTATGGGTCCCTCAAAATTTAATCTTGAAGCTATCAGCCCTATACCACCGCTTAAATGATAGGTCTGATCATTACCATCATTCATCTTAATATCTTCAACCGAAGCCAGGCGGCCACCAAACTGAGCAGGCATTCCGCTCTTGTACAAAGTCACATCTTTTATGGCATCGGAATTAAATACAGAGAAAAAGCCTAACAAGTGAGATGCATTGTAAACAGGTGCATCATCGAGCAATATTAAGTTCTGATCAGCAGCGCCACCACGAACGTAAAAGCCACTGTTTCCATCTCCAGCCGACAATACACCGGGAAGTAATTGTAATGTTTTCATTACATCCTTTTCGCCAAATATTACCGGTATGGTACTTATCTGTTTTACATCTAACTGAATTAAGCCTGTCTGTGTGCTTGTTACATTCGCGTTTGATTTTGTTCCCTGTACTTTTACCTCTTCCAGTGATTTACCCGCTGTAACTAATCTCAGGTTTTGTTTAATGTTCTGATGCAAAGAGATCTTTATAGAATCTGGCCGGTATCCTAAATAAAAATAAACGAGTGTATAATTTCCTTCGGGTAGCGTTAATGAATAGAAACCATATTCATTTGTATTTGCTCCTGTAGTAGGTAATTCCTTTACTGAGGCCACTACACCAATAAGCGCTTCGCCAGATGCTGAGTCCTTTATGGTACCGCTTATTGTAAAGTTAGCTTGAGAAAAAACAGATGTAGCTGAAACTATGAATAGTATCAACAGAAAGAGTCGTTTTATAAACATAATGGCATTGTCCGCATTTAGATGTGCTTTTCTCTTACTAGTTTAATTGCCTCAGATTTAACGCATCAAATGTACGGAAATTGTTAACCCTTCTTTTTTTTCTTTCTTTCCCATTTATCCAATGCATCTCTCATCTCTTTATGCATAAACTCCAGAAATTCAGCCTGCTCTTGCAAAGCATCATTAAATTCCTTGTATTTACTCGAACGGGCACTTAGGGCTTCTTTCATTATTTCGCCAAAGAAACTACGCCTGGCCATTTTCTTTTTTATCAGTGTTACCCAGCCCGACATATTTATTTTGAAATAACGTTTCCTATCACCAGGTAATGTAATGTATTCCACCAGGTCCCTGGACATCAGGTAATTCAGCGAAGTACTTACTGCGCTTTTGCTTATCTTCAGGTATTCCAGTATTTCTTCAAAGGATTTGTGCGGCGGATCAGCTATTATGAGGTAGGCAAATATTCTTCCCATAGCAGGTTGAAATCCTTCCTTTTCAAAAGATACTCCTATCTTTTCAACATAGTCTTTTGCTGACAGTTTTTTTTCTACTTTCATTTTCTCAGATAATGGAGGTTATCAAGGAGCAAATATAATAGTTTTTTTGGTTCTGTAATTACAGAACTAATTGTATATTTGCACTCTCTTTCTATGAATATACAAACATTCAGAGCATTTCGTAGTCGCAATTACAGGTTGTATTTTACCGGTCAATCGATTTCACTTATAGGAACGTGGATGCAACGAACTGCTGTATACTGGGTTGTGTATATTCAAACACATTCTGAATTTATGCTGGGTGTAACAGTATTCGCAACACAGTTTCCAAGCTTTCTGTTTTCTTTATGGGGTGGAGTAATATCTGACAGGTTCAATAAATATCGTGTTCTTCTTACCACGCAAATTGCATCATTAGTGCAGGCTGCTTTGCTTGCCTTATTAGTTCTGTATAACCATTATACAGTATGGGAAATACTAACACTAAGCGTGCTACTAGGTATAATTAATGCATTCGATGTTCCTGCAAGGCAATCGCTGGTATATGAAATGGTGGATGATAAGAATGATCTTTCGAATGCTATTGCCCTTAACTCATCCATGGTTAATCTTGCACGTTTAGTTGGCCCGGCAATTTCAGGGATAGTATTAGCAAAACTGGGGGCCGGGGTCTGTTTCCTGATGAATGCATTGAGTTTTGTAGCAGTAATAATATCACTGTTATTAATGAGATTGAATATTCCTGACCCTGAAGTAAAAGATAAAAACCTTGTGCATGAACTTGAAGAAGGGTTTAGGTATTTAAAAGCAACTCCCTCAATAGGGCTGATCATTTTGTTTCTTGGTTTTTCAAGTTTCCTGGTGCTTCCTTACAATACACTGCTTCCTGTATACGCAAAGGTTATTTTTAAAGGAGATGCTTCAACGTTTGGTTATCTGAATAGCTTTATTGGCCTGGGGGCTATATGTGGTACTATTTTCCTTGCTTCTTTAAAGCCTGGTGCTAACCTGAGAATGATTTTGTTCATCAACACTATTTTATTCGGAATCGGGTTAATATCATTTTCGCACATAACATATTTTCCTTTAGCCTCGGCATTTGCTATACTAACTGGTTTCGGAATGATGTCGCAGGTAACAATAAGCAATACCATTATTCAAACTACCGTTTCACAAGAAATGCGTGGGCGCATAATAAGTTACTTCGCAATGGCCTTTTTTGGAATGCAGCCATTAGGCGCATTAATGATAGGGGCTATTTCGAGATACTTTGGTACACCCATAACAATACTTGGGCAGGGTATTGCCGCTCTTTTAATTGCCTTCTGTTTTTTGCCTTATTTCAGGAAAGCCGCAACTATTAAACAAGACCTATAACTAATAACCAAAACGCAAACACTATGGAAGAAAACACAGCCCTTTTCGTAATGGATATGCAAGCGCCTATGCTGGCAATGTATCCTGATATTATGGGATTTGTACCCAATGTTAAAAAAGCAATAGCACATGCACGAAGCAAAAAAATACCTGTCATTTATGTGGTGATCGGTTTCAGGCCCGGCGCACCTGAAGCAACTGCACCAATGAGAGAACGTTTTGGAAAGATGAATATGGAAGAGTGGGTGAAAATACTTCCGGAGTTGGTGCCACAAGAAGGTGAAATAACTATAACAAAACGCCGTGTGAGTGCATTCACAGGTAGTGACCTTGAAGTTGTTCTGAGAGCAACCGGAATTAAACACATGATATTAACAGGTATTGCTACAAGCGGTGTTGTACTGTCAACTGCGTGTGAAGCGTCTGATAAAGATTACCGTATTAGTGTATTATCTGACTGCTGTGCTGATCCTGACCCGGAAACGCATAAACTACTTACTACTAAATTTTTTACACGGCGCGGAACTGTATTGACAGTTGATGAATGGTGCAAATAAAATGAATGAATAAGTCCTGTGGTAATTACTGCAGGACTTTTACTGCATCATACTTTATCTCTACATCATCTTTGTAGGTAATGGTAAGGAATAGATTTCCTGCTTCATCATAATACCTCCACTTGTCTTCCATTACACCCATGCTGTATTGCCCCTCAATTTGTTTCTTTCCATCAGGGTAATACCATGTATGCGTACCATCAGGCCTGCCCTGGTTATAATTTCCCTGGAAGCGAACTTTGTTATTATCGATGTAATATTCTTTCCATAAGCTGTCTTGCTGGTCATCGGTATATTTACCAATTGAGCGATAGTTGCCAAGTTCGTACGTCCAGATACCTTCGCGCAATCCTTCAACATATTGTCCCTTTGTAATTACGCCTCCACTATCAGCATACTCTATAAAGTCACCATCTTCCTGCCCATTTAAGAAATTACTTTCCCTTCGAGTTTTTCCATTATCAAAATACCATATCCATTTTCCCTGCTGGCGGCCTTGGTTATCATACTTGCCAATTTCAAATACTTTAGAGCTGGCATAAAAATATTTCCACTGCCCAACTTTATTTCCATTCAGGTATTTACCAATCGATTTCATTTGTCCGTTCTCGTAATACTCCTTCCATTCGCCCTGCTGCAAACCAGCAGTATCTAAAACACCTTCAGCCATTACTCTTCCACTGTCATATATTTCTGCTTTCACCGGCTTACCCGTTTCATCGTATTCATGGTGCACACCAAATGGCTTTCCGTTCTTTAAAGGGCCTTCTGATTTTACTCTGCCGTTATCATAATATTCAGTATGTGTTTCAAGCTTTGCTAATTCAGGTGCATCGGTTTGCAACACATCACTGATGTATTTTTCAATAGTTACCAAGCTCCCGGCATCAGTATATGTTTTAAAGTAACCATCTCTCTTTCCATCAGTATATGTTCCTTCCCACTTCACGTTTCCGTTCGCGTAAAAGGTCTGCCATAATCCATCTTTATGACCTGCAGTATTATACTGGTTGATCCTGGTTACTTTCTTTACAAAGCCTCCTTTATAAAGTGTTATAACCGTTATCAAAGAATCGGGTGAAAAATCAAATGCTTTTCCTTCTGCTAAACCATCCTTATAAGTAGTAATTCTTGAAAGTTTATTATTCTTAAAGTAATACGATTGGCCTTGCAATGTATCATTAACATAGTTCTCTTTTGATATCAACACACTCTTCGAACTGTCTTTAGCATCGTATGTGTAGCTTGATTTAAATCCATTCTTCTTACCATTTTTATAACTGAATGAAACATACATCAATCCTTTTTCTGTATAAAAATTCCATGTACTATCTAGCACATATTCTTTTCTATTACCCTCTGATTTTATTTTGCCACTCTCATAATATGTTTTCCAATATCCATCAGGTTTACCATTTTGTATAGTACCTTCACTCGAAAGTTTTCCATTAGCATAGTATAGCTTATTATATCCTTCAGTTGTTTTTTGCGCGGAAGAAACGCCCGGAAAAAAAACTGAGCACGCAAGCAATATACCCGCAATAAAATATACTATGTCAACTCTCTTTTTCATTTTTTAATTAGACGACAATTCTAACATTCTCCTTAACGGTTTTTCAGCTGCCTTCATTAATTCCTGTTTCATAAGTAATTCCGGCTTCTCAAATTTCATACAATTATATAGTTTTTCCAAAGTATTTAACTTCATGTGGGGGCAATCATTGCATGCACATGAGTTATTTGGCGGGGCAGGTATAAACGTTTTATGCGGGGAAGATTTCATCATTTGATGAAGAATACCTGTTTCAGTGGCTACAATATATTCATTACCATTATCTTCCTGGGTAAATTTAAGTAAAGCAGTCGTAGAACCAATAAAATCTGCAATTCGTAAAACAGGTTCTTCACACTCTGGGTGCGCAATAAGTTTTGCCTTAGGATTTAATTCCCGTAGGTGATTAATTTTCTCTAAGGAAAATATTTCATGCACCATACAAGCTCCATTCCACAATACCATGTTTCTCCCTGTTTTCTTTACTAAATAAGCTCCTAAGTTCTTATCTGGGGCAAAAATTATTCCTTTATCTTTCGGTACACTATTTATAATTTTCTCTGCATTACTCGAGGTACAAATAATATCTGTCAATGCTTTAACATCTGCAGAGCAATTGATATAAGAAATAACAATATGATCCGGATGTTGCTTAATAAACGCTTCAAATTTATCGGCAGGGCAGGAATCAGCTAAGGAACAACCGGCTCTCAGATCAGGCATTACAACTTTTTTGGTCGGATTTAAAATCTTAGCTGTTTCTGCCATAAAATGCACACCGGCAAAAACAATCATGTCAGCCTTAGTCTTAGCGGCTTGTTGAGCAAGGGCAAGGCTATCTCCAATAAAATCAGCAACGTCTTGAATATCGGCGTCCTGGTAGTAGTGGGCAAGTATAACAGCATTTTTTTCATTTTTCAGTTTATTTATTTCTTCAAATATATCTAAATCAACATCGATCGTTTCCATTTTAATTTTTAAGTTTTCAGGGTATTAACTATTACAATAATATATATCTTTTTATTTAATATCTCTTGTTCTTATTATTAGTCTGTTAGTATGGTTAGTAAAAATAAACCTCAACCGTTGGACTTAACACAATTTGGTGTTAATTAACATATACTGAAACTTTATTAGAACGTAATAATCTGATAACCAATATTAATTTGAGTAATGAACACTGTGTTAGCTATTGTTAATAAAGCCCATTTGTTCATATGTTATTTTTCTCTTTTATGTTAAGACACTGTTAACTTAAAACTAACTAAAAGGATAACTATAATGCTTGAATGAATTAAATTAGTGTATGAAGCTATCTGTTATCCAATACAAAGTTATTTAATAAAGAGATGCTAACAATCTATACCACTCTTATTAACATAACAGGTTAATAAATGTTTCAACGAACGAAGGTTTTTTTTAGTATGTGTGCAATTGCGTAGTAACTTTGCAGGCATAATAAAAAGGCAAGGTAATGAAAATAGCTATTGGTGCTGATCATGCAGGGTTTGAACTGAAGGAAAAAGTAAAAGCTTATCTGCAAAAGAAAGGGGTAGATGTAAACGATTTTGGCACCCATTCATTAGATAGAGCAGATTATCCTGACTTTGCACATCCGGTAGCAAATGCCGTAGAAACCAAACAAGTTGATTTTGGTATAGTTATATGTGGTAGCGGTAATGGCGTGAATATGACCGCTAACCGCCATCATGGTGTTCGTTCAGCCCTTTGTTGGATGGCAGAAATTGCAGTACTGGCCCGCCAGCATAACGATGCTAATGTAATGGCATTACCAGCCAGGTATATGGATGAGAAAGAAGCACAAAAGTGCGTAGATGCTTTCCTTTCAACCCCTTTCGAAGGTGGCAGGCATACAGACAGAGTACATAAAATAGAGTGTTAACATTGAAGTAATATATGGCAAGTCACGTAGACCAGTTCCTTAAAGATGCAGAAAGCAGGGCACATGACCCGGAGCATAAAAGGAAACTGCTTTTTAATATAGGTCAATACGATAAAAAGGTAGTTGTTGGTAAGCAACAATACTCTAATCTTCCTTTGGCCCGTAAAAAGGCATCGGCTATTAAGAGTAAGGTTACTGAGAACATGGAAAAGTACCTTATTGAATTCGAAACCAATTTCAAAAAGAATGGCGGTAAGGTTATATGGGCGCCTGATGCCGAAGTAGCCATGAAGGAGATCATTGATATACTTAAGCGCATTAATGCAAAAATGCTGGTTAAGTCAAAGTCAATGGTAACTGAGGAAGTTGACGTGAACCATATTTGTGAAAAGTATAATATAGAAAGCCTTGAGACTGACCTGGGTGAAGTAATACAACAGATGGATGGAGAAGCACCATACCATATTGTTACCCCTGCTATGCACAAGTCGAAAGAGGATGTTGCAAAGCTTTTTAATGAAAAGAAGGGAACACCTATTGACTGGACACCTGAGCAAATAACCGCATACGTGCGTAAAATGCTCAGAGAAAAATACCCGGTAGCCGATGCAGGAATTACCGGCGGCAACTTTTTAATTGCTGATATCGGTGGGGTAGAGGTAAGTGAGAATGAGGGCAATGCCTTTATGTCAGTTGCTTTTCCTAAAGTACATATTGCTATTGTAGGTATAGAAAAGATACTTCCAACATTGGCGGATCTTGATCTATTCCTTCCTTTACTTGCAACACATGGTACAGGACAAAGAGTTACTGTGTACAATAACATACTTACTGGCCCTCGCCAAAGTGGGGAAGAAGATGGACCTGAAGAGATGTATGTAGTACTACTTGATAATGGCCGTACAGACCTATTAGCTCGCAAAGAACAACGTAGGGCACTTAATTGCATACGCTGTGGTGCTTGCCTCAATGCATGCCCTATATACCGTAATATTGGCGGACACGCCTACGGAACTACCTATAGCGGACCAATTGGCTCTGTTATTACCCCAAGCATGAAAGGAATGAAAGATTTTAAGCATCTCAGTTATGCTTCATCCTTATGCGGCAGGTGTACAGAAGTTTGCCCGGTAGAAATTGATATACACCATTTGTTATTGCTTAACCGTAAAGATTCAGTAGAAGAAGGGTTTACCAACCGCAGCGAAAGAACCATCTGGAACTTCTGGCGTAAGGCTATGCTAAAGCGCAGCCGTATGGAAAGGGGAGGGGCTTCATTCAAGAACTTTATGATACGCAGGTTCTTTAAAGATGCCTGGGGTACACGCCGCGATCTACCTGTTGTAGCGCCAAAGTCTTTCAATCAACTCTGGAAGGAGAGGATGAAGGGGAAAAGCTAGCGGAGTTTAAAAATGATAGGTATAGTATATTTTACTCTTTCTGGTTTTCCATTCTGAATACCCGGTTTCCATTTTTTTGGCAACTTCTTCACTCCTTTTAAGGCCTCTAAATCAAGAGTTGGATCAATCCCTTTCAGTACTTTTATACTATCCATTGTACCATCTTTTTCTATAATAAAACCAATATAAACGGTACCTTCTATACTGTCTTCTCTCTCTTTTATTGGATATTCCACCTTCTCAGAAAGAAATTGAGAGAGGTTCCCGTTAAAACGTGGCATTGTATCCACTTTTGTATAAACACCACTATCCTTTTGTATATGAAAAATCACCGAACTGTCTTGTGCATGTAACAAGAAAGATAGAATTGTGAAACAGAAACAAAAGAAGTATCTCATAATAATTTCATTATGTAGCTATAATGTCGCGACTAACTAAAAGATACAGTCTAGTTAAAGATAAGAAATTTACAAAGTACTACTCCTGCATTAATTCTACTTTTTTTGCACTTCCCACATCATCCCTGTTCAAATAAGCAAGCCTGTGCATTTCCTGTATCTCAAGGGTCATGTGATCGAACTCAACAACAACCTTGCCTTTTAATAAGTAGCAGCCCGGGCCCTGAAAAGGCCATGCTTTGGCTGATGGAGGAAAATGCACGGTATCTATCCAGTAACCATCAAGATCAAGAAAGGTACCGAAATACATGCGCTCTTTTTTTGCTGCAGTGAATACAACTTTGTTGTTAATAAAGTAACCAACTATCTCAACAGTTTTATTTACGTGTGCGGCAAGGTCTTTTACAAGTGTGCGAACAGGTATTTCATTTTTCAATAAGCGGAAAGGCGAACAAAGCGGGAATCCGAACAGTTCAATTTCATCGAAGGTATCGTCAACCCAGGATTCATGAAGTGCAGGCAAACTATAATGCGTTGGCTTTACATCAAAAAGCTCTTCCGAAAGTTTGGGTTTCTTTATAGGGTTGATAAGTGAATAGGCCTCCCACAATAGTTCTTTTTTATTTTTCTCTGTAAACCTGAATGCACCTGAGCGTATCAGCAAACAAACCTGTTCAACCGAAACAGGCACGCGCTTTACAAAATCGTACAGGCTTTTGTATTTGCCATTCTTTCTGCGCTCTGCTAAAAGTAATTCCAGTGTTTCTTTTTCAAGCTCACTTATCAAACCAAGGCCAAGGTAAATGGTTTTATTCTTTATAGTACAAAGTGCAGGGCTGTTATTTACGCATGGCGGTACTATCTCTGCTCCATGCATACGAGCTTCATGTATGTATAATTCCATGCGGTAAAAGCCGCCGCCATTATTAAGCGTAGCAACCATATATTCCAATGGATGATATGCTTTAAGATAAAGCGCCTGGTAACTTTCTACTGCATAACTGGCTGAGTGGCCCTTAGAGAAGGCAAAGTTGGCAAAGCTTTCTATCTGGTACCATATATCGCTTATTGTTTTCTGGCTATAACCTCTTTCCAAACAATTGGAGAAAAACTTCTCCCTTACCGAAAAAAATTCAGGGCGCGATTTATATTTCCATGACATGCCTCTGCGTAAGTAATCGGCCTCAGCTAAGGTAAGACCGGCAAAGAGGTGAGCTATTTTAATTACATCCTCCTGGTACACCATTACTCCATATGTTTCTTCAAGTAATTCATACAATTGAGGTATAGCCGCTTTTGCTTTTTCACGGACTTCCGGATTGCGATAGCGTACTATGTATTCACGCATCATGCCGCTTTGTGCTACTCCCGGGCGGATGATAGAACTGGCTGCAACCAACCGCAAATAATCGTCGGCCTGCAATTTGGTAAGCAACATGCGCATGGCAGGAGACTCAACATAAAAGCAGCCGATGCATTTACCGGTGCTCAGCAGTTTCTTTATTTCCGGGTCGTCTTTAAATTCTTTAATGTTGTGAATGTCTATATCATCACCCTTGTTGTGTTTGATAATAGCCAGTGCATCTTTTATTTTTCCAAGCCCCCGCTGGCTTAGTATATCGAATTTATAAAGGCCGATATCTTCTGCCTCGAGCATACTGAACTGTGTGGTCGGGTATCCCTTAGGCGGGAGATTTGTAGCTGTGTAGCACGATATCGGTTCTTCTGAAATAATAATACCGCTAGCGTGGATGCTCAGGTGGCTGGGCAGGCCTTTTATAAGTTCACTATACTTTATTACTAACTGCCATAACTTTTCAAGTTTGGGAAGATCTTCTTGTTTTAGATTCTTTGTGGCCTGTTGCAGTTTGTCAATTTCAGACATGGGTAAGCCAAATACTTTTCCCAGTTCACGTGTTACCGCATCGTGCTGAAAGGTAGAGTAGGTGCCTAACAGGGCAGTATGTTTACGGCCATACGTTTCAAAAATATAACGGGTTATGTCATCGCGGTCTCTCCATGAAAAATCAATATCAAAGTCAGGTGCGTTGGCGCGGTCAATATTTATAAACCGTTCGAAATAAAGGTCGAGATCAATAGGATCAACATCGGTTATGTTCAGCAAATATGCAATGATGCTATTGGCGCCGCTGCCCCGGCCTACATAATAATAACCTTGCGAGCGGGCATACCGAACAATATCCCAGTTGATGAGAAAGTATGATGCAAAATTTTTCTGCCCGATAACGTCTAATTCTTTTTCTACTCTTTTCAAAACTTCTTCCGACGGATTTGGATATCTGTATGATAGCCCCTCAATAGCCTTATTGCGGAGCATTTCCATATCATTTGCAATGCTGTCGGTAAAGTGTTGTTTGTTTTTATTCGCAAGCTTGTTGTAGGTAAAATGAATAGTGCAATCACTTAAAATATATTCGGTATTCTTTACAACGGAAGGATAAAATGTATAAGCCTCATACAGTTGTTTTTTATCCATTATAGCTGCATCTGCGGTTGACTGTTCGGTTGCTGGCAACTTACTCAGTAAAGTGTTTTTATCAATAGCCCTTAGCAGGCGATGTGCATTGAAATGATTCTTGTGAATAAAGGTTGCGGGCTGTAATGCAACTAGTTTATCCGGTACGTTTTTCGCAGCAGTAAATTGCAGCCGTTTTAAATCCTGTATCGATACACCCACAAATTCATTCTCACGTAAGGTCCAGCCTGAGTAGGCTTGCAATGGGTAAACAATATATGCATTGTGAAATTCAGGCGCCTGCTCTTCAAATGGCGCAGATGAATGCAAATGTGCTGTAAGGTGTTCGTTCAGTTCTTTAAAGCCTTCGTTATTGCGGGCAATACCCACATATTTTTGTTGCATGCCATTGCGGAAATCAATACCAACAATAGGTTTTAAACCCGCATCAGGTGCCCGGCGAATGGCTTCAAGGCAAGCAGAAGTATTATTAATATCGGTCAGCACAAAGGAATCATATCCTTTCTTTTTAATTTCATCAAGCAGCTCATCAATACCTAATGTACCGTAGCAAAAGCTATATGTAGTATGGCAGTTGAGCAGCATATTATTTTTTCTTTGGAGGCATATTACCGCCCTTTCCGTTAAAGGGATTAAAGTCGTGCGAGGTTATTCCCAGGCCTGCAGCACGTTGCACGGTATTTTTTCCAAAACGTTTTTGAAGTCTGTCCATAGCCTGGTATAGTTGAATATGTTCAACAGTATCGTTGAACATATCTATCTGGTAAGTGCCGTGAACCAAATGACTGAAGCGGATACCGATGAGGCGAATGAGCATGCGCTTTTGAAAAAGCTTAGCGAATAATTCTTTTACTTTTTCAAGCAATACATGATCTAATGCAGTATACGGTATGCGCATTTGCATAGTATATGTATTGAAATCGGAGTAACGTATTTTGACCGTTACACACGATGTAAGCTTTTGTTCATCGCGCAATTGATATGCCAGTTTCTCCGTCATGCTTAACAATACTGCATTCAGGTAAGCCATATCAATCGTATCTTTCTCAAATGTAGTTTCAGTAGAAATAGATTTTCTTTCTGAATATTGTTCTACCGGTGAATTATCAATGCCATTAGCCTTTCGCCAGATCACTCTGCCATTTTCTCCCAATACCTGTTCCAGCATTTGTACAGGCATTTCCTGCATGGTCTTTATTTTTTCTACGCCCATGTTGCGCAACAGCTGGTATGTTTTATCGCCTACCATAGGTATTTTTTTAATAGATAAAGGCGCAAGAAAACCTTTCTCTTCTCCGAACGGTATCCTGCGCTGGCCATTTGGCTTGGCCTCGCCAGTGCCAACCTTCGATACCGTTTTATTGCTCGACAATGCAAATGAGTTTGGCAATCCGGTCTCTTTCAATATTTTCTGCCTCAGTTCAGTGGCTACCTGATAACAGCCGAAAAATTTATCCATCCCGGTAAGGTCCATGTAAAATTCATCGATAGATGCTTTCTCGTACACAGGCACGTATTCCTGAACTATATCCGTAATCATGTTAGAGAACTTGCTGTATTGCTCATGATCGCCGCGCACTATAATGGCTTGTGGGCATAATTGCCTTGCCAACTTCATGGGCATAGCAGAGTGTATGCCGAATGTACGTGCCTCGTAACTGCACGATGCCACTACACCGCGGTCGCTATTGCCGCCAACAAGCACAGGCTTGCCAATAAGCTTGCTGTTTTGTAGCCGCTCAACCGATACAAAGAAGGTATCGAGGTCCATATGCATTACACTTCTTTCCATATTGCCTGTAGAATACAGATGAAATTTTATGCAATATACTAAAAATATTAGTATTTATTTGCTAAATATTTTAGCAATACTATAATCCCTTATTTCTTAGCGGTTTTAATGGTCCAAATAGCATCTAATGTAAGCATAGAATCTACGCTTATATGTTTGGCTAAAGCCTTGGTTCTTATGTTGCTTATCCAGTTACTATCCGACCGTATGTATCGTTTCGTGTCCTTAATTACTTCGGGTATTATGTCGGGTGTTTGTAAGTTATAAATGCTGATGCCTCTGTATGCGCCGAACGGATGGGTTATATAAGGCTTTATCCAGTCTTTATGTAAAAGATCGGAATCGTTTATGAATAAATATTTTGCACCCAGTAATATATACTGCTTCAATCGTGGAAGGTCAGGCATAGTAGGGTAATAATAGTCTGTAAAACCTTTTTGATCCATTAAATACAACGAAATATTGACACTGTTGTCGGGGATGCTTATTACCTTGTCTTCACGTTTTATACCAAGGCTTCTGTTGTAATCCTCTATAGTTTCATAAGGCCTCAGGTAAAGGTTATAATCTCCGTGAAACCAGTTCCACATATCAACTGTTTTCTGGCGCAGAATAAAACCTGAGCTAACTTGCGAACCATCATCTGCCGGGTACTTGGCACGGTTTTCAATAGCTGTATAATAAATGTTAAAGGCAAGGAAAACGCCAAAAAGTATTTTAAGCGTGATAGAGCTGAAGAAACGGGTATGATTATTTTTAAGATAATGTAAAAAGGTAATGATAATGAAGGGTACAAGTATCAATAAATTAATGAGGTAATAGTCATGTACATCTAATACCTGGAACCATAATATAATGTATGCAATAACACCTGAAAATATACAAATAGCTGAAAACAAAAGCAGGCTGTTTGCTTTCTTCCATAATACAGTAATGGTTGCAAACATGGCAAGTATAGTAATGAGGGCAGGCAGGCTGTAAAATTGTGGTAGCAGGTCGCTGTAAAAACTTGTAAATACTCTTCCTTTATATGCAGAATTCATGTGCCATATGGGAAATATTTGTGTACTGAAAACACGAATATCTACCCTGCTGTTATAGTGTACTACGTAAAGGGTCCATGCGGCAATAACAACAAGTGCGGCCAAAAATGGCATACCTTGTTTCAATGGCGAATTGAATATTTTATTACCATTATTTAGTTTTAACAAGCCAAGCATTTCAATAGGGAACAATAACAGGATAGGTGCAAAAGCAATAAGCGCTGAAAGCTTTGTAAGGCCAGCCAGGGTAAAGAATAATACGGAAATATAGAGTTGTTTATTGGCTTGGATTTTGATAAACCGTACAAAGAAATACCAGGCAATAATAGCAAAGCTTAATGCCGGAAGATCGAGAATAAAATTGTTGGCATAGAATGCGAAAATCGGCGAGGCGAATAAGAATAGTGAAACCATTATGGCAAGTAAACGATCACTTAAAAGTTCGTACGTCAGCTTATATAAGTAAAAGAGACCGGCAAATGAAATAAGGATAACCACCAGGCGATAAATAAACTCGTGGTAGCCAAATATCTGCCAAAGGCAGGCAACTGTGTAATATATAATGGGGCACTCGCTTGTACTTACTTTTCCATCGCCATTAGGGCCGCACCAATGTGTAACCGGTGTAAAAAAATGCATGCCCTCTTTATAGTAATTCAATGTTATGGAAAGGCAATCGCACTGCCTCCATTGATGGGTTGAGTAAGGTCGTTCAAATAAAATAGAATGATAATTATAAGCAAATGAAATGCCGAGCAGCAGCAAAACAAAAAGTAGCCCCCACCGTACTGTGTCTTTTTTCAACATTTTTTCTTTTTAACCCGGGGTAACATTAAATAAAATGAGATATACGCCGTTAAAAGTAGGAAAATATCGGGCATGAAATTTTTCAATGATATGGAAGTTATTACATACAGGTTACTCGTTGTTCTACTTGTTGTTTAGTACATTTGCTATAACACAATGAAAAAGGTATTCATACTCATATTTTGGTTTACTGCAAATGCCATTTGTAATAATGCTATTGCGCAAAGCCCTGCCAATGATGCTAACTGGGTCTTGGATACTGCCAAAAGCGATGAATTCAATGGTTCAGCAGTAAACAGAACCAAATGGCATGTATTGGACTGCCCCAGCGGAGATTGCTGTAACTGGGGTGGCAGCACTGCTTTTGAGAGAGGTAATGCGGTTGATTCCGGTGGCATATTGTATCTCAGGACAGATGGTCCAGGTGGAGCGCCTATGCCTTGCAGCGGTGGAACATTTGCAACAGGTGGTATTACTTCCGATTCTTCCAATTACTCATATGGTTATTTTGAAATGTATGCAAAGCTGCCAGGTTTTATTGATGGCGGCGGAGTTGCCCATGCTGATAAATTCTGGCCAACCTTCTGGATGTTCTATAACCCCAACTGTTCAATACATAATGAAATAGATATAATGGACGAGTGTTGTTGTGCATATAAGGATGCTGAAACCACCGGATCGGGATGGAGTGAGGCAGGGCCTGGCGCCGATTCCTGTAAGGTTATAAGTGCGGGAGCAATTACAAATGTCAGCACTGTTCCTTTATGTAACGCGTTTCATAAATATGCAGTTGAGTGGAATTCAAACAGAATAATATTTTACAGAGATGATGTGCCATACTTTGAAAACTACAACCAGCCATCCATGAAAATGAATCCCATGAAAATACTTATGTCAATTCAATTATCAAGCGGTTGTAGTTTTTACCCGGGCACCCCTTTTCCGCAATTTATGCAGATAGACTATTTCAGGTATTATAAGTTGAATCTTGATTGTGGTACAAGCAGTACGATCTTATCAAATACCGACCTTGCAAATTATGTTTTCTCTGTAAAATCAAGCATTGTATTAGGTAGCACGGGCAGTATTATTTCTTTGAATCCAACCGATAATAAATGTTTCAGAGCAGTTAACACTATTACAGTTAGCGGCGACTTTACCGCTCCTTTAGGCAGTCAATTTACATTGATACCTTCAGCATGTAATTAAGTAATATAGATGTAAGGCTATGTAAATATCCATGCCTGGTTAAAGAACATATTAAGCAGGTATGTATTCCATACGGTACTTGATAAGATAAGGATAGCACAGATAAAAAGCTGTGCCCTGAAACTGAGTCTGTTGCGGAAAAGAAAGAAAAGATAGAGTAAAATATACAGATACAAACCTGTATAGCTAAAATCGAATCGGCTTCCGCCAAAACCAACACTGAATAAAAAACCAATAAGTAAACATAGTGGGATTGCCCATAGTAGCAGAATGATGTTTTTATTTAAAGCAGTTAAATGGTTCAACAAAAATATCAATGCAAGGTAAAACAAGGGACTGTTTAAAATAAACCTTGAAAAACTGTGGAAGTTGCCGCCTGAAGTTAACAGGGTGAAAACTAACATTGCGGAAAGGTAAACCAGTGAAACCAGGAATATGTATGAATCATTTTTTTGGACTTCACCTGCTGCGTAATTCTGAACCCGTGCAGTTGAGTTTATAAGCGTATAGGCCAGGTAAACAATAGCCGGTATACAAATAAAGAAAATAGAAAACGAACTAAGCCCAAAACCTTCTGCAGACCAATCTGAAATACCAGTTATTTTATGGATTGCTCCTCCGCTCCAATAGGTGCCTGCATTTAAAAAGGTTGCCCATGAAGACGAAGACAAGAATTGTATGAAGATTACTAGCAAATACCCTAAAGCAAAAGGCGCGGTCTTTAATGCAGAATTTTTAAAAAACATTTTAATATTCCTGGTAGTGATAAATTGCACGGACTCAATTACCAAAAAAGCAATCAAAACAAAAATAGTTGCCGGCCTTACCATAGCTAATAGCAAAGCAGGAATAAAGTATAAATAGTACTTGTTTTTTTCAAGGCCTAAGACTGTTAAAGCCATACAGAATAAAAAAAGCGATTCGGTATATGGAATGTAATATACAATGACCGACGGAAGAGATATACAGAGTGAGTAAATGAACAGTTTACCGGTATCATCAGTTTTAAGAAAATGAATTAAAAGCAATGCAATAGATAGGGTAAAGAGCAGATAATTAAAAACAGAAATACCTATATTATTAAGTGATGATATTTTCCATATAATGGGAAAAAGTGGAAAGAATGCACCTTTTATTTTATTGTAACAACCTGTATCTGAATACATGGTTTGCTTAATGCATTTGTAAATTGCAGCGTCCCAATTCTCAAAATTATCGTTTGTTATAGCTATATAAGGTTGCGAAACTCTTCTTATATCAGGATTTTGCCAATCACCAAACCGTTGATAATTCTGCGATACTTTGCCTAAGGTATGTGTATAAACAGTATAATGTTGCAGTGCGAAATAAATAAACAGAAATAAAACAAGGTTGAGAATACTTATCAGGAACAGTTTACGCCACATACTTATTCAGTCAGTTTACTATATAAGGTAAAGCTAAATAAATTTGCAAAATAAGGAAGGGCAACGGGTCTCTGTGTGCTATCCTTTAATTTGAGTTGTCAAACAACCGGAACAGCAGTATCACTGGGGTACAAACTCAGGCTCCTGGCCACTACCACGTGGACCACCTCTTCTGTTCTTAAGTTGGTTAAGCAGGTAGAGTTTAAACTGCTCTTCAGCAATGAAAAGCTTGGCTACTTGCTTCAATGAAATAACTTCCTGAAACTTCACCACATATTTTTTATGCAGATCGAGTTCACGGGTTTTAACATCTATTTCATTTTCAATAAGCTTTTGTACATCGGCATCGTTCATATTATCTATACCACCGGCATTTTTAACAGTTTCAGCATTTTGGCGACGCTGTTTCTGTAGCTCAGCCTCATCAGCTTTGAACTGGTCATAAACCGGCCAGAATTTTTTTGCCTGGTCAGGAGTAAGGCCTACCTTTTCAGTAAGGTATGCAGTATGCATATTTTCAATCTTATCTCTTCTATCCTGTGCGTGAAGCACCGGTACAACAAATGCAAACAGCATTACAAGTGTTGCGATCCGGATATTCTTACTGAGCATCTCTATTGTTTTCATACTATTAAAGTTCATCTTCAATGTCAGAGGCATTGACATTGTTGTTCATTAAATACTTAACTATATCTTCCTGGTTACTGGTAGAATCGGACCGCATAGGCGCAACGGTTGCATTATTATCGCTCTGTACAACATCTTCCAATTCATTCACATCTACGTAATCAATATTATTCTGCAGGTTCTGGTAAATGGCGCTGTCCGATAATTTTGAGGCCATTACCTCGTATGATTGGGGTGTATCATGTCGCAATAGAAAGGTAAGGCCAACTACTCCTACAAATACAGCCATCATCCATTGAGGCCTGAATAGCCAGAATATCTTATTGGCTCTTTGAGGGGCAGCTGTACTTTGCCGACATTTTTCCATAATGGCAGCAGGCAATTCATCAAAATAGCCTTCAGGCACCCTATAAGGGTTCCTTTTAGGTATCGATGCAAGCAAAGGAGCCTCTTTTTCAAGGTTTTCTTCGTTAAATATGTTGTTCTTATTGCTCATTACATCTTTTTGACCTTGCAAAAATGGCTAAGTTTAATTGTTTTTCAAAAAATCCTCTATTTTCTTTACTGCATGGTGGTATGATGCCTTAAGCGCCCCTACCGAAGTTTCCAGTATTTCCGACATTTCCTCATACGGCGTCTCATCGTAGTACCTCATATTGAACACAATACGTTGTTTCTCGGGCAGCGTTAATATGGCATTATGCAGCTTGGTTTCAATTTCGTCGGCCTTAAAATAATTATCGTCAGTAAGTTTACGGGACAGGCCTCGTTCTACATTTTCAAATGGTACATAAAGCGGCGCACGTTTTTGTTTTAAGAAAGTGAGCGATTCATTGGTGGCAATGCGGAACAGCCAGGTATATAACTGGGATGTTTCTTTGAAGCCATCGAGGTTCTTCCATACTTTAATAAACACATTCTGAACCACATCGTTAGCATCGTCATGATCAATAATAATGCGACGAACCTGCCAGTATACACGTTTTTGGTACTTGGTAACAAGCAGATGAAAAGCCATGTTCCGCGTACTTTCAATACGGAACTGTTCCAGTAACTCTTTATCACTGATGTCTTCGCTCATTCAGGGTTGAAATAAGCCAATGAAAATGAAGATAGGATGAACTTAGCTTAAACCTTCTCTTTCTTAACAGCCTCCTGTGCAGGTTTATACTGCAAGGTTGCCTTTATAAAGTCCTTGAATAAAGGATGAGGGTTATCAACCGTGCTCTTGTATTCAGGGTGGAACTGTACACCAATAAACCAAGGATGATCCTTCAGTTCAACAATTTCCACAAGGCCTGCTTCAGGATGAACACCGGCAGCTTTTAATCCTGCCTTTTCAAAGTCAGGCAGGTATTCATTATTTAATTCATAGCGGTGACGGTGGCGTTCGCTAATTTCTTTTGCACCATATATCTGCTGCACTTTACTGCCATCTTTTAAAGTACAAGGATAAGCTCCTAAGCGCATTGTACCGCCCAGGCTGGTCACTTTCTTTTGTGCTTCCTGTAAGTCAATAACAGCATGCGTAGTGGCCGGGTTCATTTCAGTGCTGTGAGAATCTTTCCAACCTAATACATTGCGGCCAAATTCAATAACTGCACACTGCATACCTAAGCAAATACCCAAAAATGGAATACCATTTTCACGGGCATATTTAATTGCAGTAATCTTACCCTCTATACCACGTTTGCCAAAGCCCGGAGCAACTACTATTCCGCGTATACCTTCAAATTGTTTTGCAACAGTTTCGTCTGTAATATCTTCCGAATGTATCCACTCCACATCAACAGCTGTTTCATTGGCTGCGCCGCCATGTATAAATGATTCGGCAATAGATTTATATGAATCTTTTAACTCAACATATTTACCTACCAGTGCTATTTTTACACGGTGTTTAGGGTGTTTAAGCCTATCCAGGAATGTTTGCCAGTGTGCCATATCAGGAGAACTGTCGGTAGGCAGGCTCAATTTCTTAAGCACTACTTCGTCAAGTTTTTCCTTTTCCATTAACATGGGCACCTCATATATAGTAGGGGCATCAATAGCTTCAATAACAGCCTCAGGCGCAACATTGCAGAAACGTGCCAGTTTCTGACGGATGTCCTCGTCAATAGGGCAAATGCTGCGGCATACTAAAATGTCGGGCTGTACGCCATATTCCAATAACGATTTTACTGAGTGCTGTGTAGGCTTGGTTTTAAGCTCGCCTGTTGTATGCAAATAAGGCAATAAAGTAAGGTGAACCACCAGGCAATCTTTACCATGTTCCCACTTCATCTGGCGCACGGCCTCAACGTATGGTAACGATTCAATATCGCCTACTGTACCACCAATTTCTGTTATTACAAAATTATAGTTACCCGATTTCGCCAGTATGCGGAAACGGTTCTTGATCTCATCAGTAATGTGTGGTATAACCTGTACCGTCTTGCCTAAATAATCGCCTTTGCGTTCCTTATCAATAACACTTTGATAAACCCTGCCTGTTGTAACATTATTGGCCTGCGAGGTAGGTATGTTCAAAAAACGTTCATAGTGGCCAAGATCAAGGTCAGTTTCAGCTCCATCGTCGGTTACAAAACACTCGCCATGTTCGTACGGATTGAGTGTTCCCGGGTCAATATTAATATATGGGTCGAACTTTTGAATGGTTACTGAATACCCCCTGGCCTGAAGTAATTTAGCCAAAGATGCTGATATTATGCCCTTTCCGAGTGAAGATGTAACACCGCCGGTTACAAAAATATATTTGGTTGGAAAGGTGCTCATAGCAACTCTATTTAATAAAGGTAAGGTTTGTAATTTGCTGCTTTACAAAGGTACTTCTTTTTAGCTTAATTCACTTCAACAAAAATGAAACCAATGAACAATTTTTTGTGAATAGTGGATTCCTTTAGGTTAAGACCGAGGCTGAGGAATAGAACGCAGATACCGCAGATTGCTTATGATTCCACCGTACGAATTTTCAACTCATTTGCCCCACCTCATTTCCTCCCCTAAAAGGGAGGACGTTACTTTTCCTGCATGTCATACTTATTCCTGACCCTCATTCCTTACTCCTAATTTCTATTGATAAATACAATAAATAACAATAAACCCAATTGCTAATATCCATAGCAAGATTTTGCATAATAAGTTGATTATCAAACTATTATGTCGCTATTTGATTGCTAAAATTTATTGGTAACAAAAAGGCAGATTTTTTGCTAAAATATCCTGACAATAGCTTACTTCAACAAGATAAATAAAAGTATAATTAGAGTTAAAATAATGGCCGAAAAAACAATACCAAGTATTGCCCAATTAAGCCCAAAATATTTAGAGGGTTCTTTTTTGTATGTATGAATAGCTATAATTCCAAAGATGAAACCCAAAATATCACCTACACCAGCTACCGATAAAATTAAAAAAAACCCCAAAGTAGATAATGGGATAAGAAATAGTATGGCGAATACAAAAACAACAACAATTGCCCATGCGAGCAATGAAAATGTTAAACTGGCTTTCGCTTTGGGAAGGGTTGTAAGTTCCTTTTTGTTATTTATATTACTATCATTCAGGCTTATTGGAATTGTCACAAAGCCATTATTCAAACATGAAATACTTTTTACATGATCTATAATTAAGTGTTTTTCTGAGTTATAACTTATACTATGAGGGTTTAATTGAATATTGCTCTTATGCCTAGCTTCATTGGTATTACTAATATTGGAGATTAGAGAGTAGGTTGCTATCGGAGAAACATATACAGCCCTAGGGGAATTACTTGATTCAGCCTTAGTACTATTTGTATTACTTACCCAATCAATAGAATAACCCGGCATGTACTTTCTGCTTGTAATAGTGCACGATACCAATAAACCAGAACAACAAATAAGTAGAAAGAGATTTCTGATTTTCATTTATTGAGTTTGACTATCGTAAATGTATCTTTTTATCCAGACTTGCATTATAAGTGTAGCTTGTATTTTTTATAGCTTTGCAATGTAGTATGAAGAAGATCCTTTCCTTTAAGCTAAGCCTGTTCGTTTTTGCGTTATTTGCCTTTGCAGGTAATAAAGTTTCGGCGCAAACACAGCCGTCAGATACTACAGTGCTTATAGCATTAGATACCCTTCGTATTGTATATATATATGCCGATACCGGTAAGGCCATGAACAGGCTCGACAAACTAGGGCGTAAGCAAGGCTTATGGGAGCAAAAATGGCCTAATGGAAAGATCAGGTATAAAGGGCACTTTGTAGATGATAAGCCGGTAGGCGTTTTCAAGTATTTTTACGATAACGATAGCTTGAGGATACTTTCTGTTTATTCGGACAATGGTAAAGTGGCCCGTGTGCATGAATATTATTTTACAGGAGTAAAAGCAGGCGAGGGAAAGTATGTTAACCAGCAGAAAGATAGTGTGTGGAAAGTATATGACGACATGCAGAACTTACGTAGCAAAGAACAGTATAATGTAGGTAAAAAAGAAGGGAAATCGGTTATGCTTTACCCCGATGGCAATGTACTTGAAACTAAAATGTGGCACAATGATCTTGAAAATGGTAAATGGCAGCAATTTTTTGAGAATGGGAGCCTTAAAATGGAAGGCAATTTTGTTAACGGTAAAATGGAAGGACCGGCCAGTTTCTATAATGACGAAGGTAAACTGGAAATTAAGGGGAGTTATCACAATGACGTTAAGGACGGCAAATGGATCTACTACAATGATAATAGCGTAGCAAAAGACTCATTGATATATAAAGATGGCAGGGTGCTTGAGCCACGCAAGTTTATCCTCACCCAATCGCAACTCGATTCAATGAAAAGGGCTCATGAAGAAGAAGAGCAGAATAAGCCAAGGAATATTGGCGAGGATGATGAGTATGGTAATTAAGAACTAACCTGCTCAGGTACAGTATCTTTAATTGTAACTTTTACACGCTGCACCGTTCGTTTATCTGCCGCTTCAATGGTAAAGGTAACATGCGAGAAATCTATTTTTTCATACTTCTCGGGTATACGGCCACATAACTCGATAATAAAACCGGCCAGTGTATCTGAGCCACCTTTTTTTTCCTGGAAAACAGATTCATCAATGTTGGCCTTGCGGCAAAAATCACCAAGCGTTATTTTTCCTTCAAATACAAAATTGTGTTCGTCGAGTTTGGAATAAACAATATTCTCTTCATCGAACTCATCATTTATTTCTCCGAGTATTTCCTCAATAATATCTTCCAGGGTTACAATGCCCGATGTGCTTCCAAACTCATCAACAACAATTGCCAGGTGCATTCGTTTTTTTTGAAAATCTTCCAGCAGATCGTTTATTTTTTTGCTTTCGGGCACAAAAAAAGCTTTATGTTGCAGGTATTTCCAGTTAAATGTATCATCCTTGTCCGAATGGGCCAGCAGGTCTTTTGTAAAAAGTAAACCGGTAATAGAATCAATAGATGCATGGTAAATAGGTATCCGTGAAAAGCCGCACTCAACAGCTTTTTTTAATAACTCAGTATATTTTAGTGTGTCATTAAGCGCAATAATATCAATGCGGGGCTTCATTATTTCTTTCACATCCTTATTGGCAAGCTGAATTATATCACGTAATATTTTTTTATGTGTTTGCGATATTTCCGAAGACGTTATTTCCAGCGCATCTGAAAGGTCGGCTGCAGACAGAACCTGTTTTTGGCGAAAAATATATTTATCCATGAACAAGGTTGAAAGGGTAAGTATAGATGCAAAAGGGTAGAACAATGCACGTATAACATATACAAACAACAGTAACCTTTTTGAGACTTTTAAGGAATGACCTGTTGCATAAACTTTAGGTATAATATCACATGCAAGCAGCAACAGAAAGGTTATGGCAATTGTTTGAATAAAAAATGCAAGTATGGGGTGAACATATATATCAATAGTTTTTGCCGTAAGGTATGCTGACAGCACCACTATACTGATATTGAAAAAATTATTGGCTACAACAAGTGAGGCCAATAAATGTTTTGGGTTTTGCAGTAATTGCCCGATCTGTTTTTCTTTTTTGTCGGCAGAGTTTTGAAGTATTTCGGCTTCTACAGGCGAAATAGAGAATAAAGCAGTTTCGACTGAGGAAACTAATGCCGACAGAACAATGAACAGGCCAATGAATAACAATACAAAGCCTGCTCCGAAAAACGTGAAAATGGAAAGAAGTTGAAAGTGAAGTAATATATGTACGGGGCCCAATGTATTTACGTAATGTTAAAGAGCAAAACTCTGGTCTCCCAAAGTAATTTCATGTCAAATATAACACGTTAATCAGAACGAAAGGTCAGCCGGAGGGCTTACTTCCATATCTTCGGCTGAAGCTGAAATGGTTTCACCATTTTCGCCAAGTGCATTCTTACGGCTTAAAATAGTAAGATTTTCACCTACTATCTCTGTAGCGCGTTTCTTCGAACCATCTTTATCTTCCCAAGAACGGGTGCGTAAACGGCCTTCAACGTAAACCTGCATGCCTTTTTTCAATAGTTTTTCAGCCACTTCAGCTAATCCACGCCATAAAACTACGTTATGCCACTCGGTTGACTCTACTTTTTCACCTGCTCTGTTCTTATGAACTTCGGTTGTGGCCAGCGGAAAATTTGCTACTGCTATGCCACCTTCCAGGTAGCGTACTTCTGGGTCTTTACCTAAGTTACCGATAAGTATTACTTTGTTAACTCCCGACATGTTTTTTAGGTTTAGTTATATACTAAGTAGCAAATGTAAGAAATGAATAACATATTTCAAAGCATTTGGGCGAAAATGTATTGCCTTAAAACCACGACCAATTACTATAATATCGGGATGATTTCGATTACGGATCGATAGCCCCTGCAAAAACGTCGATGTTTTTGAGGTATTTGGCAGCACGTGCCAAATAACTATGAGCAGGCTCTGGAGCCGACAAACCTGTATCATTCAATAACTTAGTATTATCAAAGATCTGGCCTAATTCGGCAAATTCAAGGTATGGGTCAAGGGCAGCAAGCAAAATCCTCATTTCGTTGGTATCGGTAAACCTGTTTTTCCAGTAATTGAGATAAGTACTGTATTCGTAAAGCTTACTGCCTTCGGGCAATTTTCCTTTAGCCCATAGTTTAATCTCCTTCATCATTTCTTTGTCAATGAATTTAAAGGGAGGAAGATCAGGGAATTCTTTTGCTATAGCGCTGGTAATCAATTCAGAACTTGTAGATGAGGCAGTTCCTGAGGTAATATGGTAAACAGAATGATTTCGTTTGCAGAACATGAGTGAGGTTATTGCTTTTGAAGCAAAATCAATAGGAATTACATCCAATGCCGATTTGCCATTTACCGGAACCAGGCGAAGCAGATTCACAGTTTCAATAGCCCATAATATTACATATGAACGAGGAATCCAGTCGCGGCTATCGCCCATAATAATAGATGGCCTTACAATAAGTACCTTCTCTTTTGGTAACGCTTTGGCAAGCATTATTTCACCCATCATTTTGGTATAGGTGTATTTTACTACATGGTGTGCCTTAAGGTTGGGCGATTCTTCTTCCTGAACCACCCTATTAACAATATCCTTACCACAAATGGTTGCAGTACCTATGTAAACAAATGTTTCAAGGTTGCTAAGGGTTTGCGACCACTTTATAAGCTCACTTATGCCAGTAATATTTACCTGCTCAACTATCTTATCATATATTTTTGAGAAAGAGGTGTTTGCAGCAGAGTGAACAACTACAGTAGTATCACTAAGTGCCTTATTTGCAATTAGTTGCTTAGCAAAGTCATGTTCACCCAAATTACCAAGCACAGGAATAATTCTTTTTGGATCGAACGCATCTCCATGCAGCTCAAAAACATGCTTTAAACGTAAAATGGCATGCTCTTCTGATAATGCACGAACCAGGCAGTATATCTTATCCACCTCTTTTCGTTTTGCCAGGTCAACCAGCAATTCGCCTCCTAAAAACCCGGTACTGCCGGTCAGAAAAATGTTCATACACTTATTTTATCATACAAGTTCAAGACCCAGTATGCCAAGTATTATTAAAAGAATGGAGGCTATTTTAATAATAGTTACGGGTTCTTTAAACCAAATCATTCCAATAATTGCGATTAATGCTGTTCCTGCGCTTGCCCAAATAGCATATACAGTGCTTATTTCGCCGTTCTTTTTTAATACCATTACAAGGCTGCCTAGTGCCAGTCCGTAAAACACAAACACTAACATAGACGGCAATAGTTTAGTAAAACCTTCAGCGGGTTTCATGCAGATGGTGCCAAGCACTTCAAAAACTATTCCTATTGCTAACCAGAGCCACTGCATTCGTGAAAAATTCCGTCAAAGATAAACGGATTATTATTTTAATGCGTTTTTATTTACCCTTTTATGAACGAGGCATTATTACCCATCGCTTTTCACCAGCAAATTAACTTGTTCAATCCGGGTAGCCGATGATGAAAGTACTTTGATGTGAAAAGTGTTAATTGTTATGGTTTCGTTTGTCTTGGGAATTGAGCCGGTGTGATGAAGTATAAAACCGCCCAATGTTTTATAGTCGCCTGATGCAGGTATATTTAAATTGTATTTCTGGTTCAGGTCATCAATATCAAGGCGGGCGGAAAGTATGTATTCATTTGGCGCGACCTGTTTTTCCAGAAACTCTTCTTTATCGTATTCATCGTGTATTTCGCCAAATATTTTTTCTATAACATCTTCAGTGGTAAGTAAGCCCGAATTCACACCAAATTCATCAACCACAATTGCCATGCTTTTATGCTGTTGCATAAATATACGCAATGCATCTTTTGCCGGCATTGATTCAGGAATAACAGGGGCAGGCAGTAAAATATTTTTTATGTCAGCAGCGTTTTTAAACATCTCATGGTAGTGTACGTACCCAAGTACATTATCCATATTGCCACCAAATACTAATATCCTTGAAAGCCCGGTTTGTTCGAATTTTTCTTTAAGTTTTTTTAGCCCGTCGTTTATATCTACAGCTACAGCATCAACCATAGCCACCATGCAATCACGCACCTTGGCATCAGGAAAACTAAGTGCATTACGGAATATCTGCACTTCGTGTTCTACTTCCTGTGTATCGCTTGTTGCAGTTGTATGTTCCTGAATATAGCTATGCAGGTCTGTTTTTGTGAAGCGGCTCTGGTAGCGGAATACGTTAACTCTTCCTATACGCTTCATTAAAAAATAGGCAATGCTGAGTATTAGTGTTGTAAATGGCAGCAGTATATAATATACTATCATGCTGGGGAATGAAAATAATTTAAGAATATGGTTCGCGTTGGAACGGAAAATAATTTTCGGAATAAAATCAGCCACTACCAGGATAACAGTTGTAGACACAATAGTCTGTATGGCAAGTATTTCAAATTGTGAATGGATATGATCATGCAGAATATTTTCGAGAAGGTCTGATATGAAAATACTAAACACTACAATAGCAAGTGTATTGCCTAATAAAAGTGTAGTAAGAAAACGAACAGGGCTTTGGGTAATTCGTGTGAATATTCTGCCTGAGAGACTTTCTTTCTGGCTTTCTATGCGAATTTGTAATTTATTAGAGGATACATAAGCAATTTCTAGCCCTGAAAAGAAGAAGGAAAAAAGAAGTGAGATAAAGATGACTGAAAAGGTGAACATTTTATTTTTTGGTATCGTTAAGCATTACTGTGCCATGTAAAGAGGTGATCTGGTAATCGGTAAAATCCTCGTTCGATTTCAAACCATCGCCAAATAGTATTTCGGTAGCTGTTTTTATAGTCACTGCTTTGTTTGTGTAAATAACGTGTTTTGTTTCATCCCAAAAAAGTTGTTCGGTATTCAGTTGTTCGCCTTTTTTATTTACTACCACAACGTTTCTATCGGCCTCCATAAGTTTATTATTTTTATTATTATGCATAATAGCTGAATCGGCAGTTACGTGGCTGCTTACATGCATGGAATCGTCATAAAAATCGGTTTTCATTCCTTTGCGAAAAAGGTCATAAGGGTCTTTTCCTCCATAGCTTTCAATAACAGGTGCTGTCAGTTTCAGTTTCGCCCTTGCTGAATCGGTATAATAAATAGTTGCATTATTTTCCACCAGCAAAGGGGTTTTATCTTCAGCCGTTATAAGATCAACCGTTTTCAGGTTGTTCTCGCACGATGCCATACATAGCACACTCAACATTAAAACTAAAATAGCAATACGGGTATGATTCATTAAGGAAATAAATCTGTCAGGAGCAAATATACAGAAACCTATTGGTAAAGGTGTTTCTGGAACCACCTGCTGTTGAATGTAAATGCAACCAGAAATTTTACATAATCTTCCCTGATCAAATCATTGGAGGTTGTACCCAGTTGCCCCACTTGTATGCCAATATTCAATATGCCTAGCTGAGTGTTAATAGGCGGTGCATAAGGCGGACCAATTGGTATTCCGACACCCAGGGAAAGGCAATAATCATTAACAGGATAGTTGTTTATGTTAAGGTAAGTATGATCGTAAGCAAAACCAATACGGTAATGTATCCGGTTAAAGAAGGTTGTATTTTTATGCGGAATAAACTGGATACCTGCGTTATACTGGCTACTGTTATTAAGACTTTCAGTTTCACCCGGTATGGTAGACTTACTCCAGTTTTGAATACTATGGTCAAAAGAAAAGGTCCATTGGTTATTGTTGTCCTTGTCTCTCTTTATAACAGTTATACCAAAGCCACCTGAAACCGGAAGTGCTATTTTTCCTGCTCCTCCTTCGTTGGCTATTGTATCAATATTTGTTTGAGGTGTACCAGGAGCATAGCCCACAGCAAGCAGGTTATAATCAGCAAATAAGCTGCCGCCTAATGAACCTGTTGCACCTAATACCACCTGCCATAAACTATCGCGCGATTTACCTATTGTATACATTACACCACCGTCTGCCGTAAAACCATGTACGTTTATGTTTTCCGTGGTCTCGCTGTTAATTGCCAACAGATCAGGTGAATAGATAACGTTTTCAACGTAATTCAAATAACCAAAATCAAAAGAGCCATTAACACCAACAGAAAGATTTCTTAAAAAAACAGGTGAATATGCTACGCCAATATGCAATTGGTTAATACCTCCGGTACCTATATATTGATTAGTAGTGGTACCAACCGGTGTTACATTGCCCTTACTATCAATGCTGTCAATATTTGCAGTAGTATTAATATTATATCCAACACTGCTCATAGGGCGTAAGCCGAAACTTGCTCCAAAGCTTTTGCTTACCGGAAAAGCAATGGCAAAGTAACCGAAGTATGTATTGTTATTAAAATGACTTTGTCCTTCTGTGTTTATCCATATATTGTTGTTCAACAAACCGGCTTCGTATGTCGTTACGCGATTATAAACGTAAGAAGCAGGATTTTTAAGATTTATGAAATAAGGTGTTAATGTGTCGTTATGCAATGCAATGCCCGTATTACCCATTGAAAAACTTTCCACTCCATTCTGGTTTTGCAGGTCACCTATTCCATATCTTGAATAAGGAGAAACAGTAGCAGACTGTGCAAAGCATGAAACAACACAAACTGTGAAGAACAGTACTAACGGAAATGAAATACGTTTATATAATAATACCATAAATATGCTTGTGCTCTGTTGTTGTGTTAAGCTTTCTTTTTTTCCAAAGAAGCCGTCAAAATTACATTAAGTCCTTTAAGTGCCAAGAAAGGTTGCGGATTTATTTTTTCTTTAATGCTTTTCCTGAGCCATGAAAGCGAACCTCCCGACATAATAATTTGCAGGTCCGGGTATTTACCTTTATACGCCTTTATAACACCCTTAATTTCCTGTACCATGCCTTGTTGCACGCCTGAGCGGATGCTTTCCTCTGTATTTCTTCCCACCAGGTTCCTGTAGTTTGTATTAGCTTCAACTAACGGCAGCTTATCGGTAAAAGTATGCAGCGCATGAAAACGCATGTATAAGCCCGGTGATATGGCACCGCCCTTATATACTCCCTTAGTCACCAAGTCATATATAATACATGTTCCGGCAGTTATAGAAAGGATGTTCTTACCAGGATAAATTGCATTTGCACCTACAGCAGCAGCAAGGCGGTCTTTACCTAAGGTGGAAGGTGTAAGGTAAGCGTTCTTAATAGGTACGGGAGTTTTCTCAGTCAGTTCAATAAAATGAAATTTATTCAGATAGCTTCTCCATTCTTTAGGGTAATCCCTCACTGTGCAAAGAACAACATTCTCAATGTCAGGATTTTCGGCTACAATTTTTTTTAACGTAGAAATGGTAAAAGAAGAGTGTATGATAGCCTTAGAAATAGAATTTCCCTTAAAAATTGCAGTCTTTACACTTGTATTGCCTATGTCGATGGTTAAATTCATGTTGAAAACGTTGCCAAATCTACTAAATACAAAGCAGGTAACAATTATATAACAGACGATTATGAATCTAAATGCTTGTAGTTCTTAAAAAATTATATACTTTTGTCCCACATTAAGTAAAATGAAACAGGTAACAACAAATATCCTAATCAATAATCCCTACCGAATTATCGGCATGGGATGGGGTATGCACCGCTTTACAGCAACCTGCTTCATCTATTGTATCTAAAACAATAGACCGCCCTAAAAAAGTTTCATAGTCCTTCTTCTTAAACTTCTTAAACCTTTACTTATGTTACGCGTATTTAATTCTGTACTTCAGCAACTCAACAACCTGGTGGTTGTGGTAGACTCTTTAGGAGAAGTTGCTTATGTTGGTCCATCGGCTGAGCGGATGCTAGGCTTTAAAACCGGTGAGCTGATAGGTGATAAATGGTGGACAAGAACCTGCCATAACATTGCCGATCCGAAACAACGTAAAACAGAGGTTAGTAATTTAATGAGACAAATTGCTAATGGAAAGCCTATGCTTGCTCCGATAGAGTACAAAGTAAATACTGCAACCGGTGATGCAAAGTGGTTTTCATGGAACCTTTCTGCCGGGCCTGATGGGTCATTGGTGCAGATAGGCTATGACATAACCGAAAAAAAGCAGAAGGAGCAGGAGTTGCTTGGCAAGAACAGAGAACTGGCTAACCGGAACAAGGAAATATTTGATAGCCTTGAATATGCACGCAACATACAGCAGGCCATATTGCCTTCAGCTGAAAAACTGAAAGGAAACTTTGCTGATGTATTTACATTGTACCAGCCTAAAGATGTGGTGAGCGGTGATTTTTACTGGGCTTATTTCGATGCCGAACAAAATACCTCGTACCATGCAGTTGTTGATTGCACCGGCCACGGCGTACCCGGCGCACTTATGACCATAATGGCTAACTCTTTGTTGAAAGACATAGTTGTGAAAAGAAAGATAACAGAACCCAAAGAGATATTGAGCGCATTAGATGAAGAACTGCAGCAGATGATAAATGCCCAGGGTAACAGGGTGAAGGCCAGCGACGGTATGGATATAGCTGTTTGTAAGTACAACAGAACCAAAGGAGAAATAACCTACGGTGGCGCTTTCAGGCCAATGGTGGTGGTGAGCGAAGGTGTATTGACCGAATACCTGGGTTCAAGATTCCCGATAGGCTTTTTCCACAACGTGCAGAAGACCTTTGAGCAAACAACTGTAGCAGTGAAACCCAATGATATGGTTTACTTTTTCACCGATGGCTTTGCCGATCAGTTTGGTGGAGAAAGAGGCAAAAAGTTCAATAAAAAGAACTTTAAGGACCTATTGCTTTCAATGAACGACATGGAATTGGAGGTTCAGAGGTCCTTTTTGGAATATTCTTTACTGAATTGGAGGCAAAAAGAGCCACAAACTGACGATGTATTGGTGGTGGGCTTTAAAGTGTAAGGGCCTCCCCAACCCCTCCAAAAGAGGGGCTAAATGAGTACAGAAGAAGATGGTTACTGTGAAAAGAAGCGCTCTTCCCGCTTGGGGAGAGCAGGGAGTAGGGTAGATTTATGGTGAATTGCGCATAGTAAAACAATTTTGTTATTTTTGCGCCCCTGTTTAATGGTACCATAGCTCAGCTGGTAGAGCAGAGGACTGAAAATCCTTGTGTCGCTGGTTCAATTCCAGCTGGTACCACACTCAGAAATAAAAAAGCCCTTGCAGAAATGTGAGGGCTTTCTTTATTTGATAGAAAAACAATTATTTTTACTTTATGATAACCACTAAGATACATAAGAAGTATTGTTTGTTTTTATTGCTGACTGTTTTAATACAACACTTTGTTTTTGCACAGGTGTATAAGAAAGCGTATAATCAGGCAGAAGAAGATTACATGAAAGGCAGGTACTTTGATGCTGCAGAGCTGTATAAGAATGTATTTACTAAATTGGATAATTCTAAATCAAAGGATAGTAGTATAACTAAGCGTGAGTTAATATGTAAAATAACAGACTGTTTTTTACAAATGGGTGATAGTAAAATGAGTATGTATTGGTTACATAGGGGCGTAATAAGTGGCTGTATGGATAGTATCCAGGCTTCTGCAATAATAACAAAGCAACAACGAAGAATTGCAGGCGACACCTTAATGGAATTTATTCGATATGGCGGCCCTGAATGCGATGACTGTAATGCGGGGTATTTTAGAATCAAGAAAAAATATCGTACAAGAGTAGTTGATACGACCAAAGCAATAGATACATGTTTTTTTGATGTTCATTTCATTAAAAACAAGAATAAAAAATATGTTGAAAAAGCAGATACTTTACTTATAAGGAGTAGTAAATGCGATGTAGATATGATAAGAACACTTGATTGCAGGAAATGGCCAGGCTATTCATTATTCAAAATCGATTCATTAGGTAGTAAATGTGTGTATATGAGTCAGGGGGTAGTAGATATAACTGACTTACCTGCAGGGTTGTATTATTTATGGATTGATGCAGAAGATAAAGTAGAGCGTATTACAATACATTTAAATTAACCATAGAAATGGCGTTGTTTCAATTCCAGCTGGTACCACACTCAGAAATAAGAAAGCCCTTGCAGTGATGCAGGGGCTTCTTTATGTATATAAGGCATTTTTAAGCCTATTTTATAAAACGGTGGATTGCTTTATCGGCATTATCCTGGAATGTACTGTTTTTCAAATCAGTGTA
>DATHNG010000208.1:0-7801 GCA_035486275.1 Bacteroidia bacterium
AAGATCGCTTGACTTTGTTTGTTTTTTTGAATAATACAGAGAAAACAAAGATCCCCACGAAATATAATCAAATTTTTCCTTTACTTCTGAGAGAGTTTGTTTCAATTTTTCCTTATCTTGAGTAGTAGAAAATCTTTGATAATTTGAAAACTTAGAAATTATTTTTTTTTGATATTTATCAAAATCATCAATTTCGATGGCTTCAAAATAATTCAGCTTCTTTAAGGAGATATCCCTATAGATAAATTCTTTTTTGTCTGGGCGGCCCATCACCCTTCCCAGATTATACTTTTTAATCCGATCACCAAAACTTAGTGAGTCGATTTCAAATTTGTCAAAGTATCTAAACGTATATTTATTTTTCAGAAAAAATTGCCGAACTTTCGTTTTTAGAATATCACCTTTATGCTTAAGTAAATCATTTCTTGATTTATAATACCTACATCCATAAACATAATATTCTTCTTTCGGCATTATCGATTAAATTAGTTGAATTGTGATTGATTAAAACAAATATATCCAATCAAAGCATTTCTATGACTCTATTTTTTATACTTTCTTAATGAATCCTGATATTTCTTCATAAGTTTCCTATCGCTCTGCATGTACCCTGTCATTTGTTTGTATAAAGGATCGTTAGGGGTATATTTACTGCGCTTTGTACTGTCTACAATGTACTCTGTTTTTTCTCCATCATAGTCTCTTAGAAAGCCTTCTAATTTGACTTTTCTAACAGATTCATCTATCGTGGATTTCTGAGGGCTTGCTGGTTTCGGGCTTTTAACAGCCTCTTGCTTGTCCGCAAGTTGCTTTTCAGCAGCTTTTTGTTCAGCTATGAAAGCATTCTCCTTATATTGTAATTCAGGGTCATGATGTAAAACATAAAAGCCAGACTCAATAATTATCTCCTTTGCACGGTAATCTAATCTGATTTTATTTTTTCTAAGCAGGGATATTACATTATTCAAAGTATCTTGTAATATTCCATATTTTTTCACGCATACTGACAGTTGCCCATTAGCAGAATCAGCACCGTGTTTTAGATATGCACCATCTCTATTAGTTTGCAACGTATCCAACACACCGAAAAAAACTGCCAAAAGAAATACTATGATTACAATAATATTTTCCCTCTTATGTTTTTCCCATGCCTTCCATTCAATTGAATAGGCAGTAATTGCAAACCCTAAAATTAAAACCGCTATTTTCATTTCAGCTCATTCTAATTATACCTGCTGCTTTTATCCTATCTCTTTTCCTTATTATTCTTTATCATATACTAAGGAATCCTGCCCAACAAATATTTTAAGTTTGTTTTGCGAAGTGAGTTGAATAAGCGTTTTATTGCCTGGTAAGTCAAGAAGGAATTGATTATCTGCTGTAGTATTCTCAACTGCAAATTTATTACTACCTCCTGTTGCATCCTTCACTAGTGATGAAAGAACATCAATAGATTCAATAGTATCACCTGTTACAATAAGCCTGTTACCTAGCCCCTTTGCAAGTGTACCTGCTTGTTCAACAGTATGAATAAGTTTATCAAAGCCATGTGCCTGCGACTTTTCAAGCGTGTATGCACCTGGAGGAATAGTTGGTTTGGTAATTAAGTTACAAGCGCATAATAATGTACTTGTAACAACTGCAATAATTAATGTTCTTCTCATGTTTAAGGTTTTATCGTCCACAAATTTTACAAGGCCTTCTGCCATAATAATTCACGGCAGAATCTTCTGTAGTTTTAATAATATCATGTTTACAATGACTTAACCCACTACAATTGCGACTCAAGTGATATGCAACAGATCCCTTACTATCACATATGTATACATATGTCTTGGGCTTTTGTACAAATGAAGTTGTACAAATAAATACAGAAACAATAGTAACTAGCCTCCTGAGCGGTAATGTCATCCTCTATGAATTTCAGGGGATTAATGTAAATAGAATATTATACCTGAACAAGGAAACAACCAATTAAAATACTGAAAACCAACAAAATAGGTATTTATACTTAAGTATAAATACCTATTTTGTTATATTGTGAGATAATGAACTGGGTTGTTGAAAACCCCATCATTATTTACTTGTAATAAAATTATGCCATAAGTAACTTTGTATTGCGCCGGGAACGCGATGCCTAAAACCTATATTGTTTCAACCTTACCACCAAAGGATGATTTGAACAAACATTGCTTCTACTTAACATAATACCAAAAGACGGGTTACAAAATGCAAAAAAACTTCAAAACCTATTTATTGATTATCAGCATGTTGACGGTATACAAATTAAAAAAGTGTAACCCGTGTTTGCACCTCCTTCTCCTTGTAGGAGAAGGATACAGGATGAGGTCGCAAGGTATGAGAGAAATGCACGACCTCACCCTGACCCTCTCCTGAAATGAGAGGGATTAAAAACCGGAATTACACACGAACCCCGAAAGCGTGTGTAAAAGTGTGTAATTTGAATTCCATCCGATTATCGACCTTTTAGAAATGCAGATAACAAAACAAGTCATGTGCAGCGTTAAAACTAAACGCTGTTTGAGTCCCCATGTATTCGGGACGAGTTCGTTTAGTTTAGCGAAGCAGGACGTAGTTTTGTCTGCATTACTAAGCAGTCTTGACCTTTTGTTTCTTTTATGTCAAGATAAAAGAAAGGAGAATGAATTACACACCAACCACGAAAGCGTGTGTAAATGTGTGTAAATTGTGTTAAGCTGAATGTATTTTTCAACTGATTGTATTATATTTGTATAAGAACAGAAAAGTATGACTACTGCACTAAAAAAGATAATAGAGAAAATAAACGACATGCCTGCAAAAGAGCAAAATGCTATTGCTGCATTGCTTAAAGAAGAACTTGCATGGCAAAGGTCTTATGACAAATCGCAAAGCAAACTTTCTTTGCTTGCTGCCGAAGCAACTGAGGAGTACCGTACTAATTAACTGCAATTTATACGTTCTTTTATCTTGATATAAAAGAACCAAAAGATCAATACAGCCGAAGGCAATCACTCCTATGGGTCGTGACCGGCTCATTCCGCTCTGCTGCATTCGCCTTTGCTGGCCGCCTGTCGGCTCTTCTCCTTTTGGGAGAAGTAAAACGTAATCTCACTACACTCAAAAGAAATATGAAAAAGAAAATGAAACCCACCCCTTCACCCCTCCCGGGAGGGGATTTGTGAGGATGTACCTTATAACCCCCGTGTTGAAACACGGGGCTATAAATATTACACCCCTTCAGGGTGTATTAAATAACATAAAGAATCATAAACAATCTGCGGTATCTGCGTTCCAATGGGCTATAATACAACACCTCTTCAGGGTGCATTAAACAACATGAATAATCATAAACAATCTGCGGCATCTGCGTTCTATTGCTCAACCTCAGTCTTAATCTCAACCTTAATATATCTGCGTTCCAATCATTCAGCAGGAGGATACTTAGGGCTCTTTATTTTGATGGCCTTAATATCCTTAAAATTAAGTTTTACCTGTGTAGAGGGAAAGGTTAACTGGCCATATAAGAGGCTATCCTTGATGAACATGGTACTGAATAATAACCTGAGCACATCGGTATCTTTTTTGCTGATTATGGCCACGGTATTACTATAAACTTCTATTACATGCGGTTTTCCGTTTTTATCATAACAGGTAATTTGACTTAATCCATTATTAAACAAATGGGTATACACCAATGCATCGTAATACTTGTGCTTGTATGCCACCGATGTATCTTTTACCTTACGTAGTTCTTTCTGAAGGTCGTCGGTACTTAGTATATACCTGTTGTAGCACGATTGCAGTAAGGCAACTAAACAAAACAACAGGCTATATTTTATAAGTGTATGGAAATACATTTTACTGCATAATACTATTACCCGGCATAGATATACAGCTTCATTATTTAATTTTCAGCGAAGCGGGAAGCATTAACAAAAAGGGTAAGGCCTTACTGTAATCTAATTGGTCGTAGAACATGCCCAATTTGTTCAGGTTTTTATAATAGTCGTTTATATGTTTGTAATAGTTTAATTCGCTTTGCATATACCATGCCTTTTTGCCAAGCTTTTCAGCTAAAAACCATTTTTCTAATAAGCGTCCGGCCCTGCCATTACCATCTTCAAAAGGGTGAATATTTACAAATACAATATGAATAAATGAAGCAAAATAAAATACCTCCAGGCATGTAAGCTTTTTTGTTTTCAATTGTTCAATGTCTTTCCAAAGCAATTCAGAAAGCTTTTTCACTTCACTATAAGCAGGTGCTTCGTATTGTATGCGCCCGGTTTTATGTTCCATTACCACCATATTAACCTTACGGTTTACACCTTGTTTATTTTTGGGTAACAGGTGCGCGGCAAGTAAAGTATGGGCTTTAAGAAAAGATGATTTTGTAAGCTTATTTTTTTGTGCAAACAAATATGCCTTGTACAGATCATCAGGCTTTTGAATCAGGTCGGGCAGGTATTCAATTTTAAGCATTTTATGCTTAATGTAACTGTCAATATCCATTTGTTCGCCTTCAATGCGTGAAGATGCAATGGCCGATACCGAAGTATAAAAACTAAATGTCCGGGTAGATATTTCTGCATCCTTTAACTTGTTGAACGATGCCTGCAGGCCTTGACTCACCTTATTAGAATAAGGCTTCAACAGGTCGGTGGGAATTATCTGTAGTTTCATTATGATGGACAGGTGTACTTACAAATCTACTTTAATTTATATTATGTACGTTAAAAAGGAGTAAGGGTTAAGGAGTAAGCGGGGTTGTTTATAATTACAGCTTTGTGTTCTTTAAAAAGGGAGTCGGCTGTTGTATCTTTACGTTGCGCCGGGAGTGCGATGTAACAGCCTTGACCTTTTGTTTCGTTTATGTCAAGATAAAAGAAAGAAGAAAAATGAAATGAAACCTACCCCTCCCGGGAGGAGATTTGTGAGGATGTATCTATAACCCCGTGTTAAAACACGGGGCTAAAGTATTACACCCTTACAGGGCGCACTAAATGCTGAAAAAAAATTGCAAAAACTGAAATTTCAGTAAAATTTACAAGTAAATGATAACCAACAAAATCACTCTCGGTGTTTTCCCAATTCTTGCAATTATATGCAGTTATATGCAAGTGATTTGCAAGATTTCAGAACCAGGAAATGGTGACCGACATAGTCGCGTTAGGGGTTATTCGCGACATTTTGAATTAATTAAGGAACTCATGAGGCTTCGCGTTGTAGCGTAAAGCCCACAGCACAGCGAGGACTTGCAGCGTATAGCCCGACCCGCAGGGGAACGCCCGATATTCAATTAAGAATTAGAAAATCATAAAAAATCTGCGGTATCTGCGTTCTATTGCTTGTCATGCCATGCATGGCCCTTAAGCTCGGGCTGGTATTTGGTAAACATGCCAATCCATATAATGCGCGACCAGCGGAAAGTTAAAGGAAATATAGCCAGTGCAGAGCCAATGATCCAGAACACAAGATAAAGAGCATCCATTTTCCACCAGTAAATATTTAACAGGTACATAACAGTAACAAGCAATGTTTGAATACCATACGACACATACATGGAGCCATAGAAATAACCTACTTCGCGCTCGTATTTTAAGCCACACGACACACAATGCTTGCGCATGGTAAGTCCGTTTTTAAAACTATATGGGTTATTACTTTCAAACACCTTTGCTGCCTTGCAACGCGGGCATTTATTAGTGAATGTGCAACTTAATATATGGCCAAGACTCATGCTGCAAAATTGCGATTAATAATGAATGGCGGGCCGATAAACAATAAAATTAAATGATACTATACCGGGCAAACACATTTTAAATAGCACCACTTATTATTTAGATAAAAAAAGCAATTTGGCAGGTGAAATGTTAAAATCTTCATGTAAGATTCATTTTATACTTTTACATTTGTTTCATAAATCGATAGTAAACAGCAAATTATAACCTCCAAATAACATGAAAACACTAACGAAGTTCCTAACCGCAGTAAGTATACTTAGCCTGGCTTCGTGTACTGTTTATGAAACACCTGTGGCAACACAGCCTCCTCCTCCGCCACCGGTTGCATATAACCCGGCACCTGCTCCTCCTCCGGTATATAATGAACCAGCTCCTGCACCGGCTCCGGCCCCTGCACCAGTATATAGCCAACCTGCTCCTGCACCAGCGCCTGCTCCTGCACCGGAAACCTATAACCAACCTGTAACCATGCAGACGTTTTACGATGCATTAAGTCCTTACGGACAATGGGTAAACTATGGTGGCTATGGCTACGTGTGGATACCTGCTGCGGGACCAGATTTTATGCCTTATTCAACTGCCGGACATTGGGTATTTACCGATAACGGATGGATGTGGGCTTCGGACTACAGCTGGGGATGGGCCACCTTCCACTATGGCCGTTGGGATTTTGATGCTGTATATGGCTGGATGTGGATACCCGACACACAATGGGGTCCTGCATGGGTACAATGGAGAAGCTGCAACGGATACTACGGTTGGGCACCATTACAACCAAACTATGGCTGGAATAACTATGGCGCTTACAACCCGCCTGCAAACAGATGGGTGTTTTGCAATGGCCAATACATGACCTATAATAACATTAGTGTGTACTACGAACCAAGAGAAAGGTATAACGACTATATACAACGTTCTACTGTTATAAACAGATCGTATTACGACAACGGCAGCCGCGCAACCTATGCTGCCGGACCTGAACCAACTGAAGTATCAAGATATTCAGGTTCTCAGATAACCCCTGTACACATTGCCCCTGCAACAGGCCCCGGCGCTACAACAATGGGTAATGGCGGAATACAGGTGTATCGCCCGGCTGTAACCGGCCCCGGCGCCGGTCAGGCACAAGGCAGGCCTATGCCACAGCATGTTGCCCAGATAACTGAAGTACAACCTGTAGCACAACGTACTACAATGATCAAGCCTGAGCCACAAAGGGTACAACCTACTCAACAACAACCTCAGCAAAGAGTAGAACCTGTGCAGCAGCAACAGAGAATGGAACCTGCTCAACAGCAGCAACCACAAAGAACTCAGCCAACACAGCAACAACCTGCTCCGCAAAGAACTGAACCAGGACAACAACAGCCACAGCCTCAAAGAACTGAGCCTGCACAACAGCAACAACCTGCTCCGCAAAGAACTGAGCCTGCACAGCAACAACAGCCTGCTCCGCAAAGAACTTCTCAACCTGCACAACAGCAGCAGCAGCCACAAAAACAACAGCCACAAGCGCAAAAACAACCAAAACCGACTAAGCAAAAACAACAGGCTCCGCAACCTGTTAAGAAAGACAAAGACGGTAAGTAATAAGTAATAAAGTAAAAGCCCTGAAGTAAGATCATTCTACTTCAGGGCTTTTATCATTTAATACCGGCAATAGCTACAGGTTCTTCTTTTCTTCTTTCTTGGCTTTTTTATCGTCCTTTTTATCATCACCTGTGTCGTCTTTTTTATGACCACCCTTGGTTAGCTTCCTGTATTTCTTTCGTTTAAACTTGGCTGCCTCAGCGTCCATTTCCTTTTGCGACTTCTTGATCTCCTCGTTATTCTTATGCCCACCCTTTTCCTTATTGTCCTTGTTATCTACTTTAACATCATCGTGTTTACCATTATCCTGCGCAATTGCTATAAAAGGCAACACTATAATACCCGATATTATCAGAAGCTTTCTCATTTCAGCATCAAATTTACAAAACTAACCTACTATATTTCTGAATACGGCTAAAAAATTATTGCTTTTGCATGTTTTTTTGTAACTTAGCAATATGAAG
>DATHNG010000209.1:0-5307 GCA_035486275.1 Bacteroidia bacterium
GCACTATATTAATTATGACATCTCTTTCCTTGGGCTTGTTAATATCAACCATCACTTCCTCACAGCAATCTGCCATGTTTGCATCAATGCTTGGTATGATGTTGCCTACCATGTTATTAAGCGGTTATATGTTCCCTATTGAGAATATGCCCGTAGTGCTCCAGGTAATATCAAACATAGTTCCTGCTAAGTGGTATTATATTATTGTAAAGGATGTAATGCTTAAGGGTTTGGGCTTTTCAGCTATATGGAAGGAGACTGTAATACTTATAGGAATGACATTGTTCTTTTTGGTTATTGCACTCAGAAACTTTAAAATACGTTTAGAATAATGAGGCCACTTTGGTTTTTACTTCAAAAAGAATTCAGGCAGATATTCCGTGATAAAGGCTTCATAGGAAGATTATTCATAGCGCCTGCTATTCAGTTAATATTACTGCCAATGGCTGCTAATTTTACGGTGAAGAATGTTAACCTGGCCATAGTCGACCACGACCATTCTACCATGTCAGCCAAGCTTTCTAATAAAATTTTGTCATCGGGTTATTTTAAATTGGCCGGTTATACCGATTTCAATTCCAAGGCAAATAACCTTATTGAAGACGATAAGGCCGACATTGTAATGGAAATTCCTAAAGGGTTTGAAAGTAACCTTATTAAAGAAGGTAGCCAAAAGATGGCAATTGAAGTTAATGCTATTAATGGAGTTAAGGCAAGTGTAGGGTTCGGATATTTAAGTGGTATTATAAATGATTACAACACTGACATACGCGCAGAGTGGGTACAGCCTGAAGCCAGCACACAACCACAGATAGCGGTTATTTCTTCTTACTGGTACAACCCTTCTTTAACCTATTATATATTTATGGTCCCTGCCATATTAGTTTCACTCGTTACGGGTATTGCAGGCCTATCGGCTGCTTTTAATATTGTAAAAGAAAAAGAGATAGGAACTATTGAGCAAATTAACGTAACACCAATTAAAAAGTATCAATTCATTCTCGGCAAACTGCTTCCGTTCATAGTAATGGGCGCTGTTGTTTTTTCTGTTGGTTTGCTTATTGCGTGGATTGGTTACGGAATAGTTCCAATTGGAAATATAGCAATACTCTATTTGTTCCTTCTCGATTTCCTGTTTGCCATTCTGGGTTTCGGACTGCTCATTTCAACCTATACTGAAACACAACAACAGGCTAATTCATTAATGTTTCTGTTTATGATGGTGTTTAACATGATGAGCGGCCTATACACGCCAATAGATAGTATGCCCGGCTGGGCGCTATTCATCACCCATTTGTTCCCGGTAAGTTATTTTATAGATGTTATGCGCATGGTGGTAATAAAAGGAAGCGGGCTACATGATATAAGCATGCAGATATTGTATGTGTTTTTAATTGGTGTTGTGCTTAACACATGGGCTATACTTAACTATAGAAAAACTACCTGATAAAATCGGTATGACGGAATTTTTACAAAACGCAAAAAACAATTGGACACTGGCATGGTCGTATAAAAGTTTCCGGAGGGATACAATAATTGGCTTATTACTTCATGCAGTCGTTTTTTCTTCGCTTCCGTTTTTATTTATGTATTTTGAAAAACGTAACGGAACCTTATTGAATGACTGGTTACTTAGCATACTGCCCGCATATAATGTTTCGCATATAGAGGTGGTTATATTTGTAAGTTGTATGATTTTGTTTACTTACAGAATGATTGAAACTCCAGCAATATTCAAAACTTTTTTGTTTGCCTACTTATTCCTGAATGTATTCAGGATGTTGACCATTTATCTTGTGCCTTTGGATCCGCCACAAAATCTTATCTCACTAAATGATCCTATCGCAAACCTGTTGTATATAGGAGGATTTAAGACAAAAGACCTGTTTTTCTCCGGCCATACATCAACAATTTTTCTACTTGCCCTATGCTTGCAGAAAAAGAATGATAAAATTTTTGTATTTGTGTGCAGCGGGCTCGTTGCAACCTTACTGCTTATACAACATGTACACTACACTATTGATGTATTAAGCGCACCTGTTTTCGCTTACCTGTGTTTTATATTGGCTAAAAAATTGGGCTTGGCAAATACCCAGTCAGAGCAGAAAACATAATCCTTAGCACGAAACTATTTTACTATCAAACTAATAACACCACTGGTTGCTTTTTTAATGAAGCCAACTACCTTGTCTTTAATATGATGCGGGTCCTGTTGTATCTCTATCACAGTTTCTATACCTTCTGAAATAAGCAGGTTTATTATTTCTGATTTTGCACTGCCGTCTTTTTTAGTCTTGCTGCCAATAAAAGTGCGCAAGGCGATAGAACCTAAGTTATCACTTATATAATCTAACTGAGCGCCCATTTCTTTTTCTTTCTCCTTGCACGCGGCAGTTACTTCTGCTTTCCTTTTTTGTAAGGTTTCAAGGTTATGTATTCTAGTCTTGCTCATCGTCGTTATTGGTTAATTGAATTACCTTATTCATTATTGACGTTTCTAAATTCTTCCGGATAGCCATAAGGAAAATAAGTAACAGAAGCAAAAACATTCCTGCAGATATCAGAAAGCCTAAGCCATAACTATGCAGCCATTGGCCTATAAAGAAAGAACATGCAACTACAAGTGACAACAGGAAAAGCATTATTAAGAGTATAATAATAATGGCACTTGAAAAATAAGCAGACACCTTAGCACTATTTTCAATAATACTTAAACGGCCTTGTTCGGTCTTCAGTTCAATGTATTCAGTTAACTGTTCTTTAAGAACTGTTAAAGGCTGATCGTGTGAATTTTCCATGAGATGTATTTATAATTTAAAGATAAAGGGCTATTCCGGTCAAAGACATGATATTGATCATCTTATTTCCAGTAATTCCTCATTAATTCGCTTATCCAACCTGGTTGAACAATGTCACTTTGTGGCAGAAACTCTTTAACCACAGGTTTAATATCTAATACCGGTGTGCCATCATCAGCATCAAGGTGCGATACAATAATAGTCTTTCCTGTTCTCGAAACAAATTTTGCAATTGTTGTGCCAATATGGTTAGGCCTGTCTTTTTTACGTTGTGCAAATATTCCAACCTTTGGCCAGGCTTTATTTTCGCGCGGATGCGCTGCGCTTAGAACTATTTTAGCATCATCTGCCTTATTGAAGTGGTAAATAATCTCAAGGTGAGAGAAGGTTTCAATACCATGTAACGCTTCTTCGGGTAATTCATCAATAAGAGTGATTTCTGATAACACATTGCCCCAGTGATCGTCACTCATATCGTTGCGCATATTCTTTACAAAAGCCACGGGTTTTAATTCTATAGAATTTGCCATGTAGCAAATGTAGCACCAAAGATTGTGCAGAACAATTAAAAGGCAGGCTTGTTTTCAACAGCCCGCCTTTATTTATTGATAATAACAATAGAATACAATAAAAATCTTCTATTCAGGGCTTCCTTTACCTGTCGTCAAAAGTTCCTTCAGGCTGTTTTTCAAATGGCCATTCCAACCTGTTTCGCAATCGTTGTAGCATTCAACTCCGGGTATCAGGCCAATATGGGTGAAATCAATTTGAGTAAGATTGCCTTTTTTAGTGAGTTCGAAAACGACGTCAGTGCCATTCCACTCTTTCTTGTTATTTATCCATTCTAAATTGCAATCGGTTACTTTCCAGACTACTTTTTTGCCTGGCACTAGCTCACTTATTTTAAAGTCAACAAATGCTTTACCAAACTGAACGGTAAACGAATCATTTAATTTTTCGGCTTTACCTTTAAAATTCTTTGCCCACCAAAGGTTTACCTGGTTGATCTTTTTAATTGCTTCTTCGGCAGAAACCTTTGCCGATATGCTCGTATGATAATCTTGTGTTTTCATTTTGTCTTGTTTTTGTGTTTCTTGTTTAATAATGCTTCCAGCTTAGTTAGTTTCGATTTCCAGAAATTATCGTAATAACTGAGCCATTCATGTAGTTCATTGAACCCATCCTGATTCAAATTGCAATATCTTTCCCTACCTTTATCTTCAATTGTTATAAATCCACCTTCGTAAAGAATTTTAATATGTTTTGAAACAGCAGGCCTGCTCATATCAAAATTTTCTGCCAGTGAATTTATGGTCCTACTATCTTTGGAAAGCATATATAGTATCTGCCTTCTGCTGGGGTCAGCAATTACCTGGAAAGCATTAAGTGTTTGGTGCGCCATATTATTTGTTGTCTAAAAAACCTATTATCTTTTTCACATTCATATCCCAACCGGCATTCATTGCATTAAACATTGGCAGGTTAAGGTCTGTATTAAATCCTGTATGTTCCAATGAGAGTTGTGTGCCATTGTCTTTTGGTACCAGAACCCAATAAACCACTGAGTCTAATGTGATCTTACCATTCCCATCACCACCTTTCCAGGTGTAAGTTAGTTTTGTAAATGGTGTTATTTCCAATACCTCGCAATATGCTTTCCCATCAAAGTTAAATTGCGGCAGTGGCCTGGTGGTAAACATAAATTTATGCCCTTTAACAGGTTGAAAATCGTTCGGCATTAGCCATTGGGTGATCAGTTCAGCCTTTGTAAGATATTCCCATACCTGTTCCGGTTTATGGTTAAAGAACCATGTGTGTGTGATCTTGTTTTTCATGTTTGTATGTATTTGGTTATTGTTTTACGAGCGTAAGAATTTTGCTGACATGTTTAGTCCAGCCTTCGTTCATTCCATTATATATAAGTGAATTCTCTATTTCGCTGAATCCGGTATGTTCCAGGTGAAGTTCTGTTCCATTGTCTTTTGGTGTCAATGTCCAGTGAACCAGGGTATCTAAATTAATTACGCCGGGTTCAGGGCCAGCCTTCCATGTATACCTCAGTTTTTTGAATGGCACTACTTCTACCACCTCGCAGTAATTATGCCCGTCGTGGTTCATTTGTGGTTTAGGTGCCGAAGTAAATTCAAATTTATGCCCCACAACAGGCTTAATATCATTTGGCATAAGCCACTGTTCAAGTAGCTCGGGTTTGGTTAAATAATCCCATACAAGCTCTGCCGGATGCGGCAAGAAGAATGTATGTTTTATTGTTTTTATCATGATATGTAACTTTAATGTTACGCAAATATACGTAACTTTTAAGTTACTTAATACAAGAAAGGCAATTTTTTTAACCTGGTTTTAAATTAAACTTCTTAACAGGCACATTAATATTGCAGATAACGGCCTGAATATTAATTGGGTAAATGATATATTTGTAAGTAATATTTAAACACTTAAAATGAATAAGCCACTTTCTTTTATCGCATTGTTTTTCCTGGTTGGAGCA
>DATHNG010000210.1:0-11155 GCA_035486275.1 Bacteroidia bacterium
CTATGTATAGGAATTGAATCATCAGCAATGTTTACAAGGTTTGCTTTATTGTAGAACACATCAATACCTCCACCTATTCTGCTCTTTTTTGTAAGCGTATGATACATGACATAAGTTAAGGTGGTGGCGGGGTAGCGGGCACCTCCCGGAGGTTCAAGTTTTGATGCACCAACACCCAGGTATAATTCCTGTGACAGTTTACTTCGGTCGGAAGTGTCTGGTTGAGGAGTATGGGCTAAAACTTTATGTTCATTAATACAATAAGATATTCCGGTATTAAACGTAACTAAGTTTATGCCCAGGTTAGGGGTATTAAAAGAGCCATTTGAGCAGTGCGTTATTCCGAAACCGGTTTCAAGGCGCAAGGTGTTTGAAATATAGTAATGGTATGCTAAACGTAAATTTATCATGGCATTAATATGAGAGCCTATCAATATATCTTTATGGTTGGTTTGCTGGTTAAAAATAACAGGCAAATAGGCAAGCCCTAAGCCGGCCCTTAAGTACAGGCGTTCCCTGGCACTGCGCTGAAGATGAAAGTTTATGTACGGGTATAACCCCAATTCATTTCCTAATTGTGTTGGGTTACCTAATGATGAATAAAAAAAAGCAAGCCCCGTTTCAGCATAATGATAATCTAGCTGCCAGGGTTGGTTACCGGAAGGCTTATTCAAATAGTCGACTTCAATTCCCGGACAATGCCCTGTAAGTAATACGTTCATGTCCTGGGTATATATGGGTAATATAAAGCCATAATGCACCGTAGCGCTTAACCATGAACCGGACCGGATACTATCTTGCCCTATACTTTTAAAAGTTGAAAATAGAAAGACCGATATTATTGGAAGTATAAGTTTCAGTTTCCACATACTGATCTATCGTGAAGTTTTGACTGAATCTTTTAACACTGAAGGAAATCCTCCTGTCAATTTAGGAGAATCGTTAGTCCAGCGAAAGCTTTGGACCATATTATATACGTCCTTTTTAATAAATTGCAGAACGGGTTCAAGTGAATCTTTATTAGGGGCTGTATAAAAGTAGAGTGCACCCCGAATGAAGTTTTTTGTACTGTCAGTCAGGTAAAACTGAATATTAGAGGCAGCATTACCCTGTATATCGTATATCAGTCCATAAATATGTTCTTTCGGGTTTACAACCTCATTTTCGTTTATGGCCGATGCTTTTACTTCATGTTTTATTGCAAACGTTCTGCATTCATCAAGCAATTGAGTAAGATTATTATCAACCACTTTATAGCTCAAATAAATTTTGGCTTTAAAATGCGGGTAAACAACATTCAGCCAGCATGGTTCGGCCGAAGGGTCATCGTCCTTAACTACCTGTGCATAAACCGGATAATCGAATGTAAAAGGGCATTCAGCACTGTATTTTATATATTGCTTTTCAGGAAGTTTAATTCTAAAGTACCCGGTTCTTTTAGGCGTAACAGTATCATTATCCATGCACGATACAAGGCATAAAACGCAAATAATACTGACAAATACTTTCATGTTTTATATGAAATCGGCTTTTTATTGTAATTCCAATGGACAAACTTAAAGAAAAGAACCATAATCGTTCTTTTTTAGGCCTTATCTATAAAATCCTTAAAATTTCCTTCTATAATCAAAAAATGGTATATTTGCCCTGATTAATCAATTAACTTATTTTTTATTATGAACATTTTTGTATCAAATTTGAACTTCAAAGTTCGGAGCGAAGACCTGAAAAACTTATTTCAGCAGTATGGCGAAGTAGTTTCTTCAAAAGTAATCACTGACAAATTCTCAGGAAGATCTAGAGGCTTTGGCTTTGTGGAAATGAAAAATGAATCAGATGGCCAACGCGCTATTGATGAATTGAACGAAAAAGACTACGAAGGCAGAAATATTTCTGTATCTGTAGCTAAGCCACGCGCTGAAGGTTCTGGCCCAGGTAGGTCAAGCCATGGTGGTGGCCATAGCAGACATGATAGCATGGAAGGCTAAATAAATACGCTAAGGCAATAAAAAAGGGACACATTTGTGTCCCTTTTTTATTGCCTTACTTTAATATGATATAAGGGGTTGGTCGGGATGACAAGATTCGAACTTGCGACCTCACGCACCCCAAGCGTGTGCGCTACCGGGCTGCGCTACATCCCGAATTATCATAATAACATTAACGAATTATTAAGTTTATAGAGTCATTTGTCCCTAAGTCTCAATATTTTATATCATTACGTATTGCTATGTTAGCTAAAAAATTACTTTTGCAAAAGTATATTTTTTTAAAAATGGCATAACTTTTTTCCGGCCCATGCGCTTTTTATTTTTGTTGACTTTCCTGTACACATTCTCCCCGGCCGGATTTGCACAGCAGTTTAAAGTTTTTGGTTACGTTAAAGATGCAGGTAATGGTGAAACACTACCCGGTGTCAGTGTGTTTGTTGATGAACTGAAACAAGGTGCAGCAACTGACATAAATGGCTACTATAGCTTCACTGTTCCTGAAGGTACATATCACTTACATGTATCGCTTATTAGTTATAAGGATACAGTAATAGCTATTAAAATTAGTAAGGACATTAAGATTGATGTATCAATTAATTCAAATGCAATTAACGCGAAAACAGTAAATGTTGTAGGACTAAAGGCCAATAATAATGTGGAAAGTGCAAAAATGGGTACTATAACATTGGAGGCAAAGGACCTTAAAACAATACCCGTTTTTTTTGGCGAACAGGATATTCTTAAAGTAATACAATTATTGCCTGGTGTGCAAAGCGCAGGTGATGCCAATACCGGTTTTTATGTGCGTGGTGGCGGGCCTGATGAAAATCTTGTAATGATTGATGGCGCAACAGTTTATAATGCAGGGCATTTGTTGGGCTTCTTTTCTATATTTAATTCCGATGCGCTAAGCTCGGTGTCACTTATTAAAGGAGATATGCCTGCTAATTATGGTGGTAGAATTTCATCAGTACTCGATATTTCGGCAAAGGAAGGTGACCTTGAGCAAATTCACGCAAGTGGTGGAATAGGATTGATTGCGTCGCACGTTACTATACAGGGACCAATTAAAAAAGATACCGCCGGCTTTATAGTTTCTGCGCGCCGTACGTATGTTGACTTGTTTATGCAAAAGCCTTTTATTCCTGCCTCATCTGCTTTTTCGGGCACAAGCTATTATTTCTACGATCTTAATGCAAAGATCCATTATAGATTTTCACCACATGACCAGATATCTGCAACAGGTTACTACGGACAGGATGATTTTACTTTCAGCGATGCTGAAGTTGGTTTTAGTACTAAAGTGCCCTGGGGAAATGCCATAGGTACAATTAACTGGAACCACATTTTTAATGATAAGCTATTGTCTACCATGTCGGCTTCGTATACCAGTTACACATTTCAGTTTTCAGGGGCTGAAAGCGGTTTTAATTTCAGCCTTTTCTCCGGGATACATGATTATCATTTTAAAGAGAATATCGACTGGATACCGAGTAAAAAGAATCATTTTAAATTTGGTGCGGAGTACACCTTGCATGTATTTATTCCAAGTGCTGTTTCGGCGCAGGAACCAAGTGTTAATTTCAGTACCAAAGATGTAGTGCATTTGTATGGTAATGAAGTAGGGGTGTATGCTACTGATGAGTGGAATGTTTCTGAATTGTTTAAAATGGAGGGCGGGTTACGTTATTCAATTTTTGAGCAAATGGGCCCATTTACACGATATAATGAAAACTCAGCAGGGCAAATAACAGATACGGTTACCTATAAAAGTTTGCAACCCATTGTAACTTATGGCGGGCTTGAACCCAGGTTTTCTGCGCGGTATACTTTAGATGAAAATTCGTCCATAAAGGCAGGGTTCAGCCGTAACTATCAATATATTCACCTGGCATCCATCAGTGCCATATCATTACCGACCGATATATGGGTTCCATGCACCTCTCTTATACCACCTTCACTTGGCGATCAGTATTCTGTAGGTTATTACAGGAATTTTAAAGAGAACATATATGAATCTTCAGTAGAGGTTTATTACAAGCATATGGATAACCTGCTCGAATATAAAGACGGGGTTACACCTGAATCGGGCATTAGCGCTGACCCTGATGAAAACTTTACATTAGGCACAGGGCAGGCATACGGGGCAGAGTTCTTTCTGAGAAAAAAAGTAGGAAAATTTAACGGATGGATTGGCTATACATTATCATGGACCACGGAGAATTTCCCTGACCTGAATAATGGCCAGACCTTTTATGCCAAATACGACAGGCGGAATGATATTTCAGTAGTAGCTAATTACAAATTAAGTGATAGATGGACTTTCTCAAGTGTATTTGTTTTTGCTTCAGGTAATGCTCTTACTATGCCAGATGCATGGTTTATACAGGAAGGCCAGTTAGTTGAAGAATACGGGGCAAGAAATGGATACAGGCTAGCCCCATACGACAGATTAGATATATCCGCTACCTATACCACCGATGCGAAAAAAAGGGCATTAAGGCATCAGGCTAAATGGGAAGCAGCAAACCCAGGAGCCACTTATGTTGAAAATAGGCCTACCTGGGAAAAGAACTGGCATACAAGCTGGTCCTTCTCGGTATATAATGTGTACGACAGGTATAACCCTTATTTTATTTACCTGGCTGTTACCGGAAACGTGTATAATAATACTTTAAACATACAGGCTAAACAGGTATCATTATTCCCTGTTTTGCCTTCTGTATCGTGGAATTTTGATTTTTAATAAATGAAAGGAACTCTGAAATATGGCGCTTTGTGTTTTATATTGCTGGCAACAGCATGCACAAAGAATATTACATTGAACGTTCCTCCGGCAGCTAATTCTCTTGTTGTAGAGGGGCATATTGAACCAGGTTCAACAGCCTATTTATACCTTTCTCACAATTTTAATTTTTACGGTACCGTATCTATAGTAAGCATAATAAGTAACGATGTTGTACACGGGGCATTTGCTACTGTAAGCGATGGAACAACTACAGATACTATGTATGAAACCAATCCTTCACTTGGGTTCTACCAGAATAAGAATTTAAAGGGTGTTCCCGGTAAAACGTATACTTTGAAGGTAGTTGCATTGGGGCAAACAGCTACTGCAACAACAACTTTGCTTGCACCTATAAAATTAGATTCATTGTGGTTTAAACCTCAACAAAACCTTGATTCATTAGGGTATATTTGGGCTCAGCTTACCGATCCGCTTACTCCCGGGGGAAATAACTACAGGTGGTTTGCAAAACGCATTGCAACAGTAGCAGATACAACCTTTGTTCCGCCTGATCAATCAGTTTTTAATGATAATACTTTCCGGGGGCAGAAGTTTCAGTTCTTTTATGGAAGGGGCGCAGTACCGGGCTCAAAAGCCGCTGATGATACTAATTCAGAAGCCGGATATTTTAAGAAAAATGATATTGTTATAATAAAGTTCTGTACCCTTGATATAACAGCTTTCAATTTCTACAGCTCTTATTACTACCAGGTCGATAATTCGTTTAACCCATTTGCATCTCCGGCACCTTTGATAGGCAATGTTAACGGGGCTTTGGGTATTTGGTGTGGCTACGGTTCATATCTTGATACTGTAGTTTGTAAGTAATACATTATTTTTGCAAGCCGAAAATAAAGTAAGATAATTAATACAATACTATATGGATACTCAAGAACATGTAAAAACCCTTATAATAGGGTCAGGCCCTGCTGGCTACACAGCCGCTGTGTATGCAGCACGTGCTGATATGAAACCGCTTATGATAGCAGGATTACAGCCAGGTGGCCAGTTAACAATCACTACTGAAGTGGAAAATTATCCGGGGTATCCTGATGGAATACAGGGCCCTGAAATGATGGAGCATTTCCGTAAGCAGGCACAACGTTTTGGAACCGACATCCGCTGGTCGTATGTAAGCTCGGTAGATTTTTCGAAACCACCCTTTAAAGTGGTTATGGAAGAAAAAACTACCTTCCTTGCCGATACTGTAATTGTAGCTACAGGGGCGTCCGCTAAATGGCTGGGTTTGCCATCTGAAGAGAGACTAAATGGTTTTGGGGTTTCAGCCTGTGCCGTTTGCGACGGATATTTCTTTCGTAAGCAGGACGTGGTGATAGTAGGAGGCGGAGATACTGCCGCAGAAGAAGCAACATACCTTGCCAAGCTTTGTAATAAGGTGTATATGATTATCCGAAAAGATGAATTACGTGCCTCAAAAGCTATGCAACACAGGGTATTTAATACGCCTAATATTGAGGTGCTCTTTAATACCGAAACCCTTGAAATAATGGGCGAAAAGGCTGTGGAAAGTGTTAGAGTGCTTAACAATAAGACAAAAGAAGAAAAAACACTTAAAGTGACAGGCTTTTTTGTTGCTATCGGCCATCAGCCAAACACCCAAATATTCAAAGGCTGGCTTGATATGGATGAACAGGGGTATATAAAGGCAATTCCCGGTTCAACGCGTACCAATATACCAGGCGTATTTGCTTGTGGTGATGCGCAGGATAAGGTATACAGGCAAGCAGTAACTGCGGCAGGAACAGGATGTATGGCAGCCATAGATGCGGAAAGGTTTCTGGCATCACAAGGGTTGCATTAATTTTTTTTGGTATATTGCAACTATTATTTTTTGTTTTGATCAAGAGGAGTATTTACATAATCTTATTTCTGGTTTTTGCAGTTGAAGTTAATGCACAAATTAATTTCAAGGGCCAGGTGCCCCATGCAAAAACGTATGATATCAGGCAGATGTATGATTCCACATATGGTATCCAATACTTTGACAAGTTCTGCCCTGCAATGGGCGGAGATTCAACCCGGATGAGCCCACAAGGTTATGCCGCCAGCGGTTGGGTGGAAGACAAGTACACTGCAGGTGGCGATATACACAAAGGCTTTTATGCTAATGGACAGCTTACTATGTATACTAATTTTTATCCGAATGGCGCTCCGGAAAGAGAGTACAAGCCGGTTACGGAAAGGAAAACTGAGTTGAAAAAATATTTCCCTAACGGAAAACTAAAATCTGATGTGCAGTTTTTAGATGGTAACTCTATTATTTGGCATGATTATTTTGATAACGGCCAGATATCTTACATTGAAGAATATGATAATAAGCACGAACGTCTTATGCAAAGAAGTTCCTATTTTAAAGATGGTAAACCGCTATCAATATTCCAGCCAGTAGGCGATAAAAAACCAATACATTATACCAAAATGGAATATTATCCGGGCGGCCAGTTAAAGGAGTCGCAGGTAATGCTCTATAGCAGCGATGCGCTTGATTTTGTGAAAGACGGTGAGGACAAGCAATTCGATGAGCATGGTACACTTGTATCAGATGTGGTGTATGCTATTGGTGAAGTTGACCACACCATCAAGTAATTTATGAAAAGACTGGGAAAAGCATTTTTCCTTCGCGAGAATGTTGTGAATATAAGCCGTGAGTTGATAGGCAAATTCCTGGTTACTAACTTTGACGGAGACATTACTTCAGGTATGATTGTGGAAACGGAGGCATACAATGGTGTTATTGATAAAGCGTCGCATGCATATGCAGGAAGGCGCACCCAAAGGAATGAGATTATGTATGGCGAAGGAGGAAATACGTACGTTTACCTTTGTTATGGGATCCATCATTTGTTTAACATAGTAACCAATGTAAAAGGAACCCCGCATGCAGTTTTGGTTAGAGCTATAGTGCCCAAAGATGGTATTCAAAAAATTTTGCAAAGAAGAAAGCTTGAAAAAGTTACCCCCAAAGCAACAGATGGCCCTGGAACGACTTCAGAGGCCCTTGGGATAAAAACAAAACATACTGGCATCCCCTTGTCAAAAAAAATGATTTGGGTGGAAGACAGAGGAATGAAATTTACAAAAAAAGAAATAAAGGCTGGCCCAAGGATAGGAGTAGGTTATGCAGGTAAAGATGCATTATTGCCTTACCGGTTCAGACTTAATCAAAACATAATAAACGACTACCTATATGAGTGGACTAGCTAAAGTAATTCTTAATGCAGGCAAAGAACAATCTCCAAAGCGGTTTCACCCATGGATATTTTCAGGTGCTATTAATAGGATAGAAGGCACCGTGCAGGACGGTGATGTTGTTGAAGTATATACCAACAAGGGTGAGTATGTGTGTACAGGGCATATACAAAATGGCTCAATAGCAGTGCGTATATTTTCATTTCAGCAAGTTGTGCCTGATGAATTATTCTGGAAAGAGAAGATAGAGAAAGCCTATAATTATCGTAAAGCAATAGGGCTTATTGGGAATAAAGATACTAACGCGTATCGCCTGGTATATGGAGAAGGTGATGGAATGCCCGGTTTAGTAATTGACTATTACAACGGGTCGGCGGTTATTCAGGCTCATTCGGTTGGTATGCATGCAGAAAAGGAAAAAATTGTGAGCGCCTTAAAGGCGATTTATGGTGAGGAGCTTAAATCGGTATATGATAAAAGCAAAGAAAGCCTTGGGGATAAATATAATGAAGGCGTTGAAAATGGATATTTGTTTGGAGAAGATAATGTAAAGCAAGTATTGGAAAATGGAAATACTATAAAGGTTGATTGGGAAGAAGGTCAGAAAACAGGCTTTTTCCTTGACCAGAGAGAAAACCGTAAACTGGTTGGGCAATATGCAAAAGGGAAAAAAGTGCTCGATTGTTTTTGTTATGCAGGTGGCTTTTCACTGTATGCATTAAAAGGCGGAGCTAATGAAGTACATTCAGTGGACAGCTCTAAGACAGCTATTAAATTAACCGACGACAATATTGCCCTGAATTTTGGGTCGGGCGCCAAACAAACTTCTCATGTTGCCGATGCTTTTGATTTTTTAAAGGATAACCAGGGCCAGTACGATATTATGGTAGTAGATCCACCCGCATTTGCTAAGCATAGGGATGCAAGGCACCAGGCGGTAATGGGTTACAAAAGATTAAATGCTTTGGCTATTCAAGGTATAAAACCAGGCGGCCTGATTTTTACATTTTCATGCTCACAGGTAGTGGATAAGCCCCTGTTTTACGGAGCGATAACTGCTGCTGCCATTGAAACGGGCAGAACAGTAAGGATTTTGCAATATCTTTCTCAACCGGCTGATCATCCTATAAGTATTTATCATCCTGAAGGGGAATATTTGAAGGGAATGTTGTTGTTTGTGGAGTAGAAATTAATGTTGTTAACGGAAAACATATTGATTAAGCTTTTTAAATAATAAAGTGCTTTTTCCTACACCCATATTCCTGTTTTTCTTTTTGCCACTTACATTGGCATTGGCATACATTACCCGAACCTCGAAATACCGGAATATTGTTCTTGTAGTATTAAGTTTATTGTTTTACATTTTTGGTGAGGCAGATGCAGTTGTGCTGTTACTTGCATCGGTAGTAATGAATTATTTTATTGGTAAATGGGTTGGGAAATGCAAAACAACTTCAGCAATTACAGTTGGAATAACTTTAAACCTTTTATTCCTTATTGTAAATAAGTACCTGGGTTTTATTACAGTGAATCTGAATGTTTTGTTGGAATGCATACATGTGCACCCATTGAAAGTTGTTAATCTGAAACTACCTGTAGGGATATCCTTTTATACATTTCACAGCATCTCTTACCTTATGGATGTATATCGCAAAGAAAATAAGGCTCAGAAATCATTTACGGAACTTGCTTTATATATAACCCTATTTCCGCAACTTGTTGCAGGCCCGATTATACGATATAAAGATATTGCATCGCAGTTTACGAACAGGGTGCTCACATCGCAACGTTTCAAAAAGGGAATAGAAAGATTCATAATCGGACTGGCAAAGAAGGTAGTAATAGCTAATACACTTGGTATAACTACAGACCGGATCATGGGCTTTGCCCCATCCATGTTATCTGTAGCAACTTCATGGCTTGCAATAATATTTTATACCTTGCAGCTATATTTTGATTTTTCAGGATACTCAGACATGGCTATTGGTTTAGCAAAGATGCTGGGGTTTGATTTTATGGAGAATTTTAATTTCCCTTATGTTTCAAGGTCAATCAGGGAGTTCTGGAAAAGATGGCATATTTCTCTTTCTAATTGGTTCAGGAACTATTTATATATTCCATTAGGAGGGAACAGAGTAAGTAATGCCAGGGTTTATCTTAATCTTTTTATTGTGTTTTTTCTGACCGGTTTATGGCACGGGGCAAGCTGGAATTTTGTTATATGGGGCCTTATTCATGGGCTATTTATGGTTATTGAACGGCTTGGATTCGATAAGATACTGGAAAAATCGGGTAGGCTTATACCGCATATATATACTCTCGGGGTAGTAGTAATAGCATGGGTGTTTTTTAGAATTGATAACCTAAGCGATGCGGTACATTTTACTAAAAGCTTATTTGGCATTGGTAATACGGCCAGGTATACAATTGATTTTTTTATTAATAAGGAGAACATAATTATTATGGTGCTCGCAATGATTATGGCTGTAAACGGGGTTAATCGTTTACTTAGAGTAATTGTGTTGGCCTGGTATCATACAAATATTTCAGCGTTTATTATAAAATCAACCGTAAGGAATATTAAATCATTTTTTCTTTGCATAATTTTTATATACTCGGTATTGAATGTAATTTATGGAACCTATAACCCATTTATATATTTCAGATTTTGATAAAGCGTATAGCAAAATATTTACTGATTTCTATTCTCACCGGCTTATTGGTGATGGCTTTACTGACCAATGTTAATGTGCCTCAACTATTCGTATGGGTTTTAATCCTGATTGCCTCCATAGTAGTTTGTTTATTATTAAGTAAGTTGTTAAATGAATTCGAGTTTGATAAAGTATTGCTTGTGTCGGTATTTTTGTTTGTGCTTTTGGCGCCACTATTAGGAAAAAAAGAAGATACCACTCTTGAAAAAAGAAACCTTAGTAAGTTTCCTTCATTCCGCATAAGTTATATATGGGGTACTTTTTACGGATTTGCTGATTATTTCAATGATAGGTTCGCTTTCAGGAACGCAAGCATTTCTTTACTGGCAAAAATGAAGTTAAAGGTCTTCAATGAATCACCTGCCCCTAATCTGGTTGAAATAGATAAAGGGAATTGGATGTTTTACACTCCCTTATCTTATGTGAATGATATTAGCAAGCCATTCAGTAAA
>DATHNG010000211.1:0-5391 GCA_035486275.1 Bacteroidia bacterium
TATTTTACAAGGCAGTGCCGAAGGAACAAGCGTGTACCAGGAAACCCAAACTGCAACAACCAACCAGTTTGGCTTGGCTAATCTTTCCATTGGTAATGGCATTGTAGTATCAGGCACTTTTAATGCCATAGACTGGTCAACAGGCAGTTACTTTATAAAGACAGAGTTCGACCCGAAAGGAGGTGAGAATTATACAGTAATGGGTACATCGCAAATGATGTCGGTACCATATTCACTGTATGCTGAGCATGCAAAGGTTGCTGATAATGTTACAAGTTTTCCAATAAAGGCAGCATTGGAAGCTACAAACCTTCAGGCTCCGTTCGATGCTCCTGCAACCGGTACATTGGTATATAATACCGATTCTGCGGGTACCGGTACTTATGCTGTTGTACCTGGCTATTATTACAATGCAGGAACTGCTACTGATCCGAATTGGGTATTGTTGAATGGCACTGATGTGGTGAGGAGTGTTCATCGTACATTGGCAGCTGGTGCAAATGTTACAACGTATGGCGGGTTGGTGCAAGATGGTGGTGCAAACCATAATGTTTATGCCGGATTTGGAGGCACTATAGGTGCTCCAACGGGTGCTGATAATACTGGTTTCGGAGTTAATGTATTTGGAGGAAATACTTCTACCAATCCATCAGGTACAGATAATACAGGAGTAGGTTATGATGCACTTGATGGGGTAACATCAGGTATAAACAATACATCGAATGGCTCAAATGCATTATTTAAAACTACAACAGGAAGTAGTAATACAGGTGAAGGTTATTATGCTCTGTATAATACTACTACATCATGGAGTACAGCATTTGGAGATAGCGCCCTGGCATCAAATAACAAAGGAGTTTATAATACTGCAACAGGTTATCAGGCACTTGCTAACAACATAGGAAAGGCTCCTGGTGCTGCCGCTGCTGGTGGTTATTCAAATACTGCAGATGGTTACCAAGCCTTATTTTCGAATGATGGGAACGCTTCAGGAGCTGGTAATAATAATACAGCTATTGGAGCTCAGGCTTTGTATTCAAACCTTGGAAACTCTTTTATTGGTGGCACTAATAATACGGCGTTGGGTTCTTTAGCTCTGTTTTATAATCAAAATGCATTTGATAATACAGCTTTGGGTTCTTCTGCACTTTATAATAACCAAACAGGGATAAGTAATACAGCTACTGGATATGAGGCGATTTATGGCGGGGCAAATTCTTCTGCCAGTGGACTTACCGCAGATGGTGCATATTCATTATATAATAATAATGGGAGTTGGAATACAGCAACTGGTGATAGTGCAATGTACTCTAATACAAGCGGGGTTAATAATGTGGCTAATGGGTATCAAGCTTTGGCATCTAATACTACTGCCAGCAGTAATTCTGCTTTTGGTACCAATGCTTTATATCATACTACTGCAGATGCTAATACAGCCGTAGGAGATAGCGCTTTATATAGTAATAATTCAGGTACTAGTAATGCTGCAGGAGGTTATGCCGCATTATCTTTAAATACCTCGGGTAGTAATCAAACAGCCTTTGGTTATGAGGCATTAGCATCGGAATTGACCCATGGTTTAAATACTGCTTTCGGTTCCATGGCTATGCAGTCAGCTACTGGTTCATACAGTACCGCAACTGGTTACGAGGCTTTAATATCTAATACCGGCAACTATAATACTGCCGACGGAATTTATTCATTGTATTCAAATACGACTGGTGGTGCAAATGTTGGGATAGGGACAAATGCCGGATATTCCACTTCAACTGGAGAAGATAATACAACCACCGGTACAGATGCCTTACAGTATAATGTTGGAGGTAGTGGTAATACAGCTGTAGGGGCTTGGGCGCTTCATGGCGTTTCAAGTAATTCAGCAGATTATAATACGGCAGTTGGAGATAGTTCTTCATACAAAACCACTACCGGTGGAGATAATGCCTCACTTGGATATAAAGCTTTATACACCAATACAACAGGTACTGAAAATACTGCTATTGGATATGGGGCTGATGTATCTTCGAGCACCTTATCTAATGCTACAGCAATCGGATATAATGCTAAAGTAGGCGCAAGTAATTCCATGCAGCTTGGTAATAGTAGTTTGTCAGGGCTTTCTGTTGGCGTATCCAGCAGTTTAACTTCGTTTTATATCGGCAATGGTATTCTTAGTGGTACAGGTACAGAACTGGTACTGACTACAGCTGGATTTATTGTACCTCAGTCCTCCTCAAGAAGATATAAAAAAAATATTACAGATTTGAATGTGAATTCTTCTTTGATTTATAAGCTAAGACCCGTATCTTATATTTATAAATCAGATTCCACTAATACACCTACTATTGGGCTAATTGCAGAAGAAGTTGCACCAATCATTCCGGAATTAGTGGTATTCGCCCCGGCAAAAAATGTCATCAAGGGATGTACATCAGATTCATTAATTCCAGATGCAGTCCATTATAATGTCCTCTCTGTTTTATTACTGAAAGCAGTTCAGGAGCAACAACTAGTAATAGATAGCTTAAAGAAAGTTAATAGCTCACAGGTAAATAACATTCAATTACTGCGAACTGCACAAGCTAAAATGGAAGTAGAAGAGAATGATAAAATGGCAACGCAAGAAAAGGAAATAGCTGAATTAAAAAGACTTGTTGAAGCAATGACCCAAGCTCAAGCTAGTATTAAACAATAAATATTTGTTTTGTAAAGGCCCCACAATTGTGGGGCCTTTTTTTATTGAAATAATATCTTTTCTTCTTTTGTCTAATTCATTTAGATAAAGCAACCGGATTTACTGAATATTGCTTTTTACAGAAAAAAAGCAATATTTTTTTGCGTTAATTTGTTGAAGTTTTCGCTGGTTTTCAGTTAAATCTGTATGCCCTGAATCCCTTTCAGGGAAGGGTTTTTAAAATAATTATCGGGAATAAGGGTGACTTATACTAAACAGGTGTTAAGAAATTAGTGCAACTTATTTGCATTTATATCGTATAAAATTGTATATTAAGGCATTCAAATTAACCAAAAGGCATGAGAAAACTATACCCTAGCGAGTCTTTCTTGAGGAGGAACTTAATTAACACAGTTACCACTTACAGTGTGTTGATGATGGTGCTGATTCTTTTTTCTGTACAAGCAGTAAAAGGACAGGCATCACTTTCTTCAGCCGGTGTGCACAAAAAGCCTGTTGCAAATGCAATAGGCCCTGTGGCAGCAGCGGCGAATAATTCAACCGGGCAAACAGCGGCAGGTACCGGAACCAGGCCGAATGAAAAACCAGGTTTACGCCCAAAATGGATAGCATATTTTGATGACCAGAAGTATATTGAGAATAAAGGTCAGTTTAATGCACAGTTGGATAATGGGAACGAAATTCTTTTTGGCGCTGTTTTAGGAGGGGATGTAAAAATGTATCTTATGCCCAATGGTGTTACCTATAAGCTAAGAAAGTTTAAAACAGTTGATGCTGACGGCAAGGAAGATGGGGATGAGGAAGATGACGATCATAAAGGCAGGCAAAAAAATAATGACCCAGACGCAATTCATATTCCGGTTATTCATTTGCTTTCATCAGTTTGGGAAGGAAGCAACCCAAATGTGCAAATTGAAACAAGCGACCAGGCACAGGGATACAACACTTATGCAGAAGGGTTGAACAAAACAGGTACTATAAAAGCCTTTTCGTATAAAAAAGTGACTTATAAAAATATGTATCCCGGAATTGATATTGAATACACATTTCCGGATAAAACGAAGGAAGGAATAAAATATGCAATTATAATTCACCCCGGTGCTGACCTGTCTCAGGTGAAATTAAAATATACGGGTAGCAATGGTATTACCATTGATAAAGCCGGTAATGCACAAATAACGAGTGAAATAAGTACGTTTACTGATCACGCACCGGTAAGTTCGTACCAGGAGGGTGGCACAGCTAATATTGTATACACAGTAAATGGCGACGAAGTAGGCTTTGCAGTAAAAGGAGATTACGATAATACTAAAACCCTTGTTATTGATCCCTGGACACAAACAAATTTGGGTTTCCCATATAATGATGGATATGATGTGGATTATGACAATGCAGGGCATGTATATGTTGGTGGCGGATATGACTGGTACCAGATATCTCAGTTTAGCCCAACAGGTGCATTGAATTGGACCTATGGTTGTTTTGCAAATGATAATTCAAATAGCGGATACGACCAGACTGTTTGGGGTGGCTTTGCTGTTGATAAAGGAACAAGTTATACATACGCTGTTGAAGGGTTTAACGTGAATGGTGCATGGTCTGAAAAGGTAGATCCTTCAGGTAATTTTGTTGCACGGTATACGGGAACAGGTACGTTTAATGAAATGTGGAGGGCACAGTTCAATTCATGTACGAACGCAATTGCAATTGGCGGTGGTGGAACAAATGCCGGAAATAACGATCAGGTAGCAATACTTAATGAAACTATGGCTTCTTTAACTCCATTGAACCCGCTTGGTGTTACAGGGCCGGGGCATGATGTGGTAGGCCTTTCAATGGACCCTACAGGAAGTTATTGTTACATGGCGGTAGCACAATCTACATGGTGGAACAATGGTAGTGGATATACAGGGCCTGATCAGAGAGGTATAGCGAATAATTATTTGTTTAAAGTACCGGTACCTGCGCTTACTCCTACTTCATTTGCATTATCTGACGGGTATTCTTTTTCGGAAGATAATTCAGTAACATATGTTGCCGATGGACTTGGAGATGCCAATGCTATGAACAGCCTTACGGCCAGCCCTAGCTGGTTATATATGTATGATGGTAAAACACTTACCCAGTATTCGAAAACTACAGGTGGCTCTGTTGCTTCAATTAATGTATCAGGTGGTTCCAGGTATAATCAAGGTGGAATAGCAGCTGATGGTTGTGATAACGTATATGTAGGTAGTGGTAGTGATATTCTTGCTTATGGTTCTAATATTGCGGGTGGTGTTATAACAACTACACCTACTGCTGCCAAAGTGTATGGTTTAACCCTTGGTTATAATGACGCTACATTATACGCCTGCGGAGGGCCAAACTATACCACAGGATACAACGGAACAGGTTATGTTGAAGAATTTACCAATGCTATTAGTACTGTTGCTTCAACCGTGTCAAGTATTACAAATACGACCTGCGGTTTCACCAATGGTTCGGCTACTGCCAGCCTTAGTTTTTGTGGTGGTGGTACACCGGCAGGTACAACATACTCATGGAGCCCGGGTGGACAAACTACCCAGACTGCAACAGGCCTTACCGGTGGAGTAACATACACCGTTACAATGTCTCTCGGTTGTGGCCAGCAATATACCGCAACAGCATATATTGGTACATCTTCAGCTGCTGTGCCTACAGGGGTTTCAGCT
>DATHNG010000212.1:0-18310 GCA_035486275.1 Bacteroidia bacterium
TCTGCCGATCATTATACCTGTTATTGTTATTTGCGGATTAATATTCCCGTCTAACTTCTCTACTGCATTCCTGTTATTCGTTAACTGTATGTGCATTATGTTCATTGGTAAAGCCAAAATGACCCACCTGTTCATTACAGTAGGCGTGGCTGTAGCCTTTGCCGGATTGTTCTTATTACTTGTATTCGCGTTCCCTCATATTAATAATCGTGTTGCTACCTGGAAATCGCGTATTGAGAACTTTAGTAAAGGCGACAAGGCTGATAATTACCAGGCCGACCAGGCAATGATCGCCATCGCAACCGGTGGTCCCTTAGGTAAAGGCCCGGGTAACAGCACACAAAAGAATTTCCTGCCACAGGCATCGTCGGATTTTATCTATTCCATATTGGTAGAAGAATATGGCACTGTTATGGCCGTGATGATCATATTCCTGTATCTCACATTCTTCTACCGCGGTGTACGTATTGCTACAAGGAACCCGAAAACATTTGGCAGTTTAATGGCAATAGGCTTATCGCTGAACCTTGTAATGCAGGCATTAATAAACATGTGCGTAGCCGTTCATCTTATACCGGTAACGGGTCAGCCATTGCCGCTAGTAAGTATGGGCGGAACATCTATATGGTTTACCAGTATAGCAGTTGGAATAATATTAAGTGTTAGCAGAGAAACAGAAAATACAACAGTAAACATTGCAACAGCGACAACTTAAAATAATAATAAGCGGAGGCGGCACAGGCGGACATATATTTCCTGCCATTGCAATAGCCCGAGCACTTGAACAAATGAGACCGGGAACTAAAATATTATTTGTAGGAGCCAACGGAAGGATGGAGATGGAGAAAGTGCCTGCTGCCGGATACCGTATTGAAGGGCTTGATATTGCCGGTATATCACGCAGCAATATGCTAAAAAATATTTCATTGCCAGCTAAAGTATTAAAGAGTGTGAGTAAGGCTAAGTCAATTATTTCAGCGTTCGGGCCCGATGCAATTGTGGGTGTGGGTGGTTATGCAAGTGGCCCTACCTTATGGGCAGGCATTCGCAAGAAAGTTCCTACACTGGTGCAGGAACAGAACTCATACCCTGGCATTACGAATAAGATCCTTTCGAGATACGTGAAGAAGATTTGTGTGGCTTACCCGGGCATGGAGAAATTCTTCCCTAAGGATAAGATAATAGTTACAGGTAACCCTGTAAGGCAGGATATTACTGACCTGCAAAGTAAACGTGCTGAAGCGCTTCAATATTTCAAACTAAATGATGCAAGTACTACTGTATTGGTTATTGGTGGCAGTTTAGGAGCAAGAACAATTAACGAAAGCATTGAACATTCACTTGAATTATTTGCAAAGAATAATATTCAGCTGGTATGGCAAACAGGCAAGCAATATCATGCACAGGCTAAGGCAATGGAAAATAAATATTCCAACATCAGGGTGTTTGATTTTATATCGAAGATGGATCTTGCCTATGCAGCAGCTGATATAGTTGTATCGCGTGCGGGTGCTATATCACTATCTGAGCTTTGCATTACAGGCTTGCCTTCTATCCTGGTTCCATCTCCGAATGTAGCGGAAGATCACCAGACAAAGAATGCCATGGAGCTTGTTAACCATGATGCAGCTATGATGATAAAAGATGTAAGCGCATTAAATGAATTAGGAAACACAATAATAGAATTAACAACAGATACTGAGTTGAGGAAAAAACTGAGTAAGAATATTTCAGCATTGGCTATAAAAGATTCAGCGGCGAGAATAGCACAGGAAGTAATTGCATTAACAGAACAGAAATGAACTTAAAGGATTTGAAATACGTGTATTTAATAGGCATCGGAGGCATCGGTATGAGTGGCCTTGCACGTTATTTTAAATCAATGGGCAAGCATGTAAGCGGGTACGACAAAACTCCATCGGACTTAACTGCAGAGATGGAAGCGGAAGGAATCAGGATACATTTTAAAGATGATATGTCATTAGTTGACAACGAAATAAAGAATAACACAAAAGATACATTGATCATCTACACGCCTGCAGTGCCTGAAGATCACAGTGAGCTTGTTTATTTCCGCAGCCATAATTACGACCTGCACAAACGTGCCGGTGTATTGGGTTGGATAACACAGGGGCATTATACCGTTGCTATTGCAGGTACACATGGTAAAACAACAACTACCACATTGGTAACACACATACTTAAATCTGCTAAGGCTGATTGCATGGCCTTTTTAGGTGGTGTATCGAAGAACTATCATACCAATGTATTACTCGATCATACTGTTTCTGAAAATACAGTTGTAGTTGTAGAGGCAGATGAATACGACCGTTCATTCCTGCACCTGAACCCGAATATTGCAATTATTACTTCCATTGATCCTGATCATTTAGATATTTATAACGATGCTGCAAGCATGCACCAATCGTACAGCATGTTCGCTAACCGTATCGATAAGAATGGTTCATTGGTTACCAAGCAAAAGGTGAATGATGTTATTCACTATAGCGGCAAGACCTATACCTATTCACTGAATCAGAAAGCTGATTACTACGCTAAGAACATTACTATTAACGAAGGGCATTACAGTTACGATATAGCAACACCAAGTGGCGATATAAAAGATATTAAACTGGGCATACCGGGCTTGCACAATATTGAAAATTCAATAGCAGCAACAGCCGTGGCGCAATTAATGAAGGTGAAGAACGAGGATATAAAGACTGCACTGAGCACATTTGAAGGTGTACAACGCAGGTTCGATTACCAGATCGTTTCCCCTAAACTTGTGTTCATTGACGACTACGCACATCATCCTGAAGAGCTGAGTGCCTGCATCAATTCAGTAAAGGCAATGTACCCGGGCAAAAAAATAACCGGCATATTCCAGCCACACCTATATACACGCACGCGCGATTTTGCAGATGGATTTGCGAAGAGCCTTGACCTGCTTGATAAAACAATATTGCTCGATATATATCCTGCCAGAGAAGAAGCTATACCGGGCATTGATTCAGAGATGCTGTTGAACAAAATGCATGGCAGTAATAAAATGCTTTGCACCAAAGCAGAATTAGTTGATGTGGTAACAAAAGATATGCCGGAAGTGTTGGTAACCATGGGCGCAGGAGATATTGACAGATTAATAGAGCCATTGCGAACTGCCTTATTAAAGAAGATAAATGTTTAAGAAGATCCTACATATAACAGGTTGGGTAGTGCTCTTGGGCGGAGTGGTTTGTCTGCTGGGTTTTGCTGAAGTGAAGCGCAACACAACACTTTGCAAGCTGGTGGATATACGTATTATGCAACACGATAGCGACTTCTTTATTACACCAACCCAGGTGAGTAAGTTGATAGAAGGACAGCAAGGAGAAGTGATTGGCAAGCCAATGGATCAGATAAACATTCAGAAGATAGAAGCATTGATGAGCGCTAACCCATATATAGCAAATGCTGAAGTATATGCAACGCTTGATGGAAATTTGGAAGTACGCCTTGTTCAAAAGAAACCCATAGTGCGCATTATTAATAGCGATGAAGAAAGCTATTACCTCGATTCTGCAGGAAGCGTTGTGCCACTGTCTGACAATTACACACCAAAAGTGCTTGTGGTGAATGGTAACATAAGCGAGCCTTATAATATGTACGCAGGTATGAATGTAAAGAAAATGGCACATGATACATCGGTGCATTCAATGTTGCCGGGCATATATCATTTGGCCATGTATATACGCAACAATAATTTCTGGAACAGCCAGATAACACAAGTGTATGTAGATACAGCAAAAGAATTTGTGTTGGTACCTAGAGTAGGTAACCAGCACATCATTTTCGGCGACACAACCGATACAGAACAGAAGCTGGACAGGCTTTGGGTACTGTATCACGACGGGCTGAACGCCACCGGAAAATGGAATGAATATTCAACAATAAACCTGAAATATAAACACCAAATCGTCTGCACCAAAAAATAAATTCTATGGAAAACAAATCAGAAATCATTGTAGGCTTAGACATCGGTACGACCAAGATCGTATGTATTGTGGCCCGCAAAAATGAACACAACAAGATCGATGTAATGGGTCTTGGCAAGTCTGACTCAGTGGGGATTGCCCGCGGAGTGGTCATGAACATTGACCAGACTGTAGCTTCAATTATGAAAGCTATAAAAGAAGCTGCCGATAAATCGGGAGTGGAGATTAAATATGTGAATGTGGGTATTGCAGGCCAGCATATAAAAAGCTTGCAGCACAGGGGTATTAAAACCCGTTCTGATCTTGAAAAGGAGATCAGCCAACAGGATATAGATTCTCTTATTGAGGATATGTCACGTTTGGTAATGCCTCCGGGTGAAGAGATTATTGAGGTGCTTCCGCAGGAATATATTGTGGATAACGAATCGGGTATTAAAAACCCTATTGGTATGGCAGGTGTACGCCTCGAAGCTAACTTTCACATAATTACCGGGCAGATTGCAGCGGCCCGCAATATTGAAAAGTGTGTGAAGAAATCGAATTTGGAAATGAGCAACCTTACGTTGGAAGCACTTGCTTCATCGGATTCGGTGCTGACGGCAGAAGAAAGAGAAGCCGGTGTGGTGCTGGTGGATATTGGTGGTGGCACAACAGACGTTGCCATTTTCCATGACGATATTATCCGTCACACTGCAGTAATTCCATTTGGTGGGAATGTTATAACCGATGATATAAAAGAAGGTTGCCAGATAATCCGTGCACAGGCAGAACAGCTGAAAGTGAAATTCGGTTCAGCTATACCTACTGAAGCGCAGGAGAATGAAATAGTTGTAATACCGGGTTTAAAAGGTAGGCAGAACAAAGAAATTTCTGTACGTAACCTTTCAAGCATCATCAATGCACGTATGGAAGAAATTCTGGAGCATGTGTATTATGAAATTAAGAATTCTGGTTTTGAAAAGAAACTGATAGCTGGTATAGTGGTAACAGGTGGTGGTGCAAACCTGAAACACTTACCGCAGTTGGTAGAATATGTAACCGGAATGGACACACGCATTGGCCATCCGAACGAGCATTTAGCGCCGGGCATATTTGACCTTAGCCACCCGTTGTACGCAACCGGTGTGGGATTGGTGATGAAGGGATTCGAAGAAACAGAAAAGGAAACATTAATAGACACCGAACAAAACGTAATAAAACAACCGGAGATAGTTCAACACTCCAAGCAAAAGAAAAAAGGCGGCCTTATGGAAAGGATCTTCAGCGGAGCAAGCAAGTTCTTTGATGAAGATGTAGAAGGATCAAACAAATAATTAATTCAAAAATAGCAACACGTAAAAAACCAAATAATAACCTTAAAACACAACCAAATGATAAACTTTGATTTACCGAAAGACAACTCATCCATCATAAAAGTGATAGGAGTAGGAGGCGGAGGAAGCAACGCCGTAAACCATATGTTCCGCCAGGGAATAAAAGGCGTGGACTTTGTAGTATGCAACACCGATCAGCAAGCGCTTGACATCAGCCCGGTGCCACTTAAAATTGCATTAGGCTCAGGTTTAACCGAAGGCCGCGGAGCAGGTTCACTTCCTGAAGTGGGAAGAAAAGCAAGCTTAGAGAGCATTGAAGAGATAAAGAAAATTTTAGGTAACAATACCAAAATGGTATTTATTACTGCCGGCCTTGGTGGAGGTACCGGTACAGGTGGCGCCCCTGTAATTGCACAAGTTGCAAAAGAAATGGGCATACTTACAGTAGCTATTGTTACTGTGCCATTTGCATTTGAGGGTAAGAAAAGAAAATTACAGGCTGAAGAAGGCTTGAAAGAACTCCGCGAACATGTGGACACCATACTCATCATCAACAACGATAAGTTGCGTGAAATGTATGGCAACCTGAAACTGGGAGAAGCTTTTGCACATGCCGATAATATATTGAACATTGCAGCCAAGAGCATTGCAGAGATCATTACCGTAACCTTACACGTGAACTTAGACTTTGCAGATATTCAAACTGTGATGAAGGAAAGCGGTGTAGCTATTATGGGCTCTGCTTCATGCGAAGGAGAGAACAGAGCATTACGCGCTGTTGAAATGGCATTGGCTTCGCCACTGCTGAACGATAACAACATACGTGGTGCACGGTATGTATTGCTGAACATTACCTGTGGCAGCGACGACATTACCATGGATGAACTTGGCGAAATTACCGACTACCTGCAAGAAGCTGCCGGACAAACCGCAGACATTATTAAGGGTTATGGTATTGATGAAACATTAGGCAGCAAGGTGAACGTTACACTTGTTGCAACCGGATTCAGTGCAGGGCCTGTAACAACATTTGCTGAAAAGAAAGCAGAAAGAATTATCCGCAGACTGGATGATGTTGCAAATACAGCTCCTATAGTATCAGCTGCACCTCCTGCTGCACCTAAGCTTATGTTTAACCTGAACGAAGAGGTTAAGCCTGCAGAAGTAAAACCTGTGCCTGAAGTAAAACCTACCGTAACCGAAACACCGGTAGCTGAAAAAACAGAAACCATTGAGCCATTTATTAAGGCAGCAGAAACAACACAGGAAACCAATATTGAGTTCGAAATAGTGAGCAAGACATTGGAGAACAAACCGGTGAACATGACACCTCCTCCGATACCAGTAGCGTATGTTCCTCCGGTTACAGCGCCGCCTGTAATGCACGAACCGCCACAAGAAGAAAAGGTGGATATGAGCGATCCGGTTTTCAGTGAAGAACAACGTAAAAAAGCACAAGAGCGTATTGAGAAATTGAAACAATTAAGCTACAAGCTTAAAACTCCTGGTGCATTGAACGACATGGAAAACGAACCGGCTTATAAAAGAAGGAATGTGGACTTAGGAGATACTCCGCATTCATCAGAGTCGAATGTATCGAGATTTACGCTTTCGGAAGGAGAGGACAAGAAAGGCGAGTTGCGCCAGAACAACTCCTTCCTGCATGATAATGTGGATTGAGGTGGCTTAAGCATTTAAGGTTAAGAAAGGGTTAATACGGGCCGGCACCTTTGGTTGGGTGCCGGTTTTTTATTGGGCCTCCCCAACCCCTCCGAAGGAGGGGCTTATGATTAGCGAATAACGATTAACGATTGAAGAGTTCTGAAGTTCTCTGTGAACCTCTGTGTTTCTCCTGCATTGCTCTGTGTAAGGTATTAGTAAAAAGTGACACAGAGAACCACGGAGTAATTACAAGGAGTTACACAGAGATAATTTAGGATTGAAACGTTACTTTCTTGCCCAGATTTTTTCTCCATCCTTTTTAGCAATTCTAAATAGAACTTGCCTGAAAATATATCCTTTATTAGATAACTTTTTTATTTGTGAAGCCGACAACGGTTTGGATAAAATTTTGAAACTTGTCAATTTCTGATAATGTTCTTCATCTTTAAATTGAATCTTATTCTGATATTCCTTCTGTAGCGTTACTCCACTTGCCTCACCCATAGCAATTATTCCCTTGCCAGAACTATAAAGAAACACTCTATCTCCTTTTTTTAGGGAGTTAATTCTATTCTTCCAAGGGTCAAAATAAGCAGCTGCTTTTTTTCTTGAAAGCATCTCAATTTCATCTGGCTTTCCTTCTTTTATGTTAGTATTAAGAATATAGTAATCTGGTTCAGATAAAATAGATTGTACTTCTTTCTTATCCTGCTCAATCCATTTAATTCGTTTTTGAAATAATTGCTTATATGAGTCAAGGAAATCATCGGTGATTTCATCACAATTACTGAAAAGCTCTTTAAACCATAGTAAAAGATTATTGCAAACTATGGTATCGTTTGTCATAATGCTAATTTCATAATTATTTTTAAAGCCGCCAATTGTACAATTACCTGAACCAATAAATACGGTCAACTCTTTATTGGTTTTCAATATATAGGCCTTAGGATGAAATAACTCACCTGTTTTCTTATATATCCTACTTTTTATGAATCCTTTATCTTGTACGTCTTTTAATTTTTTCAAGACCCGAGGTGAAGTAGGTAATCCAACACCTACAATATAATTCTGTCTAGCAGTTTGATTTATATGATTTTGGATGTACTTAAATCCACTGTCTGATATCATTGCTACTGCAAACCATATTTCTTCACAATCCTTTAATAGCTTCTCAAATTCAGAAGCAAGCTTTAATTTGTATTGTATCATATATTTGTGAATACAATTAAAAAAACAATAACTATTTCGCCACCTCAGTCACACCAGCGTAATCACTCAAGTAAGCGAAGTGAGGAGTGAGCTTACCATCTTTACAAATGGTAGCACGTTCAATAATGCCTTCAGTGTCTTCACCAAAAACAGATGGCATTACGCGGTCAATCAATTCCTTGCCAAAATCTTCCGAGGCTTCGCGGGGAAGCTCGCATGGCAGGTTATCAACTGCCATTATGGTTATGGTGTTCTTATTAAAAGGTATATCTAATTGTTCGGTAAGCTGGTTGTAACCATAAAAAGGTTCAGCAATGGTGCTTGCTTTTAATGTGCTTGGCACCGAGCCATTAATATCGCAGGTAATATCGGCAATAACGCTTATGTGAAAATCAGGTAGCTTCATCTGGTCCTTAGTAAACAGCACAGGCGCTTTAATATCCCAGTAGTGGGCCGTCATAAGCAGGTCGCACTCTTTGGTAAATGCCAAAAAGGTTGAAACATATTTTTCAGGGTGTGAATAAAAATCAGCTGTGCTCCACGATGAACCATCCTTAGGGCGGTAATAATCTTTTGAGTGCAACTGGCAATACACAGGCTCACGGTACGAACAATGTAAAAATTCATAGGGAGTAACCTTGCGTATCTTAAGCATGCCCAGTGTTTCAATAACGCCATTAGCAACACGGCCACCGCCGGTAACCAATATTTTCATGTTAGGCAGGCGCACACGGCCCAGTTCAGCTTCCAGTTCTTTGCGGTCGCGGCACTGGTTAGCCGGTTTTATATCGAACAGGTTGTAGCGTTTGCCATAGCCCAAAATACCGTTGTACGCACCTATAATACCTGCATAGCGGCCAAAACCTATAATACGATTATGTTCCTTATCGGTCAGGCATTCGTAGTCCATCAGCTGAACATTCTTTGCCAGCATACCCTTTAGCAACTTAGCATTGTAAGGTTGCTTTTTCATGGTATGCGAGAACATAAAATACTTTTTACCCGGTATAAGTTTATCTACCGGCATTTCTTTCAGGCCCATAAGTATGTCGCAGTGGCTGAGGTCATCTACCAGTGGCAGGCCAAATGATTCGTATTCAGCATCGGTATAGCAGCGCGAAGCATATTTCTGAACATATATCTCCAGGCCGGGGTGGGCACGCATAAGTTCGGTGCACTGCAGGGGAGTGAAAGCCACACGCTTTTCTGGCGGTTTTTTTTCTTCGCGTAAAATACCAAGCTTTATCTTTTTCATATAACCTTGTTTCAGGGTATGCAAAGATAATATTTGCCGATTATGTGCACACTCAGCCCCAAACCCCTGAAGGGGCTTTAAATTCATCTTTTATCATTATTAATTTGGGCGTTCCCCTGCGGGTCGGGCTATACGCTGCAAGTCCTCGCCTCCTAAGGTCGGCTGTGGGCTTTACGCTGCTATCCCTAACGCAAACTACACCTAAGGTCATGCTGAGCCTGTCGAAGCAGATAATCCTATTCCATGAACTAGGCAAATGGTGGGCGCGGGTTAGCTGCAGATGATGCGAGTTTAGGAAACTCAGGCAAGCAGGGAGCAAAAGGCGCCCCATTAGGTAACCCATGACCAATATCATTCACCCAAGAAGCATTATGCTTAACTTTGTGCTTATGGAAAAAGGTAAGCAATATTCCCGTGCGCTGATCACGTTCTACCTGTTGGTAGTATATGTGTTAGTGCAGTTTATATGGTGGGGTTACCACATGGCTCAACAGAGCAGGGAGATAATTGAACAACACCTAGCCATGCCTAACCTCGATCCAGCTACGGTTGAATCGCTGCATAAGAGCCTGATGGCTAAGTATTATATGATAGGCGGTGAGGGCAGTGTGTTCCTTATTATTATGGTAGTAGGCATATTGCAGGTTCGCAAAGCGTTTAAAAAAGAATCGGAGCTGGTGGCAAGGCAAAAAACCTTTTTGCATTCGGTAACGCATGAGTTTAAATCGCCGGTAGCATCGTTGCGATTGCAGATAGAGACATTATTGAAACGTAACTTATCGACCGAACAGCAGCAACAGGCATTGAGTAATGCACTGGAAGATACCGATAGGCTTGACCAGCTATTGGAGAAGATATTGGTTGCAGCGCGCATTGATACCAGTGAAGTACCACTTTATCCGGAGAAACTTAACCTGACCGTTAAAGTTCAGGAAAGCATTAACAAGCTATTGCGTACATACACGCACCGCGATATAAAGGAGCATATTGATGCAGATGTTTTTGTGCATATGGACCCTTGGGCATGTAATTCCATTATCAATAACCTGATAGAGAATGCGCTTATATACTCACCAAAAGAAGAACCCATTGAAGTAGAGTTGAAGCAGGAAAGTGGTAAGGTGTTGTTGCGCATAAAAGACCATGGTCCTGGAATACCAATGGATGAACGCAGAAAAATATTCCAGAAGTTTTACCGCATGAATACATCAACAGGGTATAAGGGCACTGGCCTGGGTTTGTACCTGGTCGATTATTTTATTCAAAAACATAAGGGAACAGTAATAGTAAAAGAAAATACACCGAAGGGAAGTATATTTGAAGTCACATTACAAACAGTATGAACGATAAAAAGAAAGTAGCGCTTATAATCCTTGACGGATGGGGCATAGGAGATGGATCGAAAGCCGATGCCATTGCAAATTCAAAAACGCCATTTGTAAATAGCCTGTATAAAAAATATCCGCATTCCACACTGCGCACATCGGGTGAAGATGTCGGCTTACCTGATGGACAAATGGGTAATTCGGAAGTAGGACACCTGAATATTGGTGCAGGCAGGGTTGTATACCAGGACCTTGTTCGAATAAGCAAGGATATAAAAGAACATGTGTTGAATAAGAATCCCGTATTGCTTGAAGCCTTGCAATATGCCAATGCAAATAATAAAAATGTGCACTTCATGGGCCTTGTAAGCAATGGCGGTGTGCATTCGCATATTAACCACCTGATGGCTTTGTGTGATATAGCAATAGCTAATAAATGCAAACAAGTATTTATCCACGCTTTTACCGATGGCCGCGATTGCGATCCGCAAAGCGGGCTTGGTTTTGTTAAGCAACTGAACAGCCATATTGCTGCAACTCCGCAAATCAAGCTGGCATCGATAGTTGGACGCTATTATGCAATGGATCGCGATAAACGCTGGGAACGTGTAAAGCTTGCGTATGATCTGTTGGTTCACGGACTGGGCAGAAGAAGCACTGATGCTGAAGCAGCTGTTGCTGAATCGTATGCTGAAGGTGTTACCGATGAGTTTATAAAACCAATTGTACTGACCGATATTGAAAGCAACGAAACAGCACGCATTGCCGAAGGTGATGTAGTTATATGTTTTAACTTCCGAACGGACAGGTGTCGTGAAATTACACAAGTGCTTACACAACAGGATATGCCTGAGCAGGGCATGAAGACCATCCAGCTGCACTATGTTACCATGACCAATTACGATGAAAAGTATAAGAACATAAAAGTATTATACCACAAGGACGATTTGAAAATGACCCTTGGGGAAGTGGTTGCCAATGCAGGCAAAACGCAGATACGTATTGCCGAAACAGAAAAGTATCCGCACGTTACTTTCTTTTTCTCAGGCGGAAGAGAAGATGTATTTAAAGGTGAGAACCGTATTATGGTGCCATCGCCAAAAGTTGCAACATACGACCTGCAACCTGAAATGAGCGCACCTGAAGTTGCCAATGCAATTGCCGCCGAACTGAAAAAAGGTGAGGTCGATTTTGTATGCCTGAACTTTGCTAACCCTGATATGGTTGGGCATACTGGCGTGTATAGTGCTATTGTAAAGGCTGTTGAAACAATTGATACTTGTCTGCAGAAAGTTGTGGAGGCGGGAATATCGCAAGGCTATTCATTCATCATTATTGCTGATCATGGTAATGCCGATCGTGCTATAAATGCTGACGGATCTGCGAATACTGCACACAGTACTAATCCTGTACCTTGTATTGTTATTGATAAGGATTATCACAAGGTGACTGAAGGACGCTTAGCAGATGTTGCACCTACTGTGCTTAAGCTTATGGGCCTGCCACAACCTACAGAGATGACGGGGCATTCTTTGGTTTCTTGATTATCATTGCTTGGTACGAAGCAATCTTATTGTTTTTATTATTAGGGCGTTCCCCTACGGGTCGGGCTATCCGCTGCAAGTCCTCGCCTCCTAAGGTCGGCTGTGGGCTTTACGCTACTATCCCTAACGCAAAAATCCCTTCTGGAGAAGGGATTTTTTACAATACCTATTTAGTCCTCCCTTCGGGAGGATTTAGGTGGGCTACTACCTCCAAACCGAAAGTATAATACCTACCAGAACAAGCCCAACAATATGGTAACCGGCATCGATCAGTAGTAATTTAAATGATTTCCGGGTATACATATGGCTTTGTGCAAAAGCAATAAAAACGAATGCGCTTGCTACCAAACCAAGCTTCGCTCCTGCCATCCAGTTATGGATGCCGATTAAACCCTGAAGGCAAGCAAGTGCAATGCTTGCAACAAAACAAGAAATAAAAGAAAAGGCCATGTATTTCGGCATTTCTTTCATCATGTTTTTTCTGGTTTCTTCATCAGTTGGCATTGAAATATTATGCCCGCTCATCCAGGTTTTTGAAAAACCAATTGGTGAGAACCATACTGAGCCAATTGCAAAATAAGCTATGGCTGAAACTGCTACGGCCAGGTAATTTAAATGTTCAAGTATCATGTTAATTTGGTTTAGTGTTGATACTCAAATATAATGAAATAATATCTTCGTATAACCCGCGTTACCTGGCTCCTTATGTTGAGCTTTTATGAGCCCCTTGTTTTCTTAGCGAAAACTGCCTTGTGAATTCGGCTCCGAAAAACAATATCATGCAGGAATAAGAAACCCACAGCAATATAAGCACTATAGAGCCTGCTGCCCCATAAACGGATGCAGGCTGGAATTTTACAAAATAATATTCCAGTGCGTATTTTCCAATAATGAAAAGAATTGCAGTAAGTATGGCGCCGGGCCATATTGGCCTCCAATATGTTTTGGTGTCGGGCAGAACTTTGAATATAAAAGCGAACAAAACTGAAATAACAAAGAGGGAGAATATAATATTGATGCCATGCAAAACGTACACTGCAATGGTGGAATAATGTTCACCTATCCATCCGCTAAGCACGGTGAGCAGTGTTGTTATTACAAACGAAACAGCCAGCAGAAAACCTATGGAGGCAATCATGCTAAATGACAAAAGCCTGTCTTTTAAAGACTTGATAAACGTTCCTGACTGTGCGTGTTTTACCTGCCAGATAAGGTTAAGCGATTTTTGTAATTCTATAAACACACCTGTAGCGCCAAATGCAAGTGTACTTATTCCGAGAATAGTGGCCAGTAATGAGTTTTTTGTTTGAATGGTTTTTATCAATAGGTTCTGAATTTGTAATGCCGTATCCTGACCAAGTGTGTCTGAAATAGCATTGGCTACTCGCCCGCTTACAGCTGCATCTCCAAACGCAATACCTGCCAGGTATATTATTATTACAAGCAGAACAGGTATTGAAAATATGGCGTAATAGGCAATTATGGCGCTTTGCCTGAAGGGGTCACTGTCCCACCATTTCTTAAATGTATCCTTAAATATTGAAAGCCAATCTTTGAATGTTAACCTTTTCATATATAACGAAGAATTTTTTTTGATCGCTTCGTGAACTTGCTATAACAATAAATAAAATTATTTTATCTCAAACATATCGGCATCTAAACTAACCGGAAAAGCCTTACGGAAATCAAGTAAGCCCTGCCCGGAAAGAGCAACTACCTCTACTGCAGGTTTATCAGGTTTCGGACTGCAAATAAGTTGTCCGCGCGGATCAAGCACTGAGGAGTAACCGGAATAGGCCATGTCCTTATCATCGACACCAATGCGGTTAACACCAACAACGTAAGCCTGGTTCTCTATAGCACGGGCAATAAGCAATTGTCGCCATGGGTAACTGCGCACATCGGGCCAGCTAGCAACATATATCAAACAATCGTATTCATTGTTTGTATTGCGGCTCCAAACCGGAAAGCGCAAGTCGTAACATATAAGCGGACAAATTTTCCAACCCTTATATTCTACTATCAGTCGCTTTGTACCGGCCTTATAGGTCTTGTCTTCTTCGCCCATACGGAACAGGTGGCGCTTGTCGTATGTTTCATATGTGCCATCGGGTTTCATCCACACCAGGCGATTATAATGTTCGCCGCCTTCTTTTATAATAAGGCTACCCGTTATCACACATTTCTTTTTCGCAGCTTGCTTGCGCATCCATGTAACAGCTTTGCCATCCATGTCTTCGGCTACATTGCCCGCATTCATGGTAAAGCCTGTTGTAAACATTTCAGGCAATACAATTATATCGGTCGAGCCAATTACAATGCTTCCCATTGAATTGGTAAACATTTCAAGGTTGGCGTCAATATCTTCCCAATGAACAGAAGATTGTATTATAGTTACTTTAAGATCGTTCATACGTTGTTGTTTTAATTTACCACTAAGGCGCTGAGTTCACTATGTAACACTAAGCTATTCTCAGTGTATCTCAGTGTTCTTTGTATCTCCGTGGTTAGTATTATACTTTGCATAGTTTTTCTGCAGCCTTTTCCAATGTTTCATTTGTTTTGGCAAAGCAAAAGCGCAGTAGTTTGTTGTCAACCGGTTCGTGATAAAATACCGATGTAGGCACACTTGCCACACCTATTTCTTTCGTTAAGCGTATAGCGTACTCAGTATCTTTTTCTTGTGTAATTCCGCTGTAGTCAAGCATCTGAAAATAAGAACCCGATGCAGGTGTATATTTAAATCGCGATCCTTTAAGAAGCTTAATAAAGTAGTCGCGCTTCTCCTGGTAAAAACTGCCAAGCTGCAGGTAAGCGTCTTTGTTCTTCATATAGTCGGTCAGTGCATATTGCAGTGGTGTGTTTACACAAAACACTAAAAACTGGTGCACCTTGCGGAACTCAGCCATCATTCTTTCAGGCGCTAATACATAACCCATTTTCCAGCCTGTAGTATGGTAGGTTTTGCCGAACGAAAATACTACAAAACTGCGTTCTGCCAGTTTCGGGTACAGGCAAACGCTCTGGTGTTTGTGCCCGTCAAAAATAATATGTTCGTACACTTCATCACTCAATACAATAATATCAGTACCGCTGGTTATTTTTTCCAACTCCTTCATATCCTTAGCAGACATTACTGCACCGGTAGGGTTATGCGGAGTGTTTATCATTATCATGCGCGTGCGCTGGTTCACCAATTTCTTTACCTCGTTCCAGTCTACCGTATAGTTTGGCGCTTTCAACTTTACATAAATTGCAATGCCCCCGTTCAGTTCTATGGCAGGTACGTAGCAGTCGTATGCGGGTTCAATAATTATTACTTCGTCGCCTTCGTTCACTACTGCCGTAATAGCGGCATAAATAGCTTCGGTTCCGCCGGCGGTAATGTTTATTTCCTTTTCAGGATTGTAAACCACGCCGTACAGGTCCTGCATTTTAGCTGCAATAATTTCGCGTAGCGGCATAATGCCCTGCATAGGTGAATACTGGTTCAGGCCTTTTTTCATGTATTGGTCAACCAACGACACCAGTTCGGGTGAACATTCGAAATTGGGAAAACCCTGTGAAAGGTTTATGGCATTGTGCTGGGTCGCTAAGGCCGACATTACCGAAAATATGGTTGTACCTACGGTAGGAAGCTTTGAATGTATGGTTCCTGTATATTGAGGCATGCTTTTTTCTTTATTGGCAAAGCTACCAAAATTTAGGGTTGCGAGTTTTGTTTCCTATGCGGGGCGACTCTTGTGCCCTGCTTGCTCCCGAGCACTCGGGACTAACCCGCGCCCACCTTTACCTAGTTCAAAACAAATTAAATGGCACGGAGCACAGCGTTAGGGATAGAAGCGGAAAGCCCGCAGCCGACCTTAGGAGGCGAGGACTTGCAGCGTATAGCCCGGCCCGTAGGGGAACGCCCTAATCACTTGAGATTATTTTGTACTTAAATAGCTTTGCAATATTTCTTAGATTTGAGAAATGAGAAAGCAATTACTAGTTGCACTATTGTTTATTACCCGCCTTAGTGTTGGGCAAACATTCACCTTCACGCAAAGATTCAGTGATGATTCATTAGGTAAATATAATTTCAGGGCAAGCTCTTTTTATGTATCTGATACGAGCAAGAAAGTATGGATGGTGGGAGGAAAGGATTTAAGAGGGTATACGAAAAAGAAAGTGATAGAATGGATCGGCAAACCGAATAAAATAGACTCGCTGAAAGATGGCAGGGTGTATATGAATTATACGATTACAAAACCATACTTATATATGTATTTGCGTATCAGGGAGAATAAAGTTATAAGCGTTTCAGATACTATAAATAAGCATGACCCTGTTCATTCTGTGAAGTGATAAACTGACTATAGTTTTATTGTATTTTATTGTTATTATCAATAGAAAATGAGGGTAGTTGAAAACTCTATGCATTTTGTCTATTCAAAAATAAATGCTTGTTATAAATTTACTTTTCAGAAAAGTATAAATAATAGGATGCGATTTGTTAATCAAAGTAATAATAATCATTATAAATAGGGGGTTTCTGTTTTTTGACGACCTGAAACACTCAAAATACTGTAAATCAATTAGTTGAAAAAATAAAAGTACTTGAAAACGGAAACCCCCTGAAACACCTTACATGAGTTAAAAGTTTATAAAGTGGAAAGTTGTAAAGTAAAATGGAAGATGTTTTAACCCACGAGCATTCGGGGGCAGGCAGGCTCAACATGACATAATCTTAACTAATCTGCGGTATCTGCGTTCCATGCCTTAATCTCAGGCTCAACCTAAAGTAATAAACCTGCCATTTTGACAATTTTTAACAGACAAAATCACCAAAACATGACACGAAAGCCTACATTTGGCACCCGTAAAAAAATGGCACACTATTTGCTAGTGTAAAAGTAGAAAAACAAAAACAAACTATACTAACCCAAAAACAAAACAAATCATGGCAAAAAAAGTAAACTTCGTACCTCAGGGCGACCGCGTACTGGTTGAAGCTGCTGAAGCAGAACACAAAACAGCTGGTGGTATTATTATACCAGATAGCGCAAAAGAAAAACCTCAGAGAGGAATTGTAGTAGCAGTAGGTCCTGGTAAAAAGAAGGACGAACCTGTTACCCTTAAAGTAGGTGACAAGGTATTGTATGGCAAATACTCGGGCGCTGAAATAGGCATTGACGGTAAAGAATACCTTATCATGCGTCAGGATGATGTATTAGGCTATTTCGAATAAAAAAACCAATTTGGTAATTAGTCCATTTGATAATTTGATGATGCGAAAAAATCAAATTCAATTATCAAATCACCAAATTATCAACGGCGTAGCTCTCATGAGTTCCAAAGCGTAAATATGATTTACGAATAAATCATCAAATTAAAACAGTATTAACAACAATAAAAAACTAAAAAAATGGCAAAGGACATAAAGTTTGATCTATCGGCCCGCGACGCAATAAAGAAAGGCGTTGATGCATTGGCTGATGCAGTAAAAGTAACATTGGGACCAAAAGGACGTAATGTTATTATTGACAAGAAATTCGGCGCTCCGGTAGTGACCAAAGATGGTGTTACCGTTGCTAAAGAAATAGAATTGAGCGATCCTATACAGAACATGGGCGCACAATTACTTAAAGAAGTTGCTTCTAAAACAGCTGATATTGCCGGAGACGGAACTACAACTGCTACCGTGCTTGCACAAGCTATTGTAACAGCAGGTTTAAAGAACGTTACCGCAGGTGCAAACCCTATGGATCTGAAGCGTGGTATTGACAAGGCTGTGTTGGCTATTGTAGAAAACCTTAAGAAGCAATCGAAATCAGTTGGTAACGATAATAAAATGATAGAGCAGGTTGCTACTATTTCTGCCAACAACGATTCATTTATTGGTAAGCTTATTGCTGAAGCAATGGCAAAGGTTAAGAAAGAAGGTGTTATTACCGTTGAAGAAGCGCGTGGAACTGATACAACTGTTGAAGTTGTTGAAGGTATGCAATTCGACAGAGGGTACCTTTCTGCTTACTTTGTAACC
>DATHNG010000213.1:0-3125 GCA_035486275.1 Bacteroidia bacterium
GAGTACTCGGGAGCAAGCAGGGAGCAAAAGTAGCCCCAAATTTAATTATGAATGTTGAGTTATGAATTATGAGTGAAAGGACAGAGAAAATTTCATCAAAATCAACTTGGCTTAATCTAAAGGAAGATACTTCGACCCCCACGAAAATTCGGGGCAGGCAAGGTTCAGTATGACAAATTACGCCTTAACCTTTATATCGTACATCTTCGCACGCTGAGCCTTTATGTTCTCATCAGAAATGTAATCATCATAGCTCATGCGCTTGTCAATTATACCACTCGGAGTAAGTTCAATAATGCGGTTAGCAATAGTTTGTACAAACTCATGGTCATGAGAAGAGAACAAGGCAATATGCTTCCAGTCCTTCAAGGCATTGTTAAATGCAGTGATAGATTCCAGGTCAAGGTGGTTGGTAGGTTCATCAAGTATCAGGCAGTTGGCATTGGTAAGCATCATGCGCGATATCATACAACGTACCTTTTCACCACCCGATAATACATTTGATTTTTTCAATGACTCCTCACCCGAAAAAAGCATTTTCCCCAGGAAGCCACGTACATAGGTTTCCAGTTTATCAGTAGAATATTGGCGCAGCCAATCTACCAGGTTCAGATCTTCTTTAAAGAAAGAAGCATTTTCATTCGGCAGGTATGACTTGGTAATAGTGCTTCCCCATTTGTATTCTCCGTAGTCTGCTTTTACAGCATCGGTAATAATTTCGAAAAAGGTTGTTACAGCTATATGTTCCTTGGAAAGGAAAGCGATCTTATCTCCCTTATGTATGGTAAAAGAAACATTCGAGAAATAAGGAACTCCATCCGGTGATGCCTTGGTTAGCTTCTCAACGGTTAGTATCTGGTCGCCGCAATCACGGTCTGCCCTGAAAATAATACCGGGATATTTACGGGTTGATGCTTTTATTTCATCCACCACAAGTTTTTCCAACAGTTTTTTACGGCTGGTTGCCTGGCGCGATTTAGATGCATTCGCACTGAAACGCTCAATAAACTCTTGCAATTCCTTACGTTTATCTTCAACCTTTTTGTTCTGGTCTGTTCGCTGGCGCAATGCTAACTGGCTCGATTCGTACCAAAAGGTATAGTTACCTGTATAGAGCTGTATTTTACTGAAATCAATATCTGCCACATGGGTACAAACGGCATCTAAAAAGTGTCTGTCGTGAGATACTACAATAACAGTATTTTCAAAGTCAGCTAAAAAATTTTCTAACCACGATATGGTTTCTACGTCAAGGTCGTTGGTGGGCTCATCTAAGAGCAATATATCAGGGTTACCGTAAAGTGCCTGTGCAAGCAACACTCGTACTTTTTCTTTACCACTCAGGTCGCCCATAAGGGTATTATGTACTTCTTCTTTAATGCCAAGGTTACTTAACATAGTAGCTGCATCGCTTTCTGCGTTCCAACCTTCCATTTCGGCAAAAGCTGTTTCCAGTTCCCCCGCTTTAATACCATCTTTATCACTGAAATCAGGCTTTGCGTAAAGGGCATCTTTCTCCTGAATTACATCCCACAGCTTTTTATTCCCCATTAATACAGTCTGCAAAACAGGAAATTGGTCAAACTCAAAGTGGTTCTGTTTCAACACACTCATGCGCTCGCCCGGGGTAATTATTACCTGGCCTGTGGTAGGCTCTATTTCACCGGAAAGTATCTTTAAAAAAGTAGATTTACCTGCGCCATTAGCACCAATTACACCATAGCAATTGCCCGGTGTGAATTTAATATTAGCCTCATCGAAAAGAATTCGTTTGCCGTAACGCAGGGAAAGATTAGCTACCGATATCATTATGTTATTTTTAAGAGGTGCGAATTTACGCTATTTTTAACGATAGTTAAGTGGAAAGACCGTTGACTTGTGAATGTTGAATAATTTATCTACATTTGGTATAGAATTGCGAATTTTAACCATTCAGTTCCATGAAAAATATAATTACACTGCTGCTTGCTACGGCATGCTCAATTAACAGCCTGTGGGCCAGTATTGTACCTATGCAGACAGCCCAGGTTGTAGCTACCAACTTTTACAGGCAAAATAATATTGGTATAACATCATTTGCTGTTCTCGCTTATACTGAAAAGTCGCCTTCCGGAGATGCTTTGTTTTACGTATTCAACATGTCTGGGAACGGAGGTTTTGTTATTGTTTCGGCTGATAACGTGGTTGAACCTATTATTGGTTATTCAAATACAGGGCAATATATTATGCCTGAAAAGGGTACCAATATTGATTTTTGGATGCAGGTAAAAAAGAAAGAGATAATTGGCGCCAAGGTTAAAGGTATTCCTGCAACAAAAGAGATTGCAAGTAAATGGAGTAATTACAAAAATAGCACAACCTCAATAGTGTCCAGGCAACAACACAGAGTAAACTCTATTTTCCCTTCGAACACTAATTATCTTGTACAAACTACATGGAATCAGGAACCCTATTATAATGCTATGTGTCCCGGCGGCTCGGTTACAGGATGTGTTGCTACTGCCATGTCCCAGATTATGCGATATTGGCAGTTTCCGGCAACAGGTACAAGTGCTCATTGCTATTCGTCATCATATGGAACCCTTTGTGCCGATTTTGATACGGTACAATACAGGTGGAAAGAAATGCCGCTAAGCCTTTCTGCTTCAACCCCTTCCGGGCAATCACAGGAAGTGGCAAAACTAATGTATGATGCAGGTGTGAGTGTTGATATGGAATATTCTCCTTCAGGTAGCGGAGCATGGGTAATTAAGGGTGATGATGATTCTGTTTGCGCACAAATAGCTTACTATAAATATTTTAAATACGATTCCAATTCCATACAAGGTTTTAGAGCATCCTCTTTTTCTTATGTTGAATGGCAGACCTTGATCGAAAACGAGTTGAATAACTCAAGGCCTGTGGAATATGCCGGCTGGGACCCTCTTGCTGGCGGACATACATGGGTGTGCGATGGATACAATTCATTGAACCAGTTTCACATGAACTGGGGATGGGGAGGACAAGACAACGGATGGTTTGCACTGAATAATCTTGACCCGGGAGGACTTGACTTCTCAGTTGGATTTGAGGCTGTGATTGGTATTGAACCTTCGGGAAGCTCATCATGTTCGCTGGTGGCTAAT
>DATHNG010000214.1:0-14220 GCA_035486275.1 Bacteroidia bacterium
AAATGTAATAAAAGCGGTAGGCTCAGTGCTTACCAACAAGTATGCCGAGGGGCTTCCGGGCAAGCGCTATTATGGTGGTTGCGAGGTGGTTGACAAGGTGGAACAAATAGCAATAGACCGTGCCAAACAACTCTTTGGCGCCGAATGGGTAAACGTTCAACCTCACTCGGGCGCACAGGCAAATGCAGCTGTTATGCTTGGGGTATTAAAACCCGGCGATAAAATATTAGGCTTTAATCTTTCTCACGGTGGGCACTTAACACATGGTTCTCCTGTTAACTTTTCAGGCAAGCTTTATGTTCCAAGCTTCTATGGCGTTGAACAGGCTACAGGAAGAGTTAATTATGATATAGTTGCTGAAACGGCGGCGAAAGAAAAGCCAAAACTTATTATTTGTGGTGCATCGGCTTATTCACGCGACTGGGATTACAAACGCCTACGCATTATAGCCGATTCAGTTGGGGCATTGTTAATGGCCGATATGGCTCACCCTGCAGGATTGATTGCTAAAAAATTACTGAACGATCCATTGCCTCATTGCCATATTGTAACTACTACCACACACAAAACATTGCGTGGCACACGTGGAGGAATGATATTGATGGGCAAGGATTTTCCTAACCCGTTCGGCCTTACAACACCTAAGGGAGAAATACGCATGATGTCGTCTATACTCGACTCTGCTGTTTTCCCGGGCACACAAGGCGGACCATTGGAACATGTTATTGCAGGTAAAGCCATTGCATTTGGCGAAGCCCTGGATGCTAAGTTTGAAACCTATGGCAAGCAGGTGATAAAAAATGCGCAGGTAATGGCTAAGTGTTTTGTCGATAAGGGATATAAAATTGTATCAGACGGAACTGATAACCATTGCATGCTCATCGACCTCCGCTCAAAGAACCTGAATGGAAAAATTGCTGAGAATGCTTTGGTGCAGGCCGATATTACCGTAAACAAGAACATGGTACCGTTTGACGATAAATCGCCAATGGTTACATCGGGAATACGAATTGGTACACCGGCTATTACCACACGTGGTATTACCGATAAAGAAATCCCGATGGTAGTAGAGCTGATAGATGAAGTATTAATGCATGCCGAGGATAGTAAAACAATAAGTACTGTGAGGGGAAAAGTGAACAGTATGATGAAGAAATATGAGCTCTTTGGTTGGTAATTGGTGAACGAATACATTAAACATCCATACATGAAAATCAAATTACTTGTTTCAATTTCTCTGTTAACTGCCGGAGGCTTGTTTGCGCAAAACGCAACCCCTACCCCGCCGCCCGCAGGCGCTGACACAGTGAAGACAAATATTGCCAGCACACCTGAGCAAAAGGCACAGTTGAGTTACAATAAGGGTATCGAAGATTTTACGAAAGGCGATTTTAAAGCTGCAGTAACTGATTTTGATACAGCTATTGCTATCAAGCCAACATTCGAGGAAGCTTTTTTAAATCGTGGCAATACCAAGTTGAAACTGAAAGACTACAATAATGCAATTGCCGATTACACCAAAGCGACTGAGCTTAAGCCGACAGATGATAAAGCATTTTATGGTATTGGACAATGCCAGAGTGCATTAGGTGCAAGCGACAAGGCAAGTGATGCTTACACAAAAGCCATTGCTGCTAACCCTAAAAATGCTGACGCCTACTACTACCGTGGCGAAATACGTTTTCTAGCCAAGAACTATGCTGATGCGAAAGAAGATTTCACCCAGGCAATTGCAAGCAAACCCAATTATGCCGAGGCATATAATGACAGGGGAAGTTGCAAAATGGAATTGAAAGATTACAAAGGAGCTATTGACGATTACCAGGCATCAATTAAAGCAAACAAGCTTGCAACTACATTCGATAACTTAGGCAGTGCACAGCGTAAAGCAGGCCAGCTTGATGCAGCTATTGATTCCTATTCACAAGCTGTGGCTATAAAGCCTGATTTTGCAATTGCCTATAACAACCGTGGTACAGCAAAATTCGACAAAGCAGACTATTCAGGTGCCATTTACGATTTCGGTAAAGCCATTGACGCAAACGCATCGTATGCTTATGCATATAACAACAGAGCATCAGCGGAATTTAAAATGAAAGACTACGATAAGGCCATCGCCGATTGTAATAAGGCTATTCAACTTGACCCGAATTATGGTTATGCATATTTAAACCGAGGCATAACTGAAGAAATGATGCGCAAGCAGGATGATGCATGCAGCGATTGGAAAAAAGCGGCATCATTAGGAGTACCCGTAGCTAAAGATTATTCACAAGATTGCCAGTAAAACCCCCACGAACATGAAAAAAGTTTTACTCCTTATAAGCCTCTTTACTGCGCAATTAGTTTGGGCGCAGAATGTTGATTTTGAAAAAAAGAATTTCAAGGACAATGTTAAGGGCTTTAAAAAAGCTATGGATTCTATAGCTGCCGGCGACGAGTTCTTCAACCGTCCGGCAGAATGGCATTATCATGCTTTACCTTTCTATTTATCAGCAAATGCGTTCAACCCAAATAACGCAACATTGAATTACAAGATTGGTGAATGTTACCTTACCCCATTCTCGCCTTTTAAGACAATGGCAATACCTTACCTTGAAAAAGCATATAAACTGAACCCTAATGTATCACCCGATATTCATTACCTGTTAGGCCGTGCATACCATTTGAATATGGAATGGGTAAAAGCTATTCAGGAATACGACCAATACGGACCTACACTTGACCCTAAAAAACAGGCAGATAAAATTGCCGACACAAAAAAGAAGATACAAGAATGTAAATACGGAATGGAGCTTGTAAAAAATCCTGTGCGTGTATTTATCGATAATGTAGGCCCAAGCATCAATACAGAATACCGCGAATACGGACCAATTATTTCCGCCGATGAATCGGAAATGATATTTACCTCACGCAGGCCTAACACAACCGGCGGCAAACAGGCTGATGATGGTTTGTATTTTGAGGACTTATACATTTCATTATTCAGGAATGGAAAATGGCTACCTGCAACCAATATGGGGGAGCCTGTAAATACGGCTGATCATGATGCAACAGCAGGCCTATCACCGGACGGACAGATATTATATATCTATCGCGACGAAAATGGCGGAGATATTTATCAGTCATTCCTGGAAGGTGAAGAATGGTCGAAACCAAAAGAGATGGGCGGAAAGATCAACTCTAAATACCATGAATCATCAGTGAGTCTTGCACCGGATAACAAAACACTATACCTCGTTAGTGATAGGCCAGGTGGTTATGGTGACAGGGATATATATAAAGTTGTATTAAGTGATAAAGCAAAATGGGGAGAACCTGTTAACCTTGGCCCGATCATTAACACACAATATGGTGAAGAGGGCGTAGATATTCAGGCCGATGGTAAAACACTTTATTTCAGTTCACAGGGCCATAACTCAATGGGTGGTTTTGACGTATTTAAATCGTCGATGGATAGCACCGGGAAATGGTCAGAACCGGAGAACCTGGGCTACCCTGTAAATACACCCGGTGATGATGTGTTCTTTAGTATTTCTGCCAGTGGAAAGCATGGGTATTATGCCTCAGTTAGAAAAGAAGGCTATGGAGAAACAGATATTTACAAGGTTACTTTCTTAGGCCCTGAAAAACCCGTTGCCCTTAGCAATGAAGATGACCTGCTGGCCGGAAATGCCGGTGGTGTGAGCGATGTTATGATGACATCGGCCGTTGCTGTAAACAAAACCCGGATGACATTATTGAAAGGTGTAATTACTGATTCAGTAACTCACTTACCTTTAGAAGCATCAATTGAATTAGTTGATAACAAAAAGAACACAGTTATTGCTGACTTTACGTCAAATAGTAAAACAGGTAAATACCTGATATCATTACCATCGGGTACGAACTACGGTATAGCTGTAAAAGCGAAAGATTATTTATTCTATTCTGAAAACTTTAATATTCCTGATACTGCAACCTATCAAGTAGTAGAAAAGAATGTTGCATTGCAGCCGCTGAATATTGGTAGCCGCATAGTGCTTAAGAATATTTTCTTTGACTTCGACAAAGCTACACTGCGCCCTGAATCAACAACAGAGCTGGATAGGCTTATTAACCTGTTGACTACATACGCCAATTTGAAGATCGAGATATCTGGCTATACAGATAACAAAGGATCACAGGCATATAACCAAAAACTATCTGAGTCAAGGTCTAAATCCGTGGTTGATTACCTGATAGCACATGGTATTGCTTCGGCCCGTTTAACCTACAAAGGCTATGGCATGGAGAACCCGATTGCTACCAACGAAACAGACGAGGGCCGCCAGTTGAACCGCCGTACTGAGTTTAAGATAACAGGTAAATAACAGTATTGAACGTGCCTTCACTTTCAGTAATAATACCTGCCTATAACGAAGAAAGATCGTTGCAGAAATTTTTGCCGGAAACTATTGAGTATTGCAAACAAAAAGGGTACAAGCTTATTGTAGTAAACGATGGTTCGAAAGATGGCACTAAAAAAATGTTGGAGAGCTTTTCGGCTGAAAGCGCACTAACTGTTTTACATAACAAAGTAAATACCGGTTATGGTGGCGCCATTAAAAAAGGAGTTAAAGCAGCCGATACCGATTTTGTTGTAACCATTGATGCCGACGGCCAGCATACCTTAGATGATATTGAAAAACTTTTCAAACACGCCCAGGAAACCGATGCCGATATGGTGGTTGGTAATCGAGGGCATAGTTCAGGGATGTACAGAAGCATGGGTAAGTGGCTTATCCGTAAAATTGCAGGGATATTAATGCCACTTTCTGTTCACGATATTAATTCAGGCATGAAATTGTATAATACAGCCTTGGCTAAGAAGTACCTCGCTATTTGTCCGGATACAATGGCTTACAGCGATATTATATTACTGGCATTTGTATTCAAACGAAACCTGGTAAAAGAAATGCCCATTACAATTAAGCCACGTACTGAAGGTACAAGTACCATAAATACCCTTACTGCTTTAGACACAATAAAGGAAATAATGAATATTGTAGTCTTGTTTAATCCTATTCGGATATTCTTTCCGGCAGGAGTTATGATAATACTGGCATCCATTCTGTGGGATGTTCATATCTTTTTGCGTGGCGGAGGGGTCAGCGTGGGCACGCTTTTAGGTGTTCTTACCGGTATTATTTTCTTCATTTTCGGGCTTCTGGCGCATCAGTTAGGGGCATTCAGAAGAGAGTCCTTAGAATAGTCAAAAACTCGTAACAATTTCGTAACTTTGCGCAGTCAAATCTGAGGAGTATGAGCGACGAGATACATGAAGAGTGCGGCATAGTGCTGATAAGGCTTTTAAAGCCATTCAGCTATTACCAGAAAAAGTACGGAAGCGCCTACTACGGCATACATAAGCTTTACCTGCTTATGGAAAAACAGCACAATCGCGGACAAGATGGTGCGGGTATTGCCGACGTGAAACTCTCTTCTCCTCCCGGTGTTACCTATATGCACTTGGCACGTTCTGCCGCACAAAATGCTTTGGAAGATATTTTCGGAAAAGTTCAGCACCGTATTGACACTACCATAAATGAACATAAAGATGTTTCCGCTGATCTTGACTGGCAGGCTAAATATGTTCCGTTTTTAAGCGAACTTTTACTTGGCCACTTACGTTACGGAACATATGGCAAGAACAATATTGACTATTGCCACCCATTTGAGCGTCATAACAACTGGCGTACTAAGAACCTGATGATAGCAGGTAATTTCAACCTGACCAATGTGGATGAAATGTTCGACAAACTATTGGAACTTGGACAGCACCCGAAAGAAAAGACAGATACCATTACTATACTTGAAAAGATAGGCCACTTTCTTGATAAAGAAAATGAAAAGCTTTTCAGAAAATTCAAGAACGAAGGGCACGACAACGAGCAAATTTCAGGTTTGATTGCCGATAACATCAATATTAAAGATGTATTGTTCCATGCCAGCAAACGTTGGGATGGCGGGTATGCTATAGCCGGTTTGCTTGGTCATGGTGATGCATTTGTATTAAGAGATCCTAATGGTATTCGCCCTGCTTTCTATTACCACGACGATGAAATTGCCGTTGTTACTTCTGAGCGCCCTGCCATACAAACTGCTTTCAATGTAAGTGCAGACAAGATCAAGGAATTGAAGCCAGGCCATGCGATCATTATTAAAAAAGACAAAACAATATCTGAGGTATCTGTGAACCCTGCACAGGAAAAGCTTTCATGTTCATTTGAAAGAATATATTTCTCACGTGGTAACGATACCGATATATATAAAGAAAGGAAGAACCTGGGTAAACTTTTAGCTGCACCTGTTTTAAAAACAATTGACTACGACCTGGAAAATACTGTTTTCTCTTTCATCCCGAATACTGCTGAGGTAGCCTTTTTGGGAATGATGGAAGAAGTAGAACATTACCTTGATGGAGTTAAGCAGAAAGAATTGGAAAAAGGTGACCATGCTAAATTGAAAAAGATATTAGCCATTCACCCACGTGTTGAAAAGATTGCACTAAAAGATACCAAGCTCCGCACGTTTATTACGAACGACATTAACCGTGCCGATAAAGCAGCACACGTTTACGACACAACGTATGGTGTCATCCGCCCCAAGAAGGATAATCTTGTAATACTTGATGACTCTATTGTTCGTGGTACTACGCTTAAGCAAAGTATCCTGAGAATTTTAGATAGACTTGGGCCAAAAAGAATAATAGTAGTTTCTTCTGCACCACAAATCCGTTTCCCTGATTGCTATGGTATTGACATGGCCAAATTAGGCGACCTTATTGCTTTTGAAGCTGCCGTTACCTTACTGAAAGAATCCTTCAAGGACAACCTGTTGGAAGAACTTTATGAAAAAGCCAAAACACAGGATGAATTGCCTTTGGAAGAAATCCAGAACCAGGTAAAGGAAATATACAAGCACTTTACAACGGAACAGATATCGGCTAAAATAACAGAGTTATTACGCCCTAAAGATATTCATGCCGATACTGAAATAATATACCAGAGTATTGAAGGTCTGCACCAGGCTATACCCGACCATAAAGGCGATTGGTATTTTACCGGTAACTACCCTACCCCTGGTGGTAATAAGGTTGCCAACCGATCCTTCATAAACTATATGGAAGGGAAGAACGTAAGGGCTTACTAATAGCTTTCTTTAAACCTATTACGCGAGGTTATCCGCACTTCCGTAGCTCCCGCCCCATATTTCTGGTATGAGCCATCTGAGAACTCTATGCCCTCGTATCTTTTCAAAATATCGCGGATAGATTGGCGTAATACCCCATTACCTACCCCATGTATGAATACGATCTTAGTTATATGCCCATTAATAGCCCTTTCAAGGCTTTCCTGGAAATGATTGAGCTGCAGGCTTAGCTTTTGCTGGTTACTCATAGAAAATGAATGCTCGTTGAGCTTTTCAGCATGCAGGTCGATAACCAATACATCTTTGGCATGGGGTTTTGATTTAGGCTGAGGCTTAGATTTAGACTGAGCGGGAAGCGGATCCTTTTGCCTTGCGGTCATTTGACTCAGCGTAATATCCTTAACCTGAACCAGTTCCTTAATGCTTACTTCTATTTCAATTCCTTCAAGCTCAATAAGCACTTTCAGGGCCGAAAGTACCTTCGTTACGGTACCCTGGCCTTTTTCATGTAAAAATGCTACCTTGTCGCCTGCTTTAAAGGGCATAATGTTGTAAATTAATGTCAAAATTAATGTATTCTTTTTGGCTAATTAAAATATAATGCTTAATATTGCAGCCCTTTTGAAAAAATCATAGCCATGAACCTAGTAAAGTACGTAGAAGAGCAGTTAGTAGTAAAGAAGGCAATGCCTGACTTTAAAGCCGGTGATACCATTACCGTTAACTATAAAATTAAGGAAGGTGACAAGGAGCGCGTTCAGCAATATCAAGGCGTTGTAATTCAACGTCGTGGTATGGGAGCTTCTTCAAGCTTTACCGTTCGTAAAGTTTCTAATGGCGTTGGTGTAGAAAGGGTATTCCCTACCTACTCTCCGTTCATTGAAAGCGTTGAAGTGAATAAAGAGGGCGTTGTACGCAGAGCCCGTATTTACTACATACGTAATGCAAAGGGCAAAAAAGGCCGTATTGAAGAAAAGCAACGTTTAAGCGGCGACGAAATCGCAGCAGCGGCAGCTAACAAAGCAGCAGCAGCTCCGGTAGTTGAAAAAGTATAAGTTTTATTACCTACTATAGAAAAGCCCCTTTTTAGGGGCTTTTTTGTTTTTATTATAACGCCTTATTTCCCTCGCATTATATGAACTATGTGTCCATTCTCAGCATTAATAATGAAACCTACTACTCCGCCAGCATATTCCTTCGGAAAAGTTCCTTCTATGATCCAATATCCGCTTATTAAATATATCTCATAAGGCATTTGCCATTTTACTTCTTTCTTACCATACACCCTAAAAAGCTTCGGTTCTGCAATCTGAATTAGTTCCTCTTCATTCCTTATTGGGATAACTTGGCTATTCTCTTTTATTGTGTCATTAAAGTATTTAGCATAAAACCTCTCTGCTAGTTTTTTTCCAGCATACATCCTTCCCTTAAAGATGCAACTACTATCAAAAGCGTGCCATTTCTGGGCATCAGATTGGGCTGCTAATAGAACTAGAAGAAATAAAAGAGTTGCCCGCATTAAAATGATAATATTTGAATGATTTAGCTAATATACTGAACTATATTTTAACCTCTTTTCATTAGCATAAAATAAGCCGCCCGATGCGTCTGAAAATCAGCCTGGAAACATATCAACAAAATGGCTGTTTTGTTGATAAATAAACCCTGTTATTTTGCCCGTCATTTGCGCCAAAGAAGCGTCTTTTTTTCTTATATTTGTATGATATAGAAAACATATAAAATAACACCTGGAATATGAGTGAAAAAACACAACAAATGGTTGATGCAGAATTAGAAAAAGCAGAAGCAAAACGTAAGTCGGGCGAATATTCAGCTGACAGCATTACCGTACTGGAAGGATTAGAGGCTGTAAGGTTACGCCCTGCCATGTATATTGGCGATACTGGCCTCAGAGGACTCCACCATTTGGTATATGAAGTTGTAGATAATTCTATTGACGAGGCGCTTGCAGGATATTGCAAAAACATTGGTGTCTTTATTCATCCGGATAACTCCATTACAGTAACAGATGATGGACGTGGTATTCCGACAGGTATGATGGCTAAGGAAAAAAAATCAGCCCTTGAAATTGTTATGACAGTTCTTCACGCAGGTGGAAAATTTAATAAAGATACTTACAAAGTATCCGGAGGATTGCACGGAGTCGGAGTTTCATGCGTAAATGCTCTTTCTGTTCACTTAAAGACTGTTGTGCAACGCGATGGTAAAATATTTACCCAGGAATATAGCAAAGGCAAACCTTTATTTGATGTGAAAATAATAGGTGATTCAGATAAAACTGGTACATCGCAAACATTCCTGCCCGATAACACTATATTCAGCGAATCCGTTTACCATTATGATATTCTTTCAGCGCGTTTAAGAGAGTTGGCCTACCTGAATAAAGGAGTAAGACTTACTATTACAGATGAAAGAGAAAAAAATGAAAAGGGAGAATTCCAATCTGACTCATTCTTTTCAGAAGGTGGCTTAAAAGAGTTTGTTCTTTATTTAGATGAGAACCGTGAAAAGCTGATCCCTGAGCCAATTTATATGGAATCGGAAAAGAACGGATTTCCGGTGGAAGTAGCTATGCTTTACAATTCATCCTACACAGAAAATCTTCATTCATACGTAAACAACATTAACACGCATGAAGGTGGAACGCACCTTGCGGGTTTCCGCAGGGCGCTCACGCGTACCCTTAAATCGTATGCTGAAAAATCAGGCATGCTGGCCAAAATGAAATTTGAAATTGATGGTGATGATTTCCGCGAAGGGCTCACGGCTGTTATTTCAGTTAAAGTTGCCGAGCCACAATTCGAAGGACAAACAAAAACTAAATTAGGCAACAAAGAAGTTGTTGGCGCGGTAGATACTATTGTAGGGGAAATGCTTAATAACTTCCTGGAAGAACATCCTAAGGAAGCCAGAGTTATAGTTGACAAGGTGATATTGGCTGCCCAGGCACGCCATGCAGCCCGTAAAGCACGTGAACTTGTGCAACGTAAAGGAGCGCTTACAGGAGGTGGTTTACCGGGCAAACTAGCTGACTGTTCAGAAAAAGATCCTTTCCAATGCGAACTCTTCCTGGTCGAGGGAGATTCAGCGGGTGGAACAGCTAAACAAGGCCGTAACCGTGCATTTCAGGCCGTATTACCATTACGTGGTAAAATATTGAACGTAGAAAAGGCAATGGAGTATAAGATATATGAGAATGAGGAAATAAAGAACATTTATACTGCCCTTGGCGTGTTTAAGGGAACCGCAGAGGACCAGAAGGCACTGAACATTGAAAAGTTACGCTACCATAAGATCGTTATCATGTGCGATGCCGACGTTGACGGTAGCCACATTACAACACTTATTCTTACATTCTTCTTCCGTTACATGAAGGAACTGATTGAATGCGGACACATTTACATTGCAACACCTCCCCTCTACTTAGTTAAGAAGGGTAAAGATCAGCGTTATTGCTGGACCGAAGATGAACGCGACCTTGCTGTAAAGGAAATAGGAAAAAATGGTAAAGACAATGTAGGTGTACAACGATACAAAGGTTTGGGTGAAATGAATGCTGAACAATTATGGGAAACTACCATTAACCCTGAATCGCGCAAACTGCGTAAGGTAAGCATTGAAAGCGCTGCAGAAGCAGATCGCATATTTTCTATGCTGATGGGAGACGATGTAGCTCCACGTCGTGATTTTATTGAAAAGAATGCACGTTACGCCAATATCGACGCATAAAGCATTTGTATAGTAATAAAAAAGCCCTGAGCGAATGCTACAGGGCTTTTTTTATGTATTAAAGCTAATTACTACTTGTTTGCCGGTGCCGGGGTTGTTGTAGCCGGAGCAGTTTTAGTTGTATTGTTTTCCGGTACTCCTGTTCCTTTAACTGCTATATCTTCCTTACCACTACCCTTTACATTTGCACTCTTCTTGTCCTTAGGTGCCTTTTTTGCGGCATCCTTCTTCTTGGCAGCTTCTTCTTTTGCTTTACCTAAAAGGCCGCCTTGTTTTGCAAAAGCAGCAGTACTTATACTCATAACCATTAGTAGTATGAGAGATGTCTTTATTGTTTTCATGATATTAAATTTTATACTTCAAATATACTCTTTGATTATGAAGTTATTATGAATTTATTTCTTCATAATACTAATTGCCTGTTGCAAAGGAATCTGTTTGTCTTTAAAGTAAGCCACAACAAATGCACCCTTAATACCCTCGGCAATAACCTTATTCTTCATCGCCTCTGCTGAAGCATAATCTGCATAAGGTCCTACGTTATAATGCGTATTCCCTGATTCATCTTCATCAAAAGCCAGGTTCGAATATTTTTTAAACTTCTCCTTCATTTCTTTAGGCGGTGCACCTTTAAATACGCCTAACTGAACATTGAACTTGATCTGGCTCTTGTCCATAGTATTAATTTCATGTGTAACCGAATCACTCAGATTCTCTTTTACAGGTTTTACATACGAAACTCCTACATCGGACAGGGCAATTCTTTTTCCGTGCCTGTATGCTTTAATAAATGCATCTGAGAAACCGGTTGTTACCAATTCTGTTTTATATGCCACAGCATCTTTATAATTTTCAAATGAGCCGGCAGAGTATGTATAGAAACCATTTTCGGTCCTCATCTCAACCAGGTTTTTCACACTTGTAAAAATCCGCGTACTCGATAGCTTGTGTCTGTATGCCCCTAATTGAACGCGATACACAACAGCCCCGCCACCGGTTTCAATAACATCATGGCTTGCTCCCTTATCCGTTACAGAAGTTTTATCACTGCCGGAAGCTACTTTATCTGTGCCAGTACCTTTATCAGTTGTGCTTACTTTATCAGTTGTACCTGAGGTCTTATCACTTGCGCTTGAACCTTTATCTGTATCCGTAGTAGCCCCCTTATCGTTAGAGGCAGTAACAGTATTTGTAGCTGCAACCGGAATAGTTTGTTTAGCATTACCCGGGTTTGAAACAGGTCTATCTGTAGGAATAAAGTCATTTCCTTTACGGTAAACTATTTTCGTATCTATAATTCCTTGTTTAGCCAACTCATCTTGTCTTCTCCTGGCAGTAACGAAGTCGCTGTACTCCCCTGCCGTATATACTGATGAAGAGTCTTTTAACATAGTAGACTTAACATCGGGTACACTAAGCATCTTATCCATATCACTGGCAGGTACACCTTTTGAATACCTTCCTATTTCAATAGAATATGTAGGTCCCGGGTTACTATAATCGTTACGTGCACCCGGTATCATAGAACTATCGTATACCACCTTTGCAAATTGGCCTGTACTATCCATATACATAAGGTATTGCAAATGTCTTAATGAATCGCTTATGCCATTTGTATCATTGGTTGCATAATCATGCACTGTATCATTCAATAATGAAGCATCTAGCTTTACAGTATCATACCTGCTGTCATCAATTTCACCAGGACCACGTGTAGCCCTCGAGCTGGTAAGGTCATAACGCAAGCCAATGGCCGTCATTAGAAACATATCATTTTTTGTTGTTCCTTTCAAAGGCCCTGATACGCCAGGGGTAAGCCCGTCAATGTGATCGGTAAATGTATAATGCAGAGTTGTGCCAATTGTGAAATCAGCCTTCTTATTTACATGTATCATAAACCCCGCCCCTATTGGTATGGCAAATGTTTGTTCAGAATATTTACCCGAACCATCCATATCGAGCGATCTTACATCTGTTTCGTATGTATAGTCAGGGTTCAGTATTGTGGCGGTAGATGCGTTGGATGCATTTTGCGGAAGGCTGCGTATGCTTCCATCGGTCCAGTAATAATATTTATTACCGTATTGATCATGCATATCAGTTGTAGATAAAAACTCATATGATTCAATACCGATAATAAAGAAGGGAGAAATGTCCTTATTTGGCAATATCTTGTACATAATATGTATCCCGCCACCTTCAATCTGCGATTGAAAATTCCAATTATAGGTTGGCGACCTTTCATATTGCCCTAAAGTACCGATAAGAGCATATAAATTAAATTCGAAATGTTGATTGATCTTTTGCGCGAATACAAGGTCGTATCCCAACCTGCTTGTAGTAGGGTTTTGCGCATAACTATTAACCATTTTTACGTTCCCGAAATAGGAAAGCATTCCAATACCAAGTCCTATTGTGGGCTTTAATTCAAAACCTGGTGGCGCAGGCTTAACCTTATTGGTATCAGGTACAAGCTGTTTAGGTTTCGTAGTATCAGCATAAATAACTGAAGCAGAAGCCCTTTCCGATGAAAGAAAAAGAAGAAATGATAAACTAAATAACAATTGGTAAGCTTTCGGCATATATGTTCTTCTTGCTTTTAACTGACTTCAAATATACGAAAAAAGCCCTAAAAGGTTACTGGTACCATTGCTGGCTGGTAATCATCAATGCTTCCTGTACTGTAATCCTCTTTCCTGTATTATATGCTACAACAAAAGCATCGGTCACCTGAGGCTTAACAATATCCCTTTTGTCATGTGCTTCCTTATATACCTTAAACTTCTTTGTAATTAAGTATTTATTAAGGCCATCTTCATTACGAAGGTCAACCGGATCAGCTAACTTAAAGTATCCTTTAACAAAAGCTGTGCTTCTCATAGCATGTAATGCCATAACCTGTACAAAGTATGATACACCAGGGCCTGTTGCAGCCGGGATATGTGATGTGGTGGTTCCATTATCCGAGCCGCCTGTCGTTTGGCTTCCACCAGTGGTCTGAGAGCCACCATTAGTTTGTGAGCCGCCATTTGTCTGGCTTCCACCGTTTGTTTGAGAACCGCCATTGGTAGAACCACTTCCGTTATTTACAACAAGTGAACCAGTTCCGCCAACAGTAAATGATGTTGCATTAATATGATAACTGAGTGCACCGCCATCAGCCACAAATGAGAATTTACCGGTAACCGATTGGGTACCGCTTCCGGCACTTCCACCCGCAACCAATTGATAAGTGACAGTAAATACAGAGTCAGCAGGAAGGCTCAGCCATACCATTTTCATTTTATTATCTACCAT
>DATHNG010000215.1:0-60841 GCA_035486275.1 Bacteroidia bacterium
CTCGACATTAACGGGTATAAAACAGAACCGGCTGCAGCATGTGTGTTGGTGCTTACGGTATCTACAGTTATTCCTAATTTATCACTTAAAAAGCCCTGTGCATTGGGTATAAGTCCGAATACACCAATTGAGCCGGTAATGGTATTTGGTTCAGCCACAATTTCATTTGCATCGCATGCAATGTAATATCCACCCGAAGCGGCATAATCACCCATAGATACTACAACAGGTTTAACTTTCTTTGCCAGGTCTACCTCTCTCCATATAATATCAGATGCAAGTGCATCTCCACCGGGAGAATTTACCCGTAACACAATTGCCTTAATATTCACATCGAGCCTTGCCCGTTGAATGGCTTCTGAAATTCGCTTTGAACCAATATCATCACCATTTCCATTGCCCTGTACGATATCGCCGTATGCATAAATAACTGCAATTTTCGGTTGCGGAGTTTGAGAAACAGCAGGTTGATATTCAGAAGGAGTAAATGTTTCTCGGTAATCATCAAGCCCTATAAATGAAATATTCTTGGTGGCCGGTAATGAGAGTTTCGTTTTTATTTTATCAATTACTTCATCCGGGTATAACAGGTCATCAACAAATCTATTTTCTTTAGCAAGCTCCGCTGTGCGAACAGTCATATCATCAATCAATTGATTAAGTGTCGGTACAGTAATATTACGTGAAGCTCCAATATCGCTAAGCATTTTATCCCAAACCGATGTAAGCAGCATACGGGTTTGTAGTTTATTATCAGGGCTCATTTTTTCAAATATATAGGGTTCCACAAAACTTTTATACCTGCCATGGCGGAATACCTGAACCTCGATACCTAATTTATCTAACGCTTTTTTATAGAACAGTATTTGAGCCGAAAGCCCCTTCATAAATATTTCGCCTTCGGGGTATAAGTACACGTTGTCGGCTACTGATGCCAGGTAGTATGACTTCTGACTATAGCCTGAACTATATGCAATTATAAATTTGTGAGACTCTTTGAACTTCAATAATTCATTGCGGATGTTTTCTATAGTGGCAACGCCTGAAGGTACGTCGGAGAGATTCAGGAATATGCCTTTAATAGAGTTATCGGTAGCCGCATGCCGGATATCGAGTATAATATCATTCAGGCCCGAGCTTTCTGTGAATACTTTCTCATTATCGTTCAATTTAAAGTTGAACGATCTTTCGGGTGAGCGTTCTTTTATTTCATGGCTTAATCTTATTTCCAGAACGGATGATGAACCGGTTGGTATTGTATGGTCTTCCTTGATAGTGCTGTTTACCATTCCCACAACAATAATAAAAACGAGAAAAAAGGCCAGGAATATACCTACCAGGGCTCCAAATAAAGAGGCAAAGAAATTTCTCATTTTTTTTAGTTATGTTCTCTGCAATATTAACAAAAAAAGACCCTGGATTTTCACCAAGGTCTCTTTCTTGCAATAAAATATAAAGGTCCTATTATTCCTGTACCAATTTCCTGGTATAAATATGGTTGCCTTCTATCACCTGTAGAATGTAAATACCCGCTGCATTACCATTGAATTGGAACGTGTGTTGGCCAGCTTCCAGTGTAATATCACTTAAAAGTGTAGCAACTTTTTCGCCCATAATATTATATACACTTATGGTTACTTTGGTGTCTTGTGTGAGCGTATAATTAATAGTTGCATTTCCGTTATACGGGTTGGGATAAACATCAAGTTGTGAACCACTATTATCAATTGAGTTGATACCGGTAGTACACGGATTGGTGATTTTAGTAACTGCTGTGCCACTTATTACCTTAAAATCATTCGCAAAAGACTGCAAGTATAGATTTGCAATTGTGTCATTATGTACAATAACCGTGTTCTCATCATTTTCAGCATCGGCTGAGGCTGTCCAGTTGTGTGAGCCGGTAAGTACTACCGGATTGTCACATGGTGCCGAAGGGTTTACGATAAGAAATTTATTATGATAAAGGTAGTTGGCATTAGTATATGGTGTAAAGTTACTTCCCAAGCCGTTTGGTAAGGTTGTAGTAAAGGGAGTAGTGCCTGCACTGCTATATGAATCTAAAATGGCATATGCACTTACTCCCGCATTCTTCTCATTTACTATATCTGTAGCGTCTGTAGTCTCTGAAAAGTCATTCATACCACAATACAGATCTTTTTTGGCGCTTTTGATCTCATCAATAATATGGTTATTTGTACTATCAGTAGGGCTGAAATAGAGCTCTACTTCTGAGCCCCCGATGTGAAATACGTGCGTGCCCGAATTTGGCTTACATGAACCAAACTTACCGGTTCCTGCAGCACCACCATGCGTAGTATCGCCCCACATAATATCAAATTCATTGGTAAAGGCACGAGCCAATACTTTTGATTGGAAAATGATAACATTGTTATAATCACCGGAACTCATATTAGCATCCCAATCAGGTGAACCTGTCCATACAATTGCCTGTGTAGTATCAGGTGAGAACTCATCAATGACCACAAATTTGTTATGCATTATGTTATACTGTTCTCCGTTACAGGCAGAACCATTCTTAACTGGGCTTGAAAGCAATGGTATAGAAGCATTGAGCAGTTTTACACCCGAGTTGGTAGCCGCCTCATTTCCATCCTGTATATAACGCACTTTAACTCCTCTGCTATAGGCATTATTTATAGCTGTTGCAATTGGGTCACCTGTATATGTTTCATATTCATACTGTGCCAGATCAACCGTATATTTTGCACGGTTTATATAGGCTGCCAATGTATCAAAAACTGAATTATTTAATTGAACAGCATTAATACCATTATTTGAATATGTATTGTCAACAGGTTGGGTGAAATATACTTTTACGTATTTTAAAATACCTTGCTGGGCATTTACTTTTATCGAGAAAATACAACATGTTCCATATATAATAAAGATTACGATTTTTTTCATAAAAACGTTTTAGAATTAAGGTGTTTGTTTATTTTAAAAGAAATCCGGATCAATGAATTTATTCTGCCTGCATTAGTTTCTTAACGTATGTGCGGCTACCTTCAGTTACCTGCAGAATATAAAGACCTGGTGTGGTGCTGCTAAACTGAAAAGTATGTTGACCAGCTTCCAGTGTAATATCACTTAAAAGTGTAGCCACTTTTTCGCCCATTATGTTGTAAACTATCATAGTAACCTTGGTATCCTGGGTAAGTGTATAGTTAATATGTACGCTTCCATTGTAAGGATTAGGGAAAACATCAAGAGTAGAATTGGTATTATCAATTGAGTTTATACCTGTTGGCCCAGGGCAAGGGTTCTTGGGAGGAACAACTGAAGCCCCGCCTATTGTTTTGAAATCGCCCCCGAAGGCTTGCAGATATTCGTTTGCAATTGTGTCGTTATGCACTATAACGGTATTTTCATCATTTTCTGCATCGGCTGATGAGGTCCAGTTATGGGAACCGGTCAGTACCTTAGGGTCATCGCAAGGCGCTGAAGGATTCACAATAATATATTTATTATGATAGAGACAGCTGCTGCTAACAAAGCCATGAAAATTCGACCCAAGGCCATTAGGGAAGGTTGTTGTGTAAGGTGTGTATGTTCCGCTACTGAAGTTATCGAGTATTACATAGGCGGTAGCACCTGCTTTTTTTTGGTTTACTATATCAGTGGCATCAGTGGTTTCGGTGAATGTAAACATTCCGCAATATTCATCAACTGTTGCGCTCCCTATGGTTTTTACTATTTGATTGTTTACACTGTCAGATGGGCTGAAATACAGATCGACCTTTGAACCACCAATTATAAAGTGATGGGTGCCTGAGTTTGGTTTACATGAACCAAACAGAGCTTTAGTAGAATCGGCTGCACCGCCATGTGTGGTATCGCCCCACATTATATCAAACTCATGAGTAAATGCCCTTGCAAGTACTTTCGACTGGAATACAATTACATTATTATAATCGCAACTGCTCATAGCATCATCCCAGTCAGGTGAACCTGTCCATACGTAAACTCCTGTACTGTCAGAGTTATATTCGTCTATAATAACAAACTTGTTATGCATAATGTTGTAGCTTTCGCTGCCATTACTTGTTGTACAACTTGAGCTGCTTTGTTTTGGGCTTATTAAAAAAGGAATGGTTTTTGGCATTGCCTGTACACCGGTGTTTTTAGTTGAATAGCTGTAATCTTCTATGTAGCGGATTTTAACGCCTCTTTTAGATGCAGCAGTAATTGCTGTTTGAATAGGGTCTGTACCCGATAACGTTTCCCATTCGTATTGCGCTATGTCAATAGTATACTTCGCTTTATTTATATACGCTGCCAGCGTATCGAAAATAGTGTTATTACAATATACTGCTTTTACACCGGTGGTTGATAACGTATTATCTACAGGTTGTGTAAAATAACATTTAATGTAGTTTGTAATGTTTTTTTGAGCATTCGTGCTGGTTGTAACAGAGAAAAATAAAATTACAACAGGGAGTAATTTGATGTTTTTCATACAGGGTTTATTGATTAGTTACACGAATATATAAATATAAATTCATAATTCCATAACATACAAGCTATATTTCCTTGGTATATGTACGAGCAAAACCTAAAAGGATTTAGCTGTTATTATGGGTAAAAATCATAACTATTTGGTTATGTGCATTATATGCTGCTTTCTACTATAAAATAGGGGATGTGAGAGGTTTTATCCTGTACTACTCTGCAGCGTAGCGCATATATTTCCTGAATATTTTCTACGGTAATTACTTCAAGAGTATTTCCCATTGCAACAATTTTCCCTTTGTTAATAAGCAGAACAAAATCGGCATATTGCAGAGCAAGGTTAATGTCGTGAATTACCACAATTGTAACAGTATTTTGCTGTGCAACTTCTTTAGCTATTTTCAGAAATTCATGCTGGTAATTAAGGTCGAGTGAAGCAATGGGTTCGTCTAATAAAAGGTACCTGTACTTATCCTCGGGCTGTTCCCATATTTGCGCCATTACCCTTGCAAAATGCACCCTTTGTTTTTCACCGCCTGAAAGTGTTAGGTAATTCCTTTCATGAAAAGAATCCATCTTCATTCTTTTTAAAGCCTGATGACATATTTCAGTGTCTTTTTTTGAAGGCCTGAGATTGAAGTGTGGGTACCTTCCCATCATAACCACTTCTTCAACCGTTAACGGAAATGAAAGTTCAGATTCCTGCGATAGTACCGCTCTTATTTTTGAAACAGAACCTGTATCTTTTTTATTAAGTAGTTTTTTATCGTAATGTACACTACCCGAATAATTGTTTATTTCATTACTTATGATCTTAAGTAAGGTGGATTTACCGGAGCCATTCGGCCCAAGTATCATCGTTAATTTTCCCGGTTCAAACAAAGCCGAAATATTATCTAATATCTGGTGTTCACCAATCTTATAACTAACATTTTTAACTTCAAGCATAGTAACCTCCTTTACTATGTATTCCTTTTTGCCTTCTTAAAATCCATATAAAAACAGGCGCACCAACAAATGAAGTAACAATTCCAATGGGCAATTCAGCAGGTGCAATAACAATACGGGAGACCATATCGGCAACATTCATTATAACTGCACCCATCAATGCAGAACCAATGATGAGGAAACGATTATCAGAACCTTTTATCATTCGTAGCAGATGGGGCACTATAAGTCCTACGAAGCCTATAACACCAACTGCCGATGTACCGACTGCTACTATTAATGTATTGAGAATAATTATCCGAGTCTTAAGTTTTTCGGTATTAATGCCAAGGTAACTTGCTTCGGACTCACCCAATAGTAATGCATTAAGGGCCTTAGAATAACGCAAGGCAAGAAAAATGCAAGGGATAACGACGGCATAAACCAAACAAACAGAATTCCAATTTGCGCCCGAAAAAGTTCCCAGGCTCCAAAAAGTAATGGATCTTGCCTGGGGGTCCCTGGCTATATAAGAAAGGAAGCCCGTGCAGCTTACAGCAATTGCATTTATGGCTACACCCACTAATATCATAATAGTAACGGTTACTTTGCCGTACGAAGAGGATAAGCGATAAACCAGCATGGTTGCAATGAACGAAAATACACAGGCAGATAAGGGCAATATCATATTACCCAGTAACTGACTGTACTGCGCAAAAAAACTTTTACCTACTACGAATATCAGTGCTGCACCGAATGCCGCACCTGATGAGGTACCGATCAATCCTGGTTCAACTATAGGGTTACGAAACAGGGCCTGCATCAGTGCACCTGAAACGGAAAGGCCCGCACCAATTACAACGCATAGTAAAACACGAGGAAGGCGTATTTGCATAAAAACACCTTCTTGTATTGGCTCTATTTTTGCATCAGGGTGAAAGCCAAATGCCTTAGCAAGGCTGATGAATATTTCCCGGTATGTAATGTGTACTGCACCTGTTCGGATTGCAAGGAACATTGTTAATAGTAGCAGTACACTAAGTATACTATAAAGCGTAGCATATTTTAGTCGGGAGGTATTCAACTATTTTTTGTGGATCAATTCCATTAATTTTAAAATATTTTCTCCGGTACGCGGCCCTAAATATATTAAATCATGCTCTTCAAAGCGGTAAATGCGATTGTCTTTTGCAGCAGGTGAAAGCCCTATACCTGGCAGTTCTTTAAACTTATCAATTCCACCTAAGCGGTCGAAGCCGAAATCGGTTGCTATAATAACCTGTGGCTGAAGCTTAGCTATTACCTCTGCGCTTAATCCATGATACCTTGTAAGCGTATCAAGCACATTTGTTCCTCCGGCCTGTTGTATCATAAAGTTAGCTGCCCCTTTTGCGCCAAATGGAAAGTAGACATTACTTGCTCTGCCGAAATGAATGATCATAACAGACGGTATATCAGTATACTGCTTTCTTGTCTCTGCTACTTTCTGCATATCATTATCCAGCTTTTTACAAAGCGAATCGGCTTTTTGCGGCACATTAAAATAAACACCTAAATCTTTTATAAGCGCTTTCACATCTTCAATGTTTTCTGCGCTACGAAATTGAGTTATGGTAATACCAACCTGTTTAAGTTGTGGTAGTACATTATCGGGTCCAACGGAATTGTCTTCGCCTCCATTATAAAAAACGGCACTAGGTTTAAGCGATATTATGCCTTCAGCGTTTAACATGCGGTGGTATCCCACAGTAGTAATATTTTTGGTTTCCGGGGGATAGGTGCTTGAGAGGTCGACCCCAACTATTTTACTCCCCTGCCCAAGGGCAAATATAAGTTCGGTTAATTGTTTCGATACGCATACTATGCGCACGGTATCTTTTTTATTTGCTTCACTTCCCTTACTACCAAACCTGTTGCAGGAACCGAAGAGAATTATGAAAGCTATAGAGCTGAGTAGTAAATTTCTTATTGTTTTCATGTGAAGGGTTTTTATTAATCCCTGCAGGGGAGAAACTCTCCCCTGCAAAGAATAATTTTTGAGTTTTAGAAAGTATACTTAAGTGAAAGGCCTCCGTAGAAAGTTGCCGTATAAGGAGCAGGTAGGATATATCCATCTCCACCTGAACCAATATTTGGTTTATTAATACCGATTGCCTTGAATGCATTCAGATAATTAGGATCAGTACCTTGCGCCAGATCCTGTATGTTAGCAGCATAGAATACTGAAGTATAGTAAGTCTGGCCTAATGCATTATCAACACCAACGAATGCATCCATCATAAAATGTTTGCCAAACTGATGATTATAGCCAAGACGGCCATTAAGCAAGCCATATGCGCTCATGGAATGCTCATTATCAAAAGTAAAAGGTACTTTATCTACATACTGATATGTAATATGCAAATAAAGACCGAAGTTAGTATTAAGATCAATTCCGGCATTAAACGTATTGGGTGCAACTCCAACTGCCTTATTACCTGTGTAATTTGCATATAATGAATCATTTCCGCCAATTTTAGATTTTTGATAGGCAATGAATGAAACATAATCAGCGTCATCATAGGTGTAACTAATCCAGGGACGAACAAGACTAATCGCTTTACTTTTATCGTTAATGATATTATATGCCATATATAATTCCACGCCCATATCTCGTTGTTCGCCAACATTTACAGTGGAACTGACACCATTAACATACTCGGTAAGGAACCTGTTTGTTACATCAAGGTCGTAAACAGCAAGTTGGTATGAAAGCTTAGAGTTTGCAAGAGTTCCTTTTGTTCCTAATTCATACTGAATGGCTGTTTCAGGTTTTAGGCCGGTTACTATCTGGTTCGCGCTGTTAATTATACTGCCTAAACTTGGTGGGGTGTACCCCATACCAAAGCTGCCATATACAGATACATTTTCATTAAATACCTTTATGAGTGAAGCGCTTGGTGTAAATGCAGGAACAGGGCTTCCTTCATACGTAACGGGTTGGTTGTAAAAAGGCCCGCCAAAGCTTTTAGGAACCATATTCTGACTGGCATATTGCGAAAAATTCTCACTGGCGCCCACAGTAAGAGTTATGCTTGACGGTAAACTGAATGCCCATTGTGTGAATAGGTTGGCATTTATAGCATAATTCTGTGCATAACTGAAACTACCTTGAGAAGGAGCAAACGGTGGAAGTATAGTGTGAGATACTGAAAACCCATCTGAAGTCTGATTCAGTTTTTGAAAGCTACCTCCGATTATTCCGTCTACGGCACCGTAATGGAAATTAAAGGCATCACGCCCGCCCCAATCGCCATCCTGGTAATCGGTGTATCCATGCGCAATAATCTGGTCTATGGTACGGGTGGTTAGAAACAATGACACTTGATTGTCTAAATGACTGTTGAATGTATATTGATCCATCATTCCACCGCGCATACTTTCCATAGTAACTTTCGAGTTGTTCAGGTCATAATTGGCGTCTCCTATGTTCTGGCGCCCATATACTGCATCACTATCAAGTTCCCCTGATAAGCCTTGATTCGAATAGTTATATGAGAAGAAAGTGGAAAGCGAGTTTTTATTGCTGATTTTATAATTTAAAGCGAATTCTGCGAAATCTGACTTAGAACCATCATTCGGACGGAACCCACTGTAAGTCTGGCCACCATAATTTACCCAGATGCTTGATTTTTCAGTAGCTGTTGCAAGTGTAGTTGTTGTGCGGAATAAACCATAACTGCCACCAATAGCCTGCTCCTGGATGCTTGTTGTTCCCGGTGCAACCGTAGGTGTGAAAAGGTTTACTGAACCACCAACGTAACTTCCGTATAATGCGGAAGAAGGGCCTTTGATAATTTGCACCATTCCAAGGCTAGACATATCAACGTCATCGAGGATGGTATTACCTGTAGCATCAGTTATAGGTATGCCATTAATGTATGCCATGTAACCATATCCGCTACCGGTATTTACACTAAGGTTCCCCAGCGAACCAAGATTGGGTGTATAGCCGCGTATTGTTATTCGGTAACCACCCCAGGGTTCACGGGCCTGCATATCTACGCCGGGAACAAGGTTCAATGCGTCCTGTAACTTTAAACCGGAAGCACGGTTAAGGTCATCGCTGGTAAGAGTAGTAACAGACTGAGCCGTTTTAATACCCAATATATTTACAGCGTCTAATGAATTGCTGGCGGCTGTAAGTATTATGGTAAGGCTTTGTGACTTGTCGCTTACGGCCATTCTTTTGCTTGTATAACCAATACTTGTAACTACAATACTATCAAAGTTACTTTGACTGGTTAAGGTAAACATACCTTGAGCATCGGCACTGGTTGCAGTTGTTGTATTTGGTACCGCAATAGCCGCACCTGGTATTGGTTGGCTATTACCTGCATCTTTAACTACACCTTTTATCGTGTACTGTGCCTGGGCAAATTGTAATGATATAATAAGTGCGGCTGAGGCCGTAATGAGTCGTTTTATAGTATTCATAAGTATTTATTAAAAAGTTAAGTAACATAGGTGCTAATCAGGCACCCATGTGTATGCTTTCACCATTAAAGCAAAAGCAATATTTTATCAGACCATGTAAGGGAATAATCCCTTTATACTAATGATGGCGGGTGCCATACATCGGCTATCAAGGCATGTTGGTTAACCAAAACACAATTTGCATTGATAGTTCTTAACACTTGAAAAAAGTAGGTTGGGGTAAGCTGTACGTTAGGTAAATACTCTTTACATATTTTACTTGCTATGTCATTATTATCGTCTGCTTTCTGATTCTGAGAGAACATTTTTTTCATAAAGCCTGTTAACTCATCTACGAGGCTTGTCTCCTTACTATCATCATAGCAGGTAACATTTATTTCGTCAGTATAAAATTGCAGGCTTATAATATCATAGTGCTGTTTGTTGTATGTGAATTCCTTATTCCTTTCTGACCAATTGAGTGACTTGTACTGCTCCGGAGTAAAGGAAAAAAGGATGGCACTATCAATGCTTATTTCATGATTATGTATGAGAGAGGCGGATTGATTTTTAGCAACACTTATTTTAAGCGAGTATAAAAGCTCTATACCGCATATGTAAAGAAGAAAAATAAAAATAAAGACTATCCCTGTAGTTTTTTTCATTTGCTGAGCAAAAATAACGCTTCATAAGATGTAAAAAAGTATCACTAATAAGAAAGAATCCCCACCCTATGTTAATAAGGCAGGGCTTCCAAAACACATCTCCACATTTACCGGTGTACTTTTATGCAACGCGGTTAAGCGCCCTTTCATAGCTTAACCGTGCACTAAAATTTACTTTAGGAAGTTCTATAAAGTGTCTGCGCACGTATCTGTATAGCTTATTATAGCTGATCTTTTCGCTATGCACAGAGGCTATCCATTCATGCAACTCAGTTATATTAATGTCAGGATTTTGTTTTATTTTTTTCTCAATAGAGGTATGCACTTTTGCCGATAACAGCAATTGTTTTCTTCCCCGCAGTTTTATTTCCAGCAAACCGTTAAGCCCTCCCTCTTTATATAATTTATGCCATCTGTGAATGCTGCCCACAGCAACTCCCGATAGTTTTGCAAGTTCTATTTTAGATAGAGCAGGTAACGTTTTCAACGAAAGCAACATTTTTATGCGGTGTTTTTTATCGGCCGAACTTTTGCTGTAAATGGCCTCCAATTCCTGAACAGTTTCTTTTATTGGCATGTTCAATGCCTTGGCAGCATCCAGTTCTGCTGAAAAATGCCTATGTATATACCGGTGTAAGGTATAGTACTTTATTCCGGGCAAGTATTTCTTGCTTACTTCTTTATATATTTCCGAGAAGTTTGTAAACCTGTTTTGCTGGAATTTTTTTTCGATATAAGCAACCACTTCAGGCGTAATTACTAGTTCAAGATTATATTTTGTTAATTCATCTATTCCACCTTGCATATAAATTGCTGCCCATTTTAGTACACTTCCATAACTTACATTAAGTTCCCTTGCCAGTTCAATCCTTGACATTTTTTCGTTTCGCTTAAGTGTAATAAGCATTTTTATGCGAGGCTTTATACGGGGTAAGCATTTGTCGTGTATGCTCACTAATTGTGCAATAGATTCTTTTATCTGTATATCCAGTATTCTGCCGATTTTCAGGCTTTCTCCAAAATGAATATCAAGGTATTTGATCATTGTGGAATATTTGATCACCGGGAAGTAATGGGCCTTTAGCCATGTATGAAGCTCAACATAGGTTTGAAAGGGCTCTCCTTTATGCCTTGTTTCAATAGCCTGGTAAACTTCAGGTAAGAAGCCAAGTGTTCTTCTGTCCGGCGTTTTATATTTTCCTCTGTTCATTTCAAGTAACTTGTCTATTCCCCCCTTTTCGTATAATTCATGCCATTTGGTAATACTGTTGTAAGCAACATCAAGCCTGTGTGCTAATCTCGATTTTGTAGTAACAGGGTCTTTAGCCAGTATCATTAACAGCTTAATACGGGGTTTCAAAAAGTCTTTACAGCTTTTATGTAACGCTTCCAATTCTGTCAGCGATTCTTTTATGGGAATTTGTTTGATAGGTTTCATCGTAAATAAATTAAATTCATTCTAAACCATTGTGAAATTTCTGTAGATGCGATCTCTATATACCTTATAGGTATATAGATGCCTGTGATAGCATTTTTGCATGTAATGCAAAAACTACCGGTTACATCAAATTAACAAATGGTTGGAGGATGCCAGATACTGGCGGGCAATGAAAGGGGAGAATGAATATCTTCTTTTATAAAACAAGAAGAGGATTTTTCAAACGTTGAAAAGTTGAACTCAAATACAAGTGGAAGATAATCTTTAGTTAATTTACTGATGAGGTCATTATCAGAATTGCTGGATTGCTGATGTGCAGGAAAAAACTTATCGGCAAATTTCTGAAATGCATTCGCAATCTCAGTTTCTTCATTGTCACTATAACATGTAATCTTTACCCCATCCGACATATATTGCAGATCGGTTATGTCATAATGCTGCCCGTTAAAGTTAAACTCCTTATTTTCTTCAAGCCACTGCAAAGCCTTATACTGAGCAGTAGTGAAAACAAAATACCGGGTATCAGAAGCAGCGAAATTTCTGTTTTGAATAAAGGAGGCAGCCTCATGCTTTGCTGAATTCATTTTTACCCAATACACGAGCTGAATACCACCCAGGTAAAGCATAAAAATAAATGTAAGAAATATGGAGGCACTTCTTTTCATACCTAACAAATGTACTAAAAAATCATTGTTTCAATACTATATCAGGTACAAAAATTGCAAATTTTAAAATGCTGTATCATATATTTGATGTTTCCCACCGTTCGCTAAGTCAAAATCACCATTCACTAAATACTACTTGCTTTGGGTTCAACGTATGCTTCCATTTGTTTTCAATTGTTTTACGTTATGATCATAAAGAGAGTGTTTTGTATACAATTCAATACTATTAATTAAGAATTTTTATTTGAATAGGGTTAAAGCATAAAAAAACAGACGATTATTTATAATCTGAAAAAAACGCCCCATACTTTTGTTTAAAGTGGTAATGGAAAACAAGTAAAGACAATTTATTAGCTAACCGAACATTATAAAAACATGAAAAAAAACTGCTCAAAACCAGCATTGCTATTATTAATAGTATTTGCATTTATTTCAACAAATAAAGTTACGGCACAAAAATGGTGTGGCTCAGACTCTGTTTGGAAAGTGCAGACTGCTTTGCACCCTGATATATGGCAACGTGCAGAAGACCTTGAAAAGTTCACCCAACAGTTTATTCAGCAATACAGGAACCATAAGGCGACAGGAACGGGTACCGATACAATTACGTATATAATTCCGATTGTATTCCACATCCTGCATTCGTATGGCCCTGAAAACATTTCTGATGCGCAGGTGTTTGATGAAATGAGGATATTAAATGAAGATTATGCAAGGCTAAATCCCGATACGAATGTTATTGCCACTCCGCACTTTAAAAAAATTGCAGCAAATACTAAAATACAATGGCGCCTGGCGCAAATAGACCCTAATGGTAATTGTACAAATGGTATTGACAGAATTTATACCTCGTTAACCAACAATGCTGATGATAATGCTAAGCTGAATCAATGGGACCCTACAAAGTATGTGAATGTTTGGGTTTGCAAGTCAATATACCAGGGTGGTGGAGTAGCATCTGGTGGAACCGTTCTGGGCTACGCCTATTTCCCATCTGAGATTGGGCCATATAACTTTCAGTACGACGGTGTATTAATTAATTACCAGGCAATAGGTAGCATAGGTACTGCATATAATGGCCCGGGCGGCTCATGGAGCAGGTGCCTTTCTCATGAACTGGGGCATGTACTGAACCTGGAACACCCATGGGGTTTGACAAATAGCCCTGGTGTAGCATGTGGCGACGACGGTGTTGGAGATACACCTTATACCAAAGGATGGTTTTCAATTTGCCCGTCGGACAGCAACGGAGCTAAAATTTGCGATACAGTTACCAAAAAGCCCTTGTTTATTGTTACCGAAAACTGGCAGAATTTCATGGATTATTCTTTCTGTTCACGAATGTTTACCATGGGGCAGGCTGAAAGAATGTGGGGTGCTCTGAATACTACCATGGCAGGACGTAATAATCTTTGGTCGAAAAGTAATTTGATAGCCACAGGGGTTGATACTACACTTGCAGTACTTGCGGAAGATTCTGCAACAATTGAACAAAGATGTGTTCCTAAAGCCGATTTTTCGGCTGACTATTGTATGGTTTGCCAGGGTGCTACAGTACAATATACAGATGCCAGCTGGAATGCAGAACCTACTTCATGGAACTGGAAATTTACAGGTGCCAATATAAATTCATCTACTTTAAAAGATCCTGCCGTTACGTATGATAGTTTATGGTATCAAACCGTGTCACTAACTGCTGCTGATGCAGCGGGTTCTACTACTACTACCAAGGGTAGTTATGTGTATGTTAGCCCTTTATGGACAACATATAGCGCGGCTGATTTTTCAGATGGCTTTGAGAATAAAAAGAATTTTGATTGGATCATTCTCAACAAAGCTAATGACAGAACACAATGGCAGGTTACATCTTCGGCAGCTTATTCAGGAAGCTATTCTTTATTTCTAAATTCATACGCTCCCACTGTTTACGCAAATACCAATCCGCCTTCTGTTATTTACCAGGCTGTAAAGGAAGGCAATACAGATGATGCAATAACACCTGCTATGTCTTTCGCTTATGTTTCATCACCGGTTTTAACTTTTGAATATTCATGCGCAACGGTCGCTACTGCTTCTGTTGCATTAACCGAATCACTCTCGATAGCCTATTCACTAAATTGCGGACAAACATGGACTATAGTGAGCACCATAACCGGAGCAGCCTTAACCAATATGGGTTATTGGAATACATCATTCATTCCGGGTTCCTCATCTGACTGGGTTCAGGCAACTGTGCCACTGCCGAGTGGGTTAACTGGTAAGTCTAATGTTCGCCTTAGGTTTGAGTATACCAGTGGTGTTTCAAGTAATAATATTTACATTGATAATGTAAATATTTCGGGTGTGTTAGGCATAAACGAAATTTCCGGTGAAAGCTATAATGCTATTATTTATCCGAACCCGACAAAAGGCGATGCAACTTTAAGCTATACTTTATTGAAAAAGCAACACATAATTATTCAGGTTAGTAATGTACTTGGCCAGCAAATAACAGAGGGCTTAGATGAAGACCAGGCTCCGGGTAAGCATATTGTAAATATTCCATCGCAAAGCTTGCCTGGTGGAGTTTACTTTGTGAAAATTACTGCCGATAACAACCTGGTTGCTGTGAGAAAACTGATTGTCGAAAAATAAGGAGTGATAGTGTTTCAATGCTCGTTATTAAAAAACTAGCATTGGGTTTGGTTGAGTTAAATAAAAAAGGCTGGTAGAATAAACTAACAGCCTTTTTATTTTTTACTTAAACTACTTAGTCAGCTTTTGCAGTTGAATTCTTAGAAAAGTCAAAAGGTACAATCAGCTTAATACTAAGGTTTCTGCCCATGTTAAATACACCAACCCTATCGGTTGTATAATTAACAGGATAGTATTTAAAGCGGCTCATATAATCCATATAACCTGTATTCATAAGGTTATTGCATATTAAAAACAGTTGACACAATGAACGTCCTTTTGCCATTATATGGCCACCAAAACCAACATTGAACAAAGTATATCCGGCAGCGGCTGCTTTACTTGCAGCATATTCATAAGGAGTTGTGGCTGTATTTAACCCGGTATAAATTGCGGTTTGCTGGTAAACATCACTTTGTTGGCCCACATTCATTACGCCAAAACGGAAATAAGAGTCTTCCATAAATGTACCGATCTTACCTATATGAATGATAAGGTCACCGGTAATGCGTAATGGTGGTACAAATGGCAGGTACTTAACTGAATCGGGTACACCTATTAAACCACCTGTAACATAACTAACTGTTGAATTGATCTCAAGCCATCTGAGCCCTGAAGGATGTATATCTAATGTCAGTTCGCCACCTTCCATTTGCGCTTCTCCATTTGTATATTTAAATACAGGCGCATCCGGGAAAAGTGTTCCGCCAACACTTAGCAGGTTACTTACTGAATCTCCTCCTCCGGGTATTTTGCTTTGCAGTCCCTGAGCATAAATGAAATTATTAATGTGATTCATAAAACCAGTTACCTCAAAACTTACATCCTTTGAGTTTATACCGAAAGTAATATCCTCTTCAAGATTTGTTTCAGGCTTAATTGTATTATCGCCTATTTCATACACAACAGTACCGTCGTGAACACCATCTGCGCCACATTCCGCCACGTTCGGTGCTCTCCAGCCTTGTGCTATGTTAGCTTTTGCATATATATTGTTTGTGAAATCGTATGTACCGCCGAAGCTCCATGATACCCCACTGAAGTTAGAAGTGAACTGATTAAATTCAGGGTATGAGCCGTACGTGCCTGCAGCAACAGGTGTTTGAGGTGCATTTGGCAAGGTGTCTATGTAGCGCTGGTCGCCGGTAAACGTTCTCATGTCATATCTTATTCCACCACTCAGGTTCAGGTTGCCTATTTTCTCACTGGCAATTCCAAAGCCGCCGATCTGGAAATAATTGTAATTAGGAATTAACTGCACAGTTCCCAAGCTTTGTGAGCTTTGAGTAACTCCATTTGTTCCTACTGAGAAGTTAAAATTACCCATTTGTGGTGCTATGTAGCGTGCATCGTATGTAAACCCATTTGATAAATAATAGATATCTGGCGTATTAGGTTGGGTCGGGTCGTTTGTTTCCTGGCGATGATTTTGCTGGTATGAGAATACTACCTTTATACTGCCACTGCCGACAGCCACACTATTATCCCACACCAATTTTGAATGCTGAATATGCTGGTAAATTACAAACGGGTTATATTGTGTTTGTTCGGGGTAAGTAGGCAGCTCATAGGTTGGTGCGCCACCATTTAAATCAGGGTAAGCCAATTGTCTTTCCATAAGCCCAGTTGCAGAATCTCTTGTTCCGTCAACAATACCTGTCCACATACCAAAATAACTTGCATGTAATTGGCTATAGCCCCACTTTTTGTGAATGCCAATAGTACCGTCGGCGTTAAAATTGCTGAACTGGCTGTTCAATGCATATCCGTCGTACGGATCCTGGTAAGCATGTGCCATAGTATTGTCAATACGTGCACTCCATGAAATACCTGTTAAAGAAGTTCCGGCTAAATGAACCATATTATTAATAAGCCCATTGCTTGTTTGGTAATTGAATAATATTTCACCTTTCATTTGTCCGGCCGGAAGAGCTTCTTCAGGTATAAGGTTTAATACACCTGAAATGGCGTCAGAACCATACGCAAGTGAACCTGGTCCTTTTAATATTTCATACCTGTTCACTGCATCAGGGTCTGCTTCAATTCCAAATTCATCAAACCACGGCTGATCAACTTGTTCCACACCGTCGTTAATAGTAAGTACACGGTTATATCCTAATCCCCGTATTACAGGTTTGGCAATACTTTGCCCGTCTGTCATAGCTGATACTCCGGGTACCGTAGCAATAGCATCTATTACGTTTGTAGAAGAATGCTGGTTGAGATATTCATTGCTGACATCGGTAGTAGGTTGTGGGTTGTGTTGTGTTTCGGTTGCTTTAGAATTACCTGTTACCACTACTTCATCTTCCTGAAATTCGGAAGGGAAGAGTGAAAAATTCATGGTTGTAGCCCCTTCAATTTTAACAGAACGAGAATTTACCTGGTATCCTAAAATATGTACTTCTACTAAAAATGTTCCTTTGGGCAAATCAGTAATAGCGTAATTTCCACTTGCATCTGATTGAGCTGCCACTTTAAGATCGGGTATATATATAATTGCTCCGGGTAATGCATTAGTATTAGTGGAGTCTGAAATTTTTCCGGTCAATGTATTTTGCGCAAAAGCTGAAAGGCCTGTAAATATAAAAGCAATAAACAATAATATCTTAGATGTTCTCATAGTATATATAATTTGAATTTGGGGCTACTAAAATTCTTTTTAACAGCCAAAGGCTATTAAAAAATTACACTCCAAAACAGGAATGTGAAATGAAATTAGCAGCAGGAAGGGGGGTGCCATATACCTTTATCGGGATATATGGAATGAATATTTACAGTGTGTAAATATTGCTTAACGTAAGTAACATCGGGTGTTAATGTATGAACTATATTAAGCGGAATGTATTCTTTCTGGAATGCAGTAAGAATGCTTTCTGTATGCTTATCTGACTTATTATTCGAAGGAAATAATTGCTTAACAAAATTGTTCAATGCCTTTACCCATTGTGTTTCATTCTTATCACAATATACTTCGGCAACATATTCATTGTTAGTTTTGGTAATACTAACCACATCATACAATTGACCATTACTGACAAACTCTTTATTCCCTTCGGCCCATTTTAGTTTATTGTATTCAGATTGTTGGAGTGTAATTTTTTCTAAAACCGTTTCTTTGTTCTTCATTGCCACCGAAGCTTCATGCCTGGCGTTGGCAGTGATCATAAAATAAATGAGGCGATACCCGGCAAAGTAATAAACCATGGCAAACAACATAGTTGCTGCAATAGTTCGAATCCATATAGGAGTATTTTTAAGCAAATTATTTTTTCTTATAAGCTGAATCTGCCTTTATAGCGTCAGCACTCTTGTTGTCAATATAAATGCACGACATGTCAAGATAATTAAGAGAATTGCAGTATAGTCCTTTAACAGGCCATTGGTTAAGGCTATAGTTCTGATCGTACCATAAAACCATAATAGGCGCATCATTTATGGCCATCTGTTCTGCTTGCTGATAGTATTTATATGTTTCTGCCACCGAGTTAGCTGCCTGCCCCATACTGATCAACTTATCATATTCAGCATTTTTGTAACGGGTTATATTGTAGTAAGAAGGCTGCCCGATAGAATCGGGTATATTAGCGCCTGCAAAGAGCATTAAAAAATCGCCCGGATTAGCGTAATCAGCTGACCAGCCTACACCAATCATTTCGAAATTCATATATCTTTCATCCTGAAGTTTTTGAGCGAAGGAAGCAATATTGAAATTTATATGCACATTCAAATTTGCAAGCAATTCCTTTTGTACTTCCAGGGCAACACTAGTGTTAAGCCCTCCGCCATCATTTATTTCTAAAGTAATAGTTGGGAATTTTTTACCATCAGGGAATCCGGCATCGCTTAGCAACTTCTTTGCCATATCAATGTTAAGGGAGTCGCCTTTTATATTTGAAATATCATAATTATTTTCAGGGTTAGAAGAATTCATAAATGTTGGTGGAGTAATGCCATGAATACCCGGTGCAAAAGCCTCACCTTGTAATACTTCGCTAACTATTTTGTTACGGTCAATAGCTAAGCTGAAGGCTTTACGAACCCTTATATCATTAAAAGGAGCTTTTGAAATATTAAATGCATAGTATTTGGTCGACATTTCCGGTACCCTTGAAAGCACATACCTTGGCGGTCTGTGTTGGAAATCTGAAATCTGTTCCTCAACCATTTTATCAACCTGGGTAGATGGCACACTTGCTATATAGTCTATTTTGCCTTGTTGGAAAGCCTTGAACTCATCAGTCCTGCTTGGTATAAAACTGATAACTACTGAATCAAGATAAGGTAATTGATTGCCTAAACTATCGCACCTGAAATAGTTTGGGTTAGCAGTCAATACAGCATTATCAGTATCACTTTTTTGGCTGAATATAAAGGCACCGGTGCCAATGTGCATATCCTTGCCATATTTCTCCACAGCTTCTTTTGCAATTACAAAACCACCAGGCCCTGCCAGAATATCAAGAAAAACAGGGTTCTTCTTTACTAATGTAATTTCAAGGGTAGAATCATTGATCACTTTTACTCCATTTATGCCCGAAGAAGGAGCACCTTTTTTACTGCTCTCATAGAACGCATCCGCACCATCCACTATTCCTTTAAACGTAATAGAATACTGTACATTGTCAGGTGTTTCTGTACAAAGTTTTTCCATTGAATATTTAAAATCATTGGCCACTACTTTTCTGCCCTTACTGTTGCTGAAGCAAATGTCATCCTGGAACATCACATCATTGCGAAGGTGAAAGGTATATACTGTTCCGCTAGCGTCAACTGTCCAGCTTTTTGCTATGTCGGGTTCAATAGAAAGGTCTTTCGGGCTAAGTCTAACAAGCCCATCATATATTTGACATCCAACTGAATAGGATATATTATCAAAAATATAATACGGGTATAAGTTCAATATAGGGGTAGTTTCATTCAAATGAAGGGTTCCTCCGTAAATACGGTTCCCTTTTACAGGCTTTCTGTTGTTTTTATTCCCCATTTGTTTGCAGGAGTAATTGAAACATACAGAAGTAAGAACAATTAGCAAGAGAAATCTTTTCATATAGTATATAGGCGGGCTGTTTTTATACAAAAATAGCATTCCTTAGTATATTCCCTACAAAAATAGTGATTTTCATGGTCTAAAGGCAAAAAAATAAAAAACTCTTTTAAATTTAGAATTAAGTTATTAATATTGCAGCGCGAAAAATTTGAAGACCAGTGGTATTTGGAACGATAGTTTATTTATATTTGCGAACATTGTGAATAGAAAAGTAAATAAGATAATTGTACTTGCGGGCATTTTGTTTGCCGGGTTAAATGTTTCTCATGCAGGAGTCATTGTTCTTGAAGGTAACTATCAGGGAAAGAATTTGTATGTTCAAAACCCTTTCGCCAGTAGTGGTGTTGGTTTCTGTGCATATGAAGTTACTGTGAACGGCCAGGTTACTACCGATGAGGTAAACTCAAGCGCTTTTGAAATTGATTTTAAGAACCTTGGCTTAAAACCAGGCGATAAGGTGGTTGTAAAAATTGAACATAAGGATGACTGCACTCCAAAAGTGCTTAATCCTGAGGTGTTAAAACCAAAAAGCACATTTACTACCCAATCTATAAGTGTTGATCCTAAAACCAGCACACTTAAGTGGACTGCAAAAGATGAAAGCGGAAAACTGACTTACACCGTTGAGCAATTCAGATGGAACAAATGGGTTAAGGTTGGTGAAGTTGATGGTATAGGAACACCAGATGCGCATGAATATCAGTTTAAGGTGTCTCCAAATTCAGGCAAAAACAAATTCAGGGTAAAGCAAGTTGACTACACCGGCCAGCCACGTATGTCAAACCCTGCTGATTTTAACTCAGATATTCCTGCGGTAACCGAAGGCCCTGAAAAAGTGAAGGACTTTATTAACTTTTCAGCACCAACTATGTATGAAATATACGACGAGTATGGCAATATTGCTAAGAGAGGTTTTGGTGATAAAGTTGATGTAACAGATCTTAAAAAAGGAATATACTATTTGAACTATGATAATAGTATGACTCAATTTATAAAGAAATAACCGCATTATTAAAATATAGTTAAAACCCGAGGCGACCCTCGGGTTTCTTTTTTAGAAGCAGTATGATAACCAAAATAGAACATCTTGGCATTGCAGTAAAAAATATAGAAGAGGCTAATGCTATTTATAAAGCCATATTGGGTGTGTCTGCATACAAAACTGAACAGGTGGCATCGGAAAATGTTAATACATCATTCTTTAAAGTAGGCGAAAGCAAGATAGAGCTGCTAGAAGGAACATCACCGGAAAGTGCAATAACTAAGTTTATAGAGAAAAAGGGTGAGGGCATTCACCACATAGCTTTTGATGTAGATGATATTGAAGCTGAAATGGAAAACCTGAAGAAACAGGGCTTTACCTTGCTATCAGATAAGCCTAAGCAGGGCGCTGACAATAAATTAATATGCTTTGTACACCCTAAAAGTGCAAATGGTGTACTTATAGAGCTTTGCCAGGAAATTAAGAAGCAGGGCTAAAGTAATCGAACAGATTAGTTGTTTTGGTGCAGTGCAGGGTTTGTATTCCTGTTAAGGCGGCTCCTTTAACGTTTTGTATAGAGTCATCGATAAAAAGCGTATTAGCAGGGTTCAATGAGTCTTCACTAAGCACATGTTCAAATATCTCTGCATCTGGCTTTCTCATCTGCATTTTACACGAGTAATATTCCTTTTCAAATAACTTACCCATTATTCCCGGCTCAAGCGTGCTATCCATCATTTTAAGGACCGCAGGCAGGTGAATTTCATTGGTATTGCTGAGTAGTAATAGCTTATACCTGTTCTTTAGTTCTTTTAGTAGTGTTACTTTCTCTTTCGGGAAGCCTATAAGCAAAGCATTCCAGGCAGAATCTACCTGTTCATTGGTAGTGCCTTGTGGCAACCATTTAAGTACTTCATTCCTGAAATGAGCAGGAGTAACAAGACCTTTTTCAAATTCATCAAAAACTCCACTTTGAACTTGCTGTGAATATTCTTTATCAAAATCGCTTGCCCCTAAGGCAATAAAAGCCTTCTGTGTAAGGGAATAATCTATATCAAACAGAACCCCACCCAGGTCAAAAACAATAGTTGTAATAGTTGCAGGTACTTTTTGGTTCATAGTAACGTATAAATTTTTAAATTCGCAGCCTCAATTTATCGGGGCCTATAGCTCAGACGGTTAGAGCAGCGGACTCATAATCCGTTGGTCGTAGGTTCAAGTCCTACTGGGCCCACTTAATAATCAGGCACTTACGAGTTTCGTAGGTGCTTTTTTTATTTGAGGTGTGCACTTTCGGTGTGCAGTATTTCCTGAAATCAATAATAAGAACTGGCTGCAAAGATAATTAATTGGGAAGTAATTTTTGGTCCGCTGCTCTAACCGTCTGAGCTGGGCCATCGAAAAGGTTTATTCCTTTTTGATTATTTTTACCAAGTATGAAGCAAAAACGAATCTTAATACTACTAGCGGTCTCTGTTGCTTTAATAATGGGATTTTCGACCCCTAATACTGGCGATGGCAAATTTATAGAGATTCAAGGTAAGAAAGAATATGTTGTGGATAAAGGAATCGGAGAACCCGTTGTTGTATTTATTTCAGGGCTTGGTGACGATTTAAGTTCATTTTCAGAAGTTCAAAAAAACATTTCAAAACTTACAAGAACCATTTCTTATGATAGGGCTGGAATTGGCAAATCAGAATCATTAGGAAATGCGAGGTCAATTGATAATATCTCAAATGAATTAAATGAGCTCTTAACCAAATTAGACAGTAATCAGCACTTCATTTTGGTCGGCCATTCAAGGGCTGGGCTTATTATGAGATATTTTACAAATAAATATCCTGAGAAAGTTGCTGGCATGGTATTTATAGACCCAACAAGTATTGAAATCTTAAATAAAAAAAGGGCTGTAAGAACAGATGTAGATAGAATGAAATATGATAGTATTAATAAATCCACTTATAGCGATACCTTAAATTTTTCCAAAACGATAAGAAATGAATATTATAATTTTTACACGACAGATACTATTCTTGTGAAGGGTAAAGATATTCCCAACAATATTCCAGTTACTATTTTAGCCTCAAGGAAATACAATAATGAGAAATACAATAAAGAAGATATTGACCTTAAGCTTGAATTGTATAATAGTTGGGTGAAAAAGGCTCCTCAAATAAAATTAATCGTAACTGAAAAAAGTGGTCATGCCATACAAGTTGATGAACCAAAATTGGTAATAAAAGAGATTACTTCCATGTATAATAATCTCAAATCCAAGTGATATTGGTGTGAAATTTAGTCCACTACTCTAACCGTCTGAGCTAAGGCAAAGTTTGCTTGGTTATTACTTTTTTGATTAAATTTACTACTATGAAAAGCAGTACCACTATAATTGCGACTCTTGTATTAATAGGATTCGGATTTTATTTATTCCAGCTTATCGCTTTCTCCGCATTAAATAATACAGAAGCACCTTTCTTGTATCATAAATCAACTCACCACCAATTTTTGAAATATTTTATTCTACTATATCAGTGGGTTGTGGCAATAGTGGTTTTATTAAATCGACAAAAACTGAAAGAATATAAAACCATAAGGGTTTTGGGTATACTATTTGTTGTGATTACCGTTTTAGTAACTATTTTATTAATTTCATCAACATTAAACTCAAGCCTTAAATTTACTTCACCCTATGCGTAATCTCTATATAACTTGAAGCCTTTCTTAATTATACTTATATCCCTGATAACCACCCTTACTGCTTTTGGGCAAGCTGATAGTGGATTTACCAATAAGGCTGAAGCTAAAAATTTAACGGTGAATGGGTTGAAAGAAGGTAAGTGGGTTGAAAGTGTATATACCAATTGCTGCGACAGACCTATAGGGGATTCTAATTTAGAACACTATTCTCTCGTAATATATAAGCATGGTAAGCCTATTGGAATAGTTAGAGATTATGATTCTAGTTGGAAATTGATAATCTATACTGTAAAAGGAACTGTTACAGATAAGTATACCCATAAACCGATTGAAGGAATTACAGTTAAAATGGTCGGTTCTGATGGCTCCATTGATTCAGTTGAGACTGACACTAAAGGCAAATACTTATTTGACCCAACGAAATTTAAGGACATGGCTGCCTATATGCTTACCATCAAGGCAACTTCACTGGGATACCTGAACAGTTCAGAAAATCTTATGATACCAACTGTAGGTAGAGCTGGTTCATTTTTAAAAACCTTCGATTGGGAGCTTGAAAAAAGCAAGTAATAAAGCAATAGCATGAAGCCTTTCTTAATCATACTTATATCCCTTACCTCTATCCTAAATGCTTTGGGGCAAAGCGGTGTGGCTGATAGTAACGGGTTTACCAATAAGGCTGAGGCTAAGAATTTAACAGCTCACGGTAAAAAAGCAGGCAAGTGGGTAGAATATCTGGATGAGTTTGCTGAAAGAGCTGTTTCTAATGCCCATGCTAAAAAAGCACCGTATTATCGTTTGACAATATATTCAGATGGTCTGCCTTATGGGCTAGTCAGAACATATAACATGGGTGGGAAACTAAAAATCATAATTCCCTACGTAAATGGTAAAATAAATGGTATTGAAAAATGGTATTACGAAGATGGCGGATTAGAATGGGAGCTACCTTTTACCGATAGTGTATTAAATGGAGTAGAAAAACTGTATTACCCTAATGGGAATTTAAGCCAAATAGATACAATGAGCTCTGGCAAACCAATCGGAATTGAGAAGTCCTATTATCCAGATGGACAATTAAAAGGGTATGAGCCATTTAATAATGGCATGGCAAACGGAATTAAGAAAACTTATTATGAAAGCGGAAAACTATCGTATGAATACATCTATAAAAATGATACTATTCTATCCACGAAACACTACGATGAAAACGGCAATGAAATAAAGCAATAGTAATGTCAGCAGAATACTTCTACGATGAAATGAAAGGCTATATGAAGGAATACCTCTTATCCCTTCGCCTTACCCTATCACCCAGAGTCATAAATACCCATTCCGATGTTCTGTTTTTCTTTACCGAACTGCTATACCACCACGAGATGTGTACTGGGTTCGAGGATATAACCGTAGCGATGACGAGTTCAAAACTGAGGGCTTTCTATATAAGGCAAGCCAATAAGATATTGACGGAAAGCAGTTGCAAGAAGATAATGAAGGGCTTCTTCCAGTATATATTTGACACCTATGGAATTAAGAGTGATAAGGTGATGAAAGGATTTGAAAGGAAATGAAACAACAAATGAAGCTATACTTGCTTATATTTCTATATGCCAATACAGTCTTTGGTCAGCAAAGCAACTTACCAGATAGTGGGTTTACAAATAAAGCTGAAGCAACGAACCTATATAAAGACAGTTTAAAGGAAGGCAAGTGGATTGAATATAGTATCTTCAAATATAAAAATGGTGCAATCGATACAACGGGTTACTGGCTTAATGTTTACCGAGACGGCATATTATATGGAATAGTAAGAGGCTACAATAAAAAAGGGGTACTGGAAAGCGAAGAGCCTTATACTGATGGAAAACTAGATGGAATACTGAAAAGGTATTGGGAGAATGGTTTAGTATCTGAGGAGAAATCATACGCAAAAGGTAAAATAGTAGGGTTCAAAAGCTATTATAAGAATGGTGCAGTAGATTGGATAGCACCATTTATTGATAATAAAGAGAATGGACTTACAAAAGAATATTGGGATAATGGAATTTTAATGAGCGAAGTACCTTATGTAAATGACATAAAAGAAGGTTTACAAAAAGATTATTATCAAAGTGGAAAGTTAAAAAGAACTGCGCTTTATAGTAACGGTAAATTGAATGGGAGTTTAACTATGTTTTATGAAAACGGAGAAGTTGAAATAAAATCTGATTGGGTAAACGATACTTTAGATGGCCATTCAAAACACTATTATGAGAATGGGCAATTATCATACGAAGGCTTATATTCCAGTGGCAAGAGGAATGGCTTAATAAGATGGTATTATAAAGATGGGAAACTAAATTGGGAAAGCACCTACACAAATGACAAAGCAAATGGAATAGCTAAAAAGTATTACGAAAGTGGGAAACTACAAAGCGAAATAACTTACGCAAATGGAGATATATCATCAACAAAGAACTATGATGAAAAAGGCAATGTCATTACATTACAAACGGGGTGGTATTATATAGCAGATAGTGGAAAAGCCTATGAATTGAAATTAGATAAAGCTAATGAAATTTATTCCATTGACCCGACACCGATTGTTGCTGTTAAAGATTTCACTACCATTCAAATAGATAAAAGCAATTTAAGTGATGAATATTTATTGACAATACATTTCAATGATACGGCTACAAAAGCATGGAACATTGCTACACGAAAATCCATTGGGAATAGACTGGCTTTCATTCTTGATAATAAACTACTATTTACTCCAAAGGTGAATAATCAGATTAATTCAGGTGTTTCAGCATTAAACCGAGGTGATATATCAAAAGAAGACCTGGAGAAAATAAAAGTGATTATAGAAGGAGAAGAGAAATAGTCTTTTTAATCTTTTTTGATTTCAAGCCCTTTCAACAATTCAGACGGAGTAATATCCAGCGTATGGCATAGCTTAAACATCAGGTTCAAAGTCATACCCTGCCCTTCATCAAATAATAAGCGTAAAGCCTTTTCATCACATTGGGCATCTTTAGCAAATCGCAGCTTATTCCCTTCATATTTGGCCATAAATAGCTTATATAAGCGATTAGTTACTTCTTTCTTCAGCTTTTCCAACTGCTTTTCCGATGTCATGATACAAAGGAAAAGAACAAGCGGTGTTTTATTTGGTAATTGGTTCGGAGTTTACTCCGAATTTATTATATTTGTGGGAACATAAATAAAAACACCATGAAGAAAATTACAATCATAATGATGGTATTAATATCACTATCATATTGGGCCAGTGGGCAAACCTTTAGCATCAATGGTACGACCACAACTGGTGGTAATATCCAATACTGTCCTAGTATAGTTACCATTGGCTTTACGGGTGCTGATACAATGAAAGTCGTTGTTGTACCTGACAGTACTGCTACAAATGATACTATCATAGTATTGAAATCACCTTACCTGTTTAATGGTAGCTTAAATGCGCCAACCCCTATCATCATACTTTGCTATAAAGCTGTTACTGGTGACACGGAAGTTGATTACAGTGCATTAAGGCTTACACCTAAGAAGATTGGAACTAAGATAACAGCAACTACAGACTCTCTTGTTTGTAATAGGACCACCAGTATTACTATTGCGCCAGTTAGTGATGCTATTTCTACCGTTAATTGGAAGTATGGAAGCAATACCAGTACCAGCAACCCCTTAACTACAATTCCATTCAGCGGAGACAGCCAAAAATATGTTGCCACTATCTTGCTTACAGATGGTTGTACAGTATCCGATAGCTTGGAACTACATAGGAAATTGCTTAAGGGTGAAGTTTGTTGGGTTACGGTTGATACATCGAGTATCCATAACCTTGTGGTATGGGATACTAATGGAATCAGCAAAAAAGGGATTGATTCATTAAGGCTATATTTTTATAATGCAAGTAATCAATGGCAACTGATAGGTGATGAAGCCTATACGGATACCAACCGTTACTTTGTTGATAACCTGAATAACCCAAACGCCAATACTGTCCGTTATTGCATTGCAACGGTTGATTCATGTGGCGATGTAGAGCCTTTTGCCAATAGCTTATGGCATAATACCATGTTTATTGCCAACTCATCAGGAACATTTTCTTGGAGTGGTACTGGTTATCTTATCGAAGGTGCTACCCAGCCAGTATTGACATATTACCTATATAGGAATGACACCTTGATTGACAGCATCTCTGGTACTCAGAATAAAATGACCGACCCCAACTATTCCACCACAGCCAGTTATTATGTAGGTGCCAAGTTGAATATCGATATGTGCGCTTTATCACCTTTAGCGTATAGCAAAAGGCCAGAGGCCATGAATGCCTTGATGCTATCCCACAGCAATATCGTAGGAAAGAAGATAATAACTGGCATAGCTGCAATCAATGGCGGTGAAAATGTTAAGCCCTATCCCAATCCGTCAAATGGCATTTTCAATTTAGGGTTTTCAGCAGTTAATAGCCCTGAAAATAAAACCATAGAGGTATATAGCATTCTTGGGGAGAAGGTGCTTGCCAAGGCCCTTAATTCAGCCCCAGGCGGCAATACAGTCGACTTGAGTTCACGGCCAAACGGGGTTTATTTATACCGAGTGGTTACTAATAATGGGGAACTGGTTGGTGAAGGGAAGTTGATAATCCAGAAATAAACAAACCCATTATGAGTGGAGTGATAAGTTGTTCAGCATGTGGTGCTGATAATATGCTGCCAGAAGGTAAAACTACCATGTATTGCGCCTTTTGCGGAAAACCGATTGAGAAAATAATTCCTAAAACAGTAGGAACTGAAAGGAGAATAAATAAATCTGAAATAGTTAATGGTAAGTTAGCATTTAAGAATAGAGGTATAGAATCATTAGAAGAAATAATTGATTTGTATTCTGATTCTGAAATAGAGGGAATAGAGATATTAAATCTTTCAGATAATAATATCAAATCCTTGAAAGGCATTTCAAGGTTTAGGTTACACAATTTTGATATGTCAAACAATGATATAAGAATAGTAGATGAAATTCCATCGTTTGCCATGTTTCCCCATCCAATGATTAAACATTATGCTGGTACAGCTACTGGAGAATCCTTCATTGATTTTTGGCCTTTTTCATTTAGAAACAATAGAAACTTGCAAGAAATTTCTGATAACGTAGTTGAAAAGATAAATTCAGCCAATTTCTTAAGATTTAAGCTGGTATTTCAGGGTTGCACCAAGTTTAATTATGATTGCCTTTGTAAGATAAATTTTAATAAAATCCTAAAAACATCCTACAAATATAGTTGGCTGTATATTGGTAAAAAAACAGAATTTGTAGAAAATGTGCATGACTTATCAAACGAAGCATGGATAAAGATAATTGTAGACCCTGATATAGAATTACCAATGACGCTAAAACAAATGGGGTTCGTTAAGTCCTTTGAGGAAAATGATACTGCTTGGTTGTTAGAGAAAAAACAGAATAGTAACATAAGAAGCAATAATGACTCGTCTTCATCAAATCAAAAACTGATTGGAGTTATAATTTTCATTTTCGTTCTATTATGCGCTTGTTATCGGATGTGTAAATAGGATAAACCTTTACTAAGTCTCTAGTCATTCTCTGGGTAATTAAACCCATCATACAATTTCTCGCCTCTTGGTAGTGGCCGTCTTTTCTTTGGTTCTTTCGTTTGTTTGTTCATAAAGGCGAATGCTTGCCTCATTACGGCTGTATAGTTCTTATGGACAAAGGATTCTTTCTCGCCATTACGTTTATTGGTGAGTGTCAATAGAAGATTTTCATCTTCATCCATTTCAAACGAAACGACATATGATTTGAGAATCGATTTAAGCTTTGTTGTATTCTTCATGCTAACTATTATTTTAATGCCTCACTCATTTTCCGAATATGGATAACCGTCAAGTAGTTTTGCAAGGTCAATATCTTTCAAGTAATGATTCAGGTCTTTAATGTTAGCCAATGGTTCCACCTTCTCAATTCTATTTGTTGTTGGGAAATACCATACCTTAACATAAAGCCCCTTTAGAACGTATAGGCTGAGTTTAAACGAATAATATTCACGAGTGCCGACAAACTCACCCTTGGACCACGTAAGGTCGGCACGTTCATTTATATTGAGTTTTGCGAAGTCGGTCTGGTTCATGTTACGCCTTACTTTATTTATCACAGTATTGTTTCAATAAAGCAGCAGTCAGATTAATGCCGCCCAATTCTTTAGCCTTCTTTAGATTTATGCATACTTCATCAGTTTTTTAAAATTGTATATATATTAAAGCTTTATTGTAATAAGCATAGGAATTTTTAGGGTAATATTTTAAGGATTTGTCAATATCAACCAATGCACTATCATATTGTTTTAGCCCTATTTTCCCAAATCCTCTATTATTAATTAGTGACCCAATTGTTATTGAATCTTTGGTAATCAGCAGCCCTTGGTTTGCATAATTTATCGCCTTATTATAATCTCCGACAATTGAACTGTAATAAGCTAGGTTACTATAGGCTAAAATATTTTTAGGGTCCAGCTTCACACTTGTCTCTAGTGCATCGATACATCCCTTATAATCCCCAAGCTCACCTAAATAATAACTTAAATTGGCATAGGAATAGGCATCATTTGGGAATAGTTTAATAAGTTTTTGATTTTCCGAACATGCGTTTTTAAAGTCACCTGATTTTCTTAGTGAATTGATTTTCAATCCATAAAACCAGTATAACAATGAATCTGTTTGGCTATGTTTCATTATTTCATCAGAACATATTTGTATCGCCTCACTACATTTATTTTGTTTGTATAAGCACTTCGCCCTATAATATCTAATTAAAGGATTTGATTTATTTTGGCTTAAATGTTCTAGTGAATCGAGTATAGTTGTTGCCTTAGTAATATCATGCGATTCAATAAGCATACTTATTCTGGACCGTAATGCAAAGTCTGCCATATTAAAAGGTGCTTGTCCACTGGTATTGCAAGAATAGCATGTACATTGGATTATTATTATAAAAAGTCCAAGTGTTTTTTTCATTGTTACGTTAATTTACTTACAGCTTTTATTAATATAAGGGAGTGCGTCATATTTATCCCCTAATTCAATGGCTTTGTGAAAATCTGAACATGCCCCATTTTTATCCCCTAATTTAAGTTTGTCTTGTGCACGAAAAGCATAATCTGCTCCAAAACTTGAATTCGAACCCAAGTCAATGGCAATGGCTTTGGTATAGTCATCGATTGCTCCTTGGTAATCTTTAATTTTGTCTTTTACAAGACCACGTGCAACATAGGATTGTTCATAGTGAGGGTTCAACTCAATTGCTTTTGTATAATCTGCTATTGCAAGGGTATATTCCTTTAGGTCTGCCTCATCCATGGCACGAAAGGAATATGCCTCTTCATAGCTTGGATTTAATGCAATAGCTTTAGTATAGTCCACTATGGCATCCCTTCGTTCTTTATCATTATTAACAAGACTACCGATACTTGACCTTGCCTCTCCTCGTTCCTTAAAATAATTAGCATCAGTGGAATCCAGTTCAATGGCCTTTGTGAAATCCTTTATGGCATCATTGTAATCTTGGTTCCCAGACTTTATTAATCCGCTATTGTAATATGGAGTCGCATTGGTAGGGGCCAATTCCATAGCTTTTTTATAGTCTTGTATTGCACCTTTGCGGTCATCTAGTTCTCGTTTAACATTACCACGATTAATATAACCATCTACGTTAGTGGTGTCCAATTCAATTGCCTTGCTGTAATCTTGAATTGCTCCAGTGTAGTCTTGCAGTTCATCCTTAGCGTCACCACGTTTTAAATAGGCACTCGTATAGGCTGGCTTCAATTCTATAGTTCTGGTGAAGTCCTTAATAGAACCTTTGTAATCTTTCAGTTGATATTTTGCCCAGCCTCTGTTATAGAAAGCATCAACAGGAGTCGAATTCAATTTGATGGCTATGTCATAATCCTGTATTGCCCCTTGATAATCCTGAAGGTTACATCTGACATTACCTCGATTATAGTATATCTCTGAATCTTTCGGGTTCATTTGAATCGCTCTGGTATAATCCTTATTTGCCCTGCTGTAATCTTGAAGACTATGCTCTACGACTCCACGGCTATAATATTCTTCTGCATAACTTGAATCTAATCCTATGGCTTTATTATAATCCGATAAGGCAATCTTATAGTCTTTCTGTGCATATTCTACTAATCCACGATTATAGTATGCCTCTGCAAAGCCTTGCTTTAGTTTTATCGCTTTAGAATAGCTATTGATGGCACCCTGATAATCATTCTGTATAAATTTTATAATACCCTGATATGAATAAGCATCCGCTAAATTTGGGTTCAGTTCAATAGCTTTATAAAAGTCTCCAGCTGCGTCCTGATAATCCCTCAACACGTACCTTACAATACCACGTTGCAGATACGTCTCCGCATTTGGGGCCAGTTGAATTCCTTTATTAAAATCATCCATGGCTCCTTGATAATCCTTTAAAATATACTTTGTCACTCCACGGTTGTAATACGATTCCGCCTTGTTTGGATTTAGTTTAATGGAGCAGTCAAAATCCTGAAGTGCATCTTGATAATCTTTCAGTTCATTCTTATCCGTTCCTCTGGAATTAAAGACATTCGCATCCTTGGGGTTCAATTTTAAAGCTTGGGTATAGTCCTGTATGGCCTCTTGATGCTTACCCTGCGAATCCTCAGACTTTCCCTTGTTGAAATATTTTAATGCTTGGGTGCTGGTACAAGATACGAGTAGCAAGGTTATGCTTGAAATAAGTATAAATATGTAAATGAAATTCTTCATGCAAAGTCTATCATAAATATTTTATTTCGCCCATCTAAATGAATCTTCCAATCCATTGACATAAGTCTCTACTGCTTCTAATTTCCCTTCCAAATTATAAAATCGTACTTCTTGCATCAACCCATTTTTCAGTTGGGTTTCTGTTTTAGTTTGTCCATCATCACAATCCTCTTTAATTATCCCATTTAAAACTTGATTCCCGTCTTCATAATAAAGTTTGGTAATTCCTTTCTTGCCTTCCAAGTAAGGGGTTGCTGACTTTAACTTTCCATCCTTATAATATTCTTTTGCGATTATTTCCGTATCATTTCTATAGGTGTTTTCTGACTTTATGATTCCGCTTTCGTAATAGTATTTCTCAACGCCATTCCATTTATCATAAGTAACAGGAAGTTCCCGTTGTATTTTACCTTTGCCATAATACTGTTTGTATACCCCATTTTCACTACCATTGGTGAAGTTGCCTTCATAATACAAATCCCCATCCATTAAAAATCCTTTAAAAATTCCATTTTTTAGACTATCTGTATATGTATCAAGGGTATATAATTGTCCATTACAATAATAAGTTTTTACTTCTCCATTTAATTTGCCATTAATATAAGGGTATTCACCAACTACTTGTCCGCTAATAGAATAATCCCTTACCGTTCCACAAGGGATTCCTTTTTTGTAATAGGCAAGTGTGTACCCTATAAAAGTAGTTGTATCAATGGCATCATATTCATCTTCTGCATAATTATACTCTACCCATTCACCCTCTTTCAGCCCATTTATAGTTAAGTTGCACTTACTTTTCAATTTCGTAAATGCTGCAAAAGAAACGCTATCCTCAAGGTTATATCCGTTTATAGGGAAATCATTACTATCCTTCTTAGCTTGCCCAATAGCAGTAAGGTTATAGGATAATAATAATATGAGGGTTAATAGAGGTTTCATTTTATTCAGTTACCTGTTTCCATATCTTACCATTTTCATAATACCAAGTAAGTATCCCCTTGGGTTTCCCGTTAACACACGTACCAATAAATCTTAGCTTGCCACTTTTAAAATATGACCTTACTACTCCATACATAAATCCTGATTTATACACTGTGAGGGAATAAAACTGTGCATTAATCTCAGAATGGGAACCAATACGGGTAGTATCATCGTATTCAATCCATTTACCTTCCTTCAACCCATTAATCCTTAAGTTCTTTGCCTCAGCCTTATTGGTAAAACCGCTATCAGGGTATACAGGTTGCTGTACTGAAATAGTATCCATAAGACGGGGATGCAAGTTTTTCACAGTATCGCCAAAAAGTGCCAATCCAGAAAACCCCCAACAAAAAATATCGGGTAAGAAAAGAATAACAATAGATACTATTTGTAATGGTGTTCTTATTTTATCAGCTATTACTAGTATTAATGCTATGAGAAAAGATACTGGTATCAAGAAAAAACGGACTACCCAAGTAGAATCAGAATGAAAGGGAAATATTGACACCAAGCATAGAAGGTTAAGAACAAGAAATGTATTTATGAAATGCTTTTTTTGAAGTTTCATGCTATTTCTTTATCATTCTTTTACTCTTTGCATTTCCATTTATCATTACAGCTTTAACTGGTTTATATCTTATTTTCTTAGGGAAATAGTCAGGGCTTTTTAATATTTTGAAATAGTATGTCAGCCCAAAGCAACAATCGCAGTCACAATACATGCCATAGCCAGTATAAATAAGATTTAATGTTGCAGAATTGTCAACCCCTACATCACATAAAAAAGAATAGCAGCAATTATCGGTAATATTTATATCAACAACCAGTGTAGAATCAGAGCTAATAATAGAGTTGATTTGGTCTGGACCTGTAGGTTCTTCTCCCACTTCTTTCTTACACTTGGTTCTTACAACTTTGTTAAGACAAAACCCATACTCCACCCATGCGTCGTGGGAACTATGTGTTTCTGGTATAATGGTAGTTCCAATTAGTATCTGCCTTGATTCCTTGTTAAAAATAACCGTATCTGTTACATACTTCAGCTTTTTGCTATATTGACTACTATCATGTTTTATAAAAACTGTGTCATAGCTCTTGTCTACATACTTTGGGGCATTAGCTGATTTGGTTTTTGATTCGACTTTCTTCGTGTGTAGGCTATCTGATAAGGCTGCTTTATTTGCATTACTATTTCCATTGTTTGGGTTGCAGCCAATGATAATACTATATACTAAAGCAATAGCTAATAATGATTGATTATTGGGTAAAGCTTTCATGTTGTCATCAAATTTTCATTAATGGTTTCACAATATGGGCAGATAGATTTGGCACTTTCTCAAGACATGGTTCACAGATATAAAACTTATACTTGATTGTTTCGATTTTCAATTGATTAACTTCATCCCTTTTGAAATGTGCACCGCACTGGCAACATGGAACAACTAAGTTTTCTTTACTATCCTTATTCATGAGTATATTATTTCCACGACAGCCCATGCGCTTCTAAAAACGCCCCCACTTCATCAATGCTTTTCTTACCAGAGTCACGCAAACCGCCAAAAGCCCTCTTTGAATATTTTATAAGGTCTGAAACTTTATTAATATCTGCTTTATAACAAACATTTTTCACTCTTGAAGATAGATATGTTTTATCTATTGGAATAGCAAGCAGTTCTTTCGTCTCTGGTGAAATCTTATCTCGTTCTTCATTATTTTTCTCAAGTGCTTCGAGCTTTTTCTTCGTGGCTGCAAGTTCAACTTTCATTGCACTATAGGCATCTTCGTTTTCGTTTGCCACTGCCAAAGCTTTCATCAATCTACTGGTAGTGGTATTGAAAATTTGTTTTTGCCTATATGTGGTAAGTCGTAGCGATTGGGTAAGGTCTTTGAATTGCTTATCATTGATAAGAACCTCGGTTAATATGGTTTGTTCCAGCTTTGAAAGTCCGCCAAATAGCAACAGGGATTGAAGCAGTTCTTCAATTCGTTGTTCCTTTAGGGTTTTCTTCTTGGCCATTTTGATGGTAAAAAAGCGGGGCATGACCTTTATTAGATAAAAGCTTAATCACCACCACTCAGATGACTGCCCCGCTAGGCAAATGTACTAATTTTCAATTCCGACTGGGACCACCACTTTATTTAGGTAGGCTATTCAAAAGGTGAGAAACAACATCAGCGGTAAAACTTAACCCTATAAGTTTTTGTTTTTCTGTTCTGCTTATACCAGCAACATCTGAGATATACCCATCATCAAAAGTCATCATTCTTTCCAATTCCAATACTGAAGGTAAGCGATAACAACCATTCAGAAACTTGTATTCATCTTTGTTTCTGTCGGCCTTTGCAATGTATCCAGACTCCTTTAATATAGCTGGATACGCTTCCAGTTTCTCTTTGGTAGGCAGCTTTGCGAAAGATTCATTCTTATATATTACGTTACTTATCCTTCGCTTAAAATGTCGGAATAGGCCATTGGTAAGAGTAAGTGAAGATGTGAGTATTACGTTGGCTTTTTCACTACCTGCATAACCGTTTACTAGCACATCCTGATACTTGGTTGTATTAGGTTTGGGTATTGTAGCTTTAAAATTATTCCAGTATAAACGTCTACGGTGGCTTGGAGCAAGTATTGCTGAATCAATCTTGAGCATCTTCACTTCATCACCAAATATATTCTTAAGCTCTTTGGTTATTATATCTCGGTTTTCACGGGCCATACTTTGAACATTTTCACATAAAAAATAAAGCTTATGGTTCGAGGGTTGATGGAACTTCAATTCCTTCATTATCCTAATTGCTTCATAAAACAAGCTTGAGTCAGGGCCTTTCAAACCAGACCTATCTAAGGGGTTGATGCTGGAAAGCTGGGTACAGGGGCTGCCGAATACTACAAGGCTTACTTTACCAGCCAAAGCGATACCATCTACATTTCTGACATCACCTATTTGGTGGAACTTGGTATTGGCACTGTAGTGGTGGTTTTGGACCATCAGGGCTGATTTGTCTATCTCTGAACTATAGTAGTTCTTTATCGGTATACCAGCTCTTTGTAGAGCTATGAAAGCTGTTGAAACACCGTCAAACAAGCTAAGAACATTGATCCCTTCATTGGTCATATTTATCTGTTTCCTAATAAATATTTCGCTCCATGGCAAAAGGATAACTTTTCACATGGTGCGATTCCAATAAAGTCTGGAAACTCCCTATCATAGGGTGTTTCACCGTTAATAAATATTTTGAAATAGTTGGCCTTTCCCCTGGTATTTGCCGTTTAACCCTGGTAATTTTGAATTATAATTCAAACCAGAAACAACATGAACACACACAGATTAGAAGTGGCTATGGAAATTCAAAGGCAATTATTTTCACAAGGGAAAATGAAAGTATGGAGTTGGGGCAGCCATAACTGGCAAGGCGCAAATGACTTTTTGATTTTTAATGTGCAAGCCTTCAAGCTGACTGGTAAAGTGAAAATTACTTATTTAATAGGCAATGGTTTATATAAAATAGAATTCATTAAAGATGGCGTTGTCATTGAGACTTATGATAACGTATTCTATGACGGTTTAGTTGAACTTATTGATAATGAAATTGAATTTACAGGTGACAGCTATCCCACTGATGTTGTTAACGCAAAGTATTCCTTCTAATAACACTTATATAATGGAAGCCGAAATAAAATACGCTGAAAAGCAAAACCAAATCAAGAGTGAACTGGTAATGCTGCAAGAAAAGTTGCAACGCCATCAGGTATCCTATAATAAGAATACAACCAACTGGGGTTGTATCGGGGACCTCGGCCATATTCTTGAGCAATTGAAACAACTCAATCAATTCCTTAATGTATAAACCTGAAATCACCTACCTATATAATACGGCCCCGATTATTTCGGGGCTTTTTCATTCCCAACCATCACTTTCTATCTTAGTGATAGTTGGCCATTTCCGTAACGGTCTGGATTGCACCTACATGCGGAAAAGCCCATGGATACAGGGTGAAACAACCATCACTTTCAGTCAAAAACACTTGTTTTTGTCATGTTTTCCTTCCATCTTCACGGAGTAAACAAAAACTAAATATCATGGCACTTAAAGGGCAACACACAACCACAGGATTCATTCAATGGAATAATCTTACCCAGTTAATTCTCAAACTTTCACGAGACGGTGAACATAAATTTTCACTACTTATAGGTACAGGGGCTTTCACAGGATTGCGGATTAGCGATACCCTCAGCCTTACGTGGTCCCAGTTGGTTAACAAAGATGTAATTGAATTGAATGAGAGGAAAACTGGAAAGTTCCGTAAGATTAAAATCAATAAAGACCTTCAATCACTTATAAAGAGCAGCTACATAGCAATGAATCAGCCCAGCTTGGATAGCTTAGTGTTCATTAATAAGTATGGCACCAAGCAAATAAACATACAGTGGGTGAACATCAAGCTCAAAGAAATATTCAGCAAGTACTCAATAAAAACAACCAATGCGAGTACACATACGCTGAGGAAAAGCTTTGGCAGAAGGATTTGGGAATTGAACAATTACTCAGAACGCAGTCTGGTATTGCTAAGTGAGATATTCAATCACTCGAACATCCAAGTAACTAAGAGGTATCTAGGCATCAAGGAGCGTGAAATATTTGATGTATATGATAGTTTGAGTATCTGATATACTTCAACCCCTTTAAAATAAATAGTTTCAAAAATATTTCATGCGGAAATACGCATGGATGCTTGAAAGCCTTGCTACCACTGCAAAATAAGCGTCTAAAAACTTGCAGGTATCGAAATTTTTAGTACCTTTGTATCCTCATTATGAAAAACATCTCTTCATATAGTCCACTACCACCAAGGTATCTAGCTCAATACGGGTTTGGCTCTTAAGCTGTAACCTCTTTCGATTTCAAATAGTACTGTAACAACAAACTCTTTTTGAGTTGCCCTGTATTTTGTTGCTGTATTCCTTGGAAAAAAGAAAGAGTCAATAACAGTTTAAACAAAACAAAATGAACACAAACAAGTTTGCCAAAATCACAAAGCAAATCCTTACTGAAAACCGTAAGTCAATTATTGATGCCTATCACAAAACTAATGGTGGTCCCAACTCAGCTATCCTTTTAAACTTGGGTAAAGAAGTACTAACAGGGAAAGCTAATGTTAACTTTTACATTGTATCTGAAAAAAAGAATCAACCTCTTTACCTTGCTATACCAGAGTTTATGAAAGATAAAATCTTGAATAACCAAGAGAATATATATATCATATTTAAAGGTTGGGATGGATTAATTGCCAGTTATTTTATAGCTAAGTAAAGAAGATACTGGCACATCTGGTGCGTATATCATCACCACTTGGTCCATAGGACCATCCTAAGATGAGGCCACCAGAGCCAGTTCTTAACTTATAAATTAAATCAAATGAAAAAGACAAAAAGGGAACTTGAAAATCAAATGGAATTAGTAATGTTTTTACTAAACGACAACCGCATTATTTGCACAACTGAAATCCTTTTGGGAATTACAGAAGATGGTGTTGATGCGATTGAAAATTACGCTGGGGCTGAAATCACCCATGTAACTATTGAGCTATTGAATGAAAGTATTGGCCTTATGGTTACGGCAAAAGAACTTTACCCCGACAAAATTGACAGGCAACTGGCTATTGAAAGATTAGTATTGGAATTTTTTGATAAGCTCTAAAATTAATCATCACAAACCCTAAACACATCCACAAATGAAAAAGAATAAGGAACCACCATAGAGAAAGGCCTGGTTTATCTGTAACGGATTATTTACCTTCATGGCGAAATGACGAATCTACCATATACAGGGGCTTACAGAGGCCAGATTTCAATCAATACGAAGGAATCATGACCAGCAATTTAATGAAGCTATCGGAGTTAGCAACGCTACTCGACTACCTCGACACGAGGTCCACCATCAATTGGTGCAGAAAAAACAATATACTGGTGGCGCATGTCGGCAAAGCCAAGTATGTTGCATCAGAACAAATCGAAATGTTTTTTGATGGCAAGTTTAAAAGGTTTGCCAACCACAACTACCCTAATCCAGATAAGGTGATTGATGCCTATACAGCCGACAATAAGGTTGAGCTATCTGAATCAATGGGTGAACTTGTTGAAAAACGAGCAAAGAAAAAGTACACAGCCAAGAAGGAAATGAGCAAAGCAGCACTGGATTTTATGAACAGCATAAATAAATCAGCATAATATGGAATCACTCAAAGTACCAAAAAAGTATAATCGCTGTGGCATCAAGGTAAAATGCCTAAAGTGCAAATGGCAGTTGAATGGCAAAACTTGTCATAAGAACAAGGATAAGCCAACAAGCCTATCAAAATGTCGACATGCCGACAAGCATAGGTTTAACCTTGTTATATCAGTCAAAAATGGCCATAACACAAGGCGTATGAAGATACTTGATACAAGGAATTTTGAAACAGCACTGGTTGAGATGAACAACTTTAAGCAAGAACTAAATCTAAGTGGCTATAATAAAGCAGATGAGAAAATGGAAGTGGTAAAGCCAACATTTGCCTACTATACGTGTGAGTATCTCAATAGCATGAGTAATATCAATACTCCGTTGCATCTTGTCAGGAAGGTTACACCAAAGCACTTGACAGAAACCACAACGGTATTGAAAAGGTTTGGAATAGCATTGGATAAAGCTGGCTACAATGTCGAGATAATGAACTTGAAAGATATAAACGATAGGCATGTCGAGTTGTTTTACAAGTATATAAACTTTGAATTGAAATTGAGCAATGTCAGTTACAACAAGTACTTTACGATAATGAAAAGTTTTTATAACTGGTGTATTAGGGTACGTGAGTTTGAAGGCCGAAATCCATTTGCAAAAGCGAAGCTGGTATTTGAGAAACATGATAACAGGATATTTACCAAGTCCGAGTTTGAAAGGATATTGGCAGCAACCACTCCTGAGAATGGGACCAGCACTAGGAGCAAAGAAAGTAGAAACTACTATCGCCCTTGGTTGGTTGATGCCTATAGGCTCTGCCTTGAAACAGGAATGAGAAGCGATTATGTAAATTTAAAATGGGATGACCTTATTACACTTGAAAACGGGGTTGAGATTTTTGGTGTCAGCAATCAAAAGGTTAACAGGATAAAGACAGGTGAGGATACTGGCAAGTATATACGTTATATACCAGTAACCAAATCATTAAAGAAACTATTGGTGGAACTTGGTTATGACAGCAAGAAAGGAACTGATGCCTTTGTATTGGAAGCGGAAGGTGAGTCAAGAAAGTATTTAACTGAATTTATCTCAAGAGCGTTTAGCCACTATGCAATGACGGCGAATGTAACTGAATTGACTATAAAGAACTTGAGAAAGACTTACATAACAAAGCTTACAATGGCTATGGGTAGCTCTGCAAAAACTTATACGGGTCATAGCGATGAGACTATTTTGCAGAACCATTATTTGAGTAAATCCTTTATGGCCAGCAACCTTAAGGATTTTGATGTATTAGGATAAGTTGAATTGATATTTGGGGAAAGGGGGTGAAACGGAACTGGGGGATTGGGGAACTGAATTCGATAACCTGATTACCACTATACCCTTCGGTGGTTGGGTATTGTTTTTTAAAAGCAAAGATTAATAGTGATAAATACCTTTATTCCCATAGGGAGTTGGTATTGTTTTTAAAACAAAAAAGAAATCAATATTGATACTGCTGTTCCCGTAGGGAGTTGGTTATGTTTTTTTTAAAGCAAGTTTTAACTATGAAAGGTGCAGTTTGCTGGATATATAAAAATAACATTGCCTTCGGCATCATTTGATATACTTCAAAAACGACATATCATTATTACTGCATTGTATTGAATCTGCCTACGGCAAAGGCAAAGCCATAATTGGTGTTGTTTTTATTAAAATGATTCAACAGCAACGAGGAAAATGATGTTAAACAAAATAATATTGGTTATGGTGTTTATATATCAACTAACATCATAGCATCAATCCCAAAAAAGGTATCATACTATATATACTTACTTATACAACCTTCTTCTTTAATCTTCTTGTTTAATCTTCTTAATATGTTCTTATCTAATACCTGAAAAAGAGCATAGGGGTATGCCCAATTTCAAGTATGGTGTATCCACTTTTTTAGAGCATAGCGTATACCATTTTTATTTCAAAGGGGCATACCATCTTTCTGCAAATTATTTTCAAAATCACTTGAATCTTATCTAGATTGTTAGTATCTTTGCTTAGAAGAACCACCAAAAAAGGTAAATCTACGGGTTTCCTCGGTGAGTATAATGCAACCTTCAACCTCATTAAGAGATAAGGCCAGAGTAGTGTAACACGTTCAATGTAATGTTCAGCAACAAAAAGTATGAAGAAAAAAACTTCGACAACTACCTTAGAATATTCCCAAAGGTATCAGCAATTAAAGGATTAAGCTTCCTTAAGGTTCACATCATGTGCGATGTGCTTTCATTCAAAATCAAAGGCAAATCATATTACAAATCAAGCAAGGCATTTGCCAAGGAGTATGGGTTAGCTCCAAAGACCATTAAAGACGCATTTCAAGAATTGGAACATGAAGGGTACATCAATACCCAACCATATAATGATGGTTCGCATGACCAATCGCTGAGAGAGGTAGAGGTGTTCGATATGGATAGGTATATTTATTCCGATGACCACCTAACCAAGATTGGCTTTGAGCCAAAGCCTATTGTAAAGAAAGATAAAGATGCAGATTCAGAATGGCCAGCCGTAAAAGCCAAAAAGAAGAAAAAGGCTGAAAGCAATCCATTGAATAAAGCTGGTGGTGAAACAATATCCCAATCAGAGAAAAAAAACATTACTCCTGAGCTGAATAACATAAAAGCAATTGAAACTCCAGCACTAGAGGTCCCTGTTATCAAGAATGAAACAGCACCAACGCTGGAAGCTATCAATATCAAACCGATACAATCTGACTTTGATGTTAAGCAGTATCTAACATCAAGGAAGCTGGCTTTTGCAAAGAAGTTTGATGGTTACAAATCTGGAGACGATATATTTACAATCGAAAAAGTTTATTCATTGAGTAAAGAAGCACTTGATAAATTCTTCTACTATGATGAAAACATCTGGAAAATGAAAACACGGGAAGATGATGGTCAAGACCTGTGGGAAAATATTCACGGCATCAACCTGAAACATGATGGTGGCTCTCGCCTAACTCTTTTTATGCTAGATAAGAAAGAGAAACCAACCGCTTCATATCAATTAGACATGAAAGACTTTAACGGATACCTTGATAAAAGAGGAATTGGTTTTGGCGACCTGACAGAGGATAACTTCATTACACTTGAGCAACGCAAAAAGCAACCGCTAGAGACGGTATAGTCATAAACAGTGGTTAAATATAAAGCACACAAAAAATAACAAACAATTAAAAACAACAAACGAAATGGAAACAACAAATGAAAACAACAAAGAAGAATTAAATTACAGTATTGAGTATCAAACTAATCAAGAAAGTCATTCTTACATGATAGCCAATACTTTTAGTAGTGAAGAAGAAGCGATGGAAAAGATGCAAAAATTATGGAATGATAAACCTTTAAGATGGGTAAAAGCTCATGTAAGTAATGATGTAGGTGAATTTCTTTATTCAATCAGTAAAAATGGTAGAAAATTAATTGATGAAATCAACTAAGATACAGACGGTATAACCATAAAGAAGTCTTCTATGGAAACAGGGTATGGGACTGGCTGGTCCCACCCTACCATAGGGGCCCTGGTCAACCCAAAAACCTATTAAGTGAAAATATCAAGGCCCGTTACTCGGCTTACATAAGCGGTTTTCAAGCACCCGTAATGGCAGTTCTGATGGATAAATAAATTTCCAGTTCATTTTAGAATTCAATTCATTTGTCCATGCCAAACCGCCCCGTTAGTAAATTGGTTTGGACAAAATCGAAAAAAGGTATTTGCCTTGGCCTGAACAAAAAAATATTTTTTCCCAAATTCTGGCCAAAATACTGGACGCTCCCCATGCAGAAAGTTCGCTGGGATTTTACCGTACCTATCCGAACTTTACCGTACCTTTTTGACCATTCCGTTCCGCACCTTACCTACCTTGACAAGTTCATATTACATCGATGGCGACCCACACAATGCAATTATCCCCCAAAATGGCAGTTTTCAGGCCATGAACTCTGATGTGTGTGCGGATATTGCTACCATTTACCAGAAAATACCCAGCAAGGCCCATTTTCTGGGCGTGGGGAAGCCATCTCCCAATAACTGACGCATGGCATCTCCAATGCGAATAAGTGGCTCATAGAGGCCCCAATAAGAAATTGCAATTGGCTTGATTTATTTGCTCCATGTCAGATATTTATAATAAAAGAAATCAACCCTATGACCAAAATCCGCATTACCCCAAGGCAAGCAAATCTGTTGAAAAACACCAAAATAAAAAAAGAAAATGCACCGCCACAACAGCAACCATCTCAGCAGCCACAGCCCAAACCTCAACCCCAACAGCCTCAGCCACAAAAACCGCAGCAACCGCAACCATCTCAACAGCCATCTCAAAATGGCGGTAGTGTTTAGTGAATATCGTTTTACAAGTTGTTTGGTAGCTTCTGAAATGTCAGAATAGAAGTAATATATTTGCTTACATAAAATATATACTACTCTATGCCAACCATAAATAAAAGAACCACTACCACCCTGTTAATACTTTTGTTATCGGTTACTGTATTCGCTCAAAGGAAAGTCTTCTTGAAGTGGAAACTTCAATCTAATGAAGTTATTGCTTACAAAACCACGATGCAAGAAATTGACACCGCCAATTACAAAGACCTTTCAGTAAACCTGAATGGGATGTTTGGCAATTTAGGCATGAACTACGAGGATAGTACAACAAATAAGGAGATTGAAGCTATTAGGTTTCTGACCAAACTCAACAAATATCTTAATAGCAACATAATCACTTACCTAACTGAGAGTAAGAAAGGGCTTATTGATATTTCAATGAATTATCAGAAAACTGATACTGCATCAACAAATGCCAAGGATACATCACAGAATGATATTAGCAAGATGATGGAACTGATGATGAAAAATGTTCAACTGCGTGGAGCAATTAATGACAGTGGCATAATCCAGAGCTTTTACGTTAAGAATGACCAAAGAAATTTAATAGCGATATTTTTTCAATTACCCGACAAAGAGATAAAAATTGGGGATAGTTGGCCTTTGGACGTACATTTCATTTCGATGGACCAGAACTTCAAAGGCGATACATCCTATCATAAAAACTTGGTAAGCCTTATCGGAATTAAAAAAGTGAATGGAGAAACAATGGCCTTTTTGAAATATGATATTACCGAATATGTGTCAGGTGATTATATCAGCCCCTATGATGGAGCAATCAAGAAGACCATGATGAAAATGACATTAAATGCACTTGCCGAGTTTTCGGTTGATAAAGGACGCTGGGTTTCTTATGATGGCGTAATGTCTTTAATCGCTAATGGGATGCTAAATTCACACACAATAAAAAAGGTATCGTTGTTGCCCCAATAGATAAGTTGCCAATACCGTAGCCATTTTTTTCGCTAATTACTCTCTGGTTTCTTAGCTGTCAGACCCTTCATCACCTTTTCATTCCTGATGTTATGTTTTCCGTATAGGAACACAAAGAAGCCATTCAAAACGGCTTTCATTTCTTGATTTGAAATTTCCAGCTTATTGGATTTCTTAAAATACGCCAAGAACTTTGAATTGACTAGGGGGATGGTAAGTTGGTCGAAATCCGAAATCAGGTGGTGGTTATATATGAAGTTGATGAATTCATAGTTTATAACCCTATGCGATGATAGGGTTTCATACAGCTTGGAATGCAAAAGGTAATCCTCATATTCATAAAGGTATTTGACGAGCTTATCGTGGAAGGTTCTGGCCTTTCGGATTTGAGCTGGGTCTGGTAAAGGCATCTAAATTAATGAGTTCTATTTAGGGTTTATTCTTGACAAGAAATTGGTACAAAACTTTGATACAATTATTTAATAACTTCTTTTTTGGACAAAATTCTATTAATAATTATCGTTCTCATTATCAGTATGTTATATCGAGTTTGTTAATAAGTTTATTAATAACGTCTAGGCACTTTTAATCTTTATTAAATACCCATTTGGGCTTTCTAAGGCTACCTTCATTCTTTATCTTCCCATTCTTACGCAATTCCGAAATCAGATTGTTCACCTTCTCTTTTCTCTGTTTATCTGAATATAAGTCAGATAGTTTATCTAGCAATAATTTATCTATATCTTGTCTCGTTATAGAGCTATGTTCCTTGATACATTTTTCGATTAAATCAAAATAATACTGCTTGTTAAATGCTTTATGCTTGGTATACTCAGCTTTCTGGCCAACGGCCTGAGCCACTTTTGCAGCAATATAAAACCTCGGCTTCCTTCCTTCAATTAACTTTAATGTCTTGAGGTGACTAATTTCCTCATCCGTTAACTCTTTTTTCTTTTGCAATTTATCAAGCATTATAATATCAAGTAAAGATAAAGAGGGGTTTTTTGCTAATGCCAAAGCATATTCCGTATCGAGTACTTTTCCAGTAAGTGTTGCTTTAACCATATCGCCTGTCAAGTCATAATCAGGCATTGGAAAGAATTTAGCTCGCTGCAAATCAAACATTCTTCTGATACCGCTACCTATTGTATCAATCATGTTTAAGGCCACCATTGCATCTGCAAGAAACTTATTACGGTAGTATGCAGGTGGGCCATCATTATTAATTACATTTTCAATTGAGCCTGGAAGGAAATTACCACAATTAGCAAAAATTAAATAGCCATCTTCATTTTCTGTTATACTAATCCTTCCACCGAGAGTGTAGTCTTGATGGGCGATGCAGTTACTCAAGGCTTCTTTGATGCTATACGGGTCGTACTGGTCAACTTCTTCAGGGAAAAGAGAACCATCTTTAATATAGCGATATTTAAGGTTTCTAATTTTTGCATAGACTTTATCAACGGCTAAAATCAGTGGGCACGTAAAATGCTCGTAATCCTTGTCTACCTTGTTTTTATCTTTCAGAACCCATGTAATTTGAGTTATTCCAGGGGATATGAAATGTTCCGATTCAGGCTTCCCTAACAGAATAATAGCTGCTCTGGTAATTTGCCCATTTATAGTAATCTTTGCTTTGTTCAGAAAGACCACATCATTCCAAGTATCTACCTCAGGTGCTATCCGAGCATTCTTTACTTTAAAGTTTTCTCTCGCTTTCAATATTGCATTTGAATCCAAATCTCCAATTTTTGCATCTTCACATATCCGAGCACTCCAATCAACTTGAGTAGGTTGGTTACGAATCCGTTCAAATTTTTCAATATTAAGTGCTGCTAATTCCTCTCCATTACGAGCATAGTATTGGCCTTCCCAAGCTATTGGAAGACCTCTAGGGGCTGGCGGTATTTGAAACATTACAACTCTACCTTCAGGTAAAGACAATTCATAAATCTCTTTAAACGTAATACCGTTAGTGGTCTTGTTAGCTATCTCACCTTTTAAACTATCTAAGTCAGGTCGATTAATACGGAAGTTAGAACCAACTATATTATGGTGCGTATTCTCTATACCAAATACTAGCCAAGCCTCATCCTTATTTTTTAAATTGGCTTCATTACTTAATGCAGAGAAATACTTGCCAAGCTTATTAAAATCAAAACCATTCTTGGCTTCTTTAAACTCCACGATTTCTGTTTCGGCAGGAAGGGAGCGAAGCTCAGTTAGTTTTTTAGTAAGCTCTGCTTTTGTCATGACGTTTCATATTGCTTAACTAATTCCTTATTAGAAGTCTCATTTTATGTAAAATACTTTTCTTAACTCGTTTGCTACAAATATAGTTAGAAACGGCATCTATAATGGTTCAAATTTAATTGTTTAGGTAATAGCTTAAAATCACCTAGTATCCTGAATCGAATTTTAATATATTTGAATAAATCAATTCTATTTACTCTACCACATGGCACAAAAAATAGACCTTCATACCATTACTATTGAAAAGATTATAGTACATGATATTCCCAAACATAAAAAAGGTGATATTAGTTTACAACCCAACTATAGCGAGCAAGAAAGTGAGCTTCCAGATGGTCTCCGTTCTTTTTTTAAGGACAAAGTAGTTTCCGCTTTATCAAGCGATAAAGCATTTAAAATATGTTACGATGCTGACAATACAGCATCCCCTGTCTCATGGATTATCAGCGACATCATTAAAAGCCCTGACGGGGACTTTGTTCTGAAATCAAAAAGTATTGCTGAACACCTTTTTAAAATTCAAGTAGGCATTAATGCAGCTGGAATCCTGTTGGTAATTCTTGGGAAGGTAAACGGGTTTAGTACTTGCATGATACTAAAACTAGAAAGAGACTCTGGTGCACAGCTAGTTCTTAATCAGCAAACAAAGTCATTTAACATTAGAGAGGTCCATGACCTAATGCTTACTTATAAAACAAGGATATTTAAGGTGGCTTTATTTATTGATAAAGAAGACTTTCAATGTAAGTTTGATGGGTCTGTTATGGATTACCAGATAAATGTTAAAGAAAAGAAAGAAGCCTCAACTTATTTCATAGACGCTTTCTTAGGATGCAAACCTTTTGAAGACCCCAAAATAACCACTCAAAGATTCTTTAACCTTACACGAACATATATTGACACTATTGACGATATTTTACACAGAGCCAAATATATCCAAGACCTCAACTCCTACCTACAAAAAAATAACCAGACACTGAACCCCAAAGAATTTGCAGATGATTATTTTAAAACATCCAAGCATAAGGATGATTATAAAAAGTTTCTGGAGACTAAAAAATTCAAGTTTTCTTCTTTCCCTAAGGATACTCAACTAATTAGCAATAAATTCAAAAAGATTGTGATTACTTTTGAAAATGACATATCTATTGTCGGGAACAAAGGGACTTTTGATAAAAAAGTGAAATTGGAAAAACTTCCAAACGGTGAACATAAGGCTGAAATTGTATCAAAAATCAGGCGTATTTCATAATGCTAGATATAAAGCAAATAACGGAACGTTGGGAGAAAGACGAACCCCTATATCAGGAATTGGGAAAAAACGTATCTAAATTTATCCGAACAGAAATTCCTGAATATGAGATAATGCCAGAGACTTCATTTCGTACAAAGGAGCTTCTAAGCATTATCAAAAAAATCAAAAATAAGCTTAAAGAGAAGGACTACTCTTACGACCATTTAAACGATAAGCTGGGCATACGAATTATATGTGCGTTTAAAGATGATATGAGTAAAGTAGATTCGTTTATCAATACATCCTTTACAGTGAAGAAGGTTGAATATAAGGAAGAGACTTTAAATTTTGATAGGCTTGATTATATCTCCAATCATTATGATTTACAAATTAACCCCACTACCCCATTTTTCAAGCCACTTACTCATTTAAAGGATTTTATTTTTGAAGTTCAAGTAAGAACACTTAATCAACATGCTTGGTCTAATGCAGCACACGCCCTAACATATAAACAAGAAGCAGATATAGCTCCCAATTTAAAAAGAAGGGTTTACAGGCTGCTTTCACTATACGAAATTGCTGATGATGAATTTTCTGCTGTAAATTCAGCCATGATGAATAACCCAGACAACATACTTTATACCATGTTACGAAAATTAGAAGGGAAAACATATAAGTATGCGAAAATGGATTTTGATAGAAAAACCTCACTTTCTTCATTAAAATCAATATTAGGTTTTTTTCCTAAACAAGAGCAAAAAAATATTCTTGAAAGCATAGATAATTTTATTACGCAAAACAGCAAAAAAATTGGAGAAATCTATGACTTAAATAGGACCAGATTTGCTGAAATCTCATTCTTATCCCAGCCTGAAATATTTCTAGTATGGTATGGGCTAGAGAAGTATTCTTTCACTATAGAAGATAACTGGAGCAATGATTTTGATAGCGAGGACTTAGAACAAATAAAAACCCTTTGGGGCAAAAGCATAGATTAATTATGATACAATATTTAAACAGTAATGTAAAGAAATTATCCGCACACAGGGTGGGGAATAAAACAATGGAAGAGGATGTTCATATCTCGGATGAACCAATCGATATTTCAGATAGTCGGCTTCGTGAGCTTCTCGTGAAATACTTCTTGTCAAATTTTAAGTCTACTGAACTATACTCCTTCACATTTTCCAATGAAGATTTTAAGTTAAATCCAATTTTCAATTTTGCTTCTACCATTTTTGAAAACACAAAATCATTTCATAAACAATCCATTAACCTAGCCAAACATCTATATGAAATCTCCTTACACCCCAACATCAAGTCAGGAGACCTCTATATATGTTTATTTTCAGATATAGAAATAGAAGGTGTAACAACGGATGCAATTGGCATTTTTAAATCAGAGTCTCAAGATTCATTTTTAAAACTTGTAAATAAGGGGAATCAGTATTCACTAAAATATGATACTGGTGTAAACATCGAAAATTTGGATAAAGGCTGTTTAATTTTTAATATAAACAAGGAATCTGGTTATGCGGTATCAATAATCGATAAGCTGAATAAGTCATCCGAGGCACAATTTTGGCGGGATGCTTTCCTAAATATCAAGCCGCTGGCCAATGATTATAACAAAACCAAAACGTATTTGGACTTCACTAAGAATTTTGTAACTAAGCGTTTAAATCAAGAATTTGAAGTTACTAAAACGGAGCAAATTGGGATTTTGAACCGTTCTATGGATTATTTTAAAAACCATGATGAATTTGATGAGAAAGAATTTTCAAAGGAAGTATTGGGCGATAGTGAGGTTATTAAGTCATTTAGAAAGTATAAAGATGATTTTGCAGATGAAAGGAATTTAATTATTGAAGATGATTTTCTTATTTCTGACCAAGCCGTAAAAAAACAGAGCAGAATTTTTAAAAGTGTATTAAAACTAGATAAGAACTTTCACATATATATACACGGGGCCAATTCCCAAATCGAAAAAGGTGTTGAAAAAGATGGCAGAAAATTCTATAAGATATACTACAGAGAAGAATCTTAACACAGTAAAATGGAAGGGAAAACCAAAGAAGTTACAGATTTTAAATTAATCGCAATTAGGCCGTTAGAGGGTTGCAGTAAGGAATATCATAAAGTTTTAAAGCTCGGTGAGTTCTATTCTTTTTATAATAATTATAAATTTGAGACTAAGGGCAATATAAAGGGAGGTGAAATCAAAACCATTACCTATAAACCCTCAATAGCAGACAAGCTTTATAATTTAAAAAGGGCAGATAACGAAGATTTATTTATCAGTATTTCTGCAATTGTAGGGAAAAATGGTTCAGGGAAAAGCACATTGATGGAGTTGCTGGCATATTGTATTTATAACTTGGCCTTTGAAAAGAAGATTTTAAAATCATACCAAAAAGGAGTCAAACTAAAACCTATAATAAATCTTCATGCTGAGGTTTATTATTCTTCATCTGGAGTTGTTTATTGTTTGAAAATAGATGGTGAAAATAAACCAAAGATATTCCCATGCAAGATTACCAAAATCACAAACACAACAACTGAATGGACAATTTATGAGAAAGCTATAAATAAAAACAGGCATAACATCTTTGAAAATCACTTCTTTTATTCTATAATTATTAATTATTCAGCCTATGGACTTAATTCGCTTCACATTGGAGATTGGATTAATGCTTTATTTCATAAAAACGATGGGTATCAAACACCTATAGTAATTAACCCTTGGAGAGAAGAAGGGAATATGGATATTAATGTGGAAAACGATTTAGTCAAGCAACGACTGTTGGCAAATTTACTTGAACCTATTCATGATAAGAATAATCCAAATCAAAGTTTAAGAAATTTATCCGTTGGCAAACTTGCATCTAAGGTGAACCTGAAATACAATGAAGCGAAAATAGAAGCATGTATTAGGTATATAAAAAAAGTCGGTTATAATAATGACTCTAAATGCTTACGTCAACTATACAAAAGCTATACAGGTGCAAATGATTTTGATAAAAAATCAGAAATAAAAGAATACCAAGGCATTATATCGTATCTCAATTGCAAATTAATAAAAACCTGCAAGAGATACAAGCCTTATAATGCACATTTTAAGAACAAACAATTTAAAAATAATTCAGAATTTATTGCGAAATTATGTGAAGATAAAAGCCATATAACTTTTAAACTTAAACAGGCTCTTAATTTTTTAAAATATGAACACAAATATCGTGGTATCTATATAGGGAATGAAAGAAATCTAACTGCCTATAAACCGAATGAGATTACCCCTTTTGAAATCACTAAAGAAGTCAAACCTGATATTGAAACTATTTGCAAGGTAATTTCTGATGTTAAAAGGGAGGCAAAGAGAGCAGAGAGACCAGATATAAAAGATACAACTCTAGATACTATTGAAGTATTACCTCCTTCATTTTTGGAACCCGAAATAATGCTTGAATCTGCTGGAAACTTCAAGGATATGAGTTCAGGAGAAAAGCAAAAGATTTATTGTATAAGTTCTGTTGTTTACCATTTAATGAATTTAAACTCCGTTTTTAAAAATGAGACAGTTACTAGTAACCGATATATAAAATATAAGTATGTGAATATAATGTTTGATGAGGTAGAGTTGTATTTTCACCCTGATTTTCAACGGGAATTCATACATGACCTTTTGGATTATATCAAGAACATTAATCCAAAAAACATCAAACACATTTATGGACTTAATATCTGCTTCTCAACACATTCTCCTTTTATTCTTTCAGATATACCTCTTAGTAATATACTATTATTAAGGGAAGGTGAACCACAACCTGAAATTAGGAACTTAACATTTGGTGCAAACATTCATGATTTGCTGAAAAATAGTTTTTTTCTTGAAAAGGGCTATATGGGAGAGTTTGCAAAAAACAAAATTAATGATACTATAAATTACATCAATTCTATAAAACTTGAAAAGGAGTTAATGAAGGTGACCGATAAGGAATCTGAATCTTATAAACTCCAGTATACAGAACTCACTAAATTAAAGGAGAGAGTTATTGAATTCGATGCAAAAAAACATATAGAAATCATTAAGCTAATCGGGGAGCCAATCTTACAAATTAAGTTAATAGAAATGTATGATGAAATCATAAATGAAAAGCCCGAGCTAGAGCTGGCTATTATTCAAAGTAGAATTGAAGGGCTAACCAAACTAGCAACCAAACTAAAAGAAAATAATTAATGCTTTACTTATCAATCCCTACTCAGGTTGAGTTGGATAATTACTATGAGTCGATAATAAAAAAAATAGACAGGGTTATTCATGGAATAGTGCATAGTGCAGAAATTAAAGCATTCCTAACATCTGATAGGATAAAAGGAGTAATACAAGACGAACCAGCTGCACTGCTTAATCATCATAAGGAAGCAATGATGAGTCTCGTGGCAAATTTCAATAATGCTGAGTATGATACATATATAGCTGTTAGAAATAAACAAATAAAAAATGCAGCAGAATCATTCCTAATTAATCGTTACGGTATAGTTGAACAGCTATTTAGTGTTTTTAATTATGCTGGATTCATTTCTGGCTCTAAAAGTACAGCTTACAAACTTGCAGCAAAACTAAACCGTAATACCTGCACATACTGCAATAGATTGTATACACAAACAATAACTACTGGGGGTGAAGGAACTGGAGGGAACAATGACTCGGAAAGAATAATAAGACCAGAGTTTGACCATTGGTTTCCTAAATATAAATATCCACTATTGGCTCTTTCCTATTATAATTTAATTCCAAGTTGTAGTGTTTGCAATACCTCAGTAAAAATTAGAGCAGATTTCACCTTAGATACCCATACTCATCCTTATATTAAAGAAGCTGGGCAAGAATTTACATTTAGCTACCATAATGAAAGTGTTCACGAAAATAATGTGAGAATAAAAGTTCAAAAGCCTTCTAAAACTGCAACTACATTAATGGACTTTAGAACAGAGAAAATATACAATGTTCATTCAAACTTGGAGCTGAAAGATTTGTTGGAATTGAAGTGCAACTATTCTAAGAATTACTTGGAAATTCTATTAAAGAAGACTTTTGATTCATTAGAAATTAGTGAAAAGGAAGCTTATAGATTGATATTTGGGGTACAGAAAGACGAAGATGATTTTCATAAAAGACCTCTAAGCAAGTTTAAAACGGATATTATAGCTGAGTTAATGGAAATTGACAAGAAAGCGACTTTATTAAATGGCTAATATCGAAAGAAAGACCTATGAAAATTGATGAAGCAATGATTATTGCATTAAAAATAATCAATGAAAGCTCGGAAAGGAATGCTAAGGCAAATGTGCCAAATACATTCGGTATTGAAACAGGAGCATTCAATAGATTATGTAATGAAAAAGGAGTGCAACCATCTGATACTATTATAAATTACCTGTTTAGAAATAAGCTTATTATGACAGTATATGAAGGCGACCCCAATAGAGGTACTGAACAAGTGGTGGCATTGACACCAGAGGGTAGTTTATTCTTAATACAGGTAAAGAACCTTAATGTTGCAAAGAATTCCTTTGGGATAGCATTAACTGCACTTATTATTTCATTCATGACCCTTATATTTACTGTTTGGACTACAACTGCACACGGTAATAATGATAATAAGAGTTTGTTTGCAAAAAAAATAGATAGCACTTCAACTAAATCTAAGATAAACGAAGGATATATCTTTTGCGGGAAAGTGATAAAATCCAATAGCTCAATTCATATACTTTTAACCTTCAACATAGAGAATGCCACCCTGCTGGATGACTCCATAAATAAAGCTACACTCGATAGCCTAGTTAGCTTCTTAAAAAGATACCCTAAAATAAAAATGGAAATAGATATTCATGCACCTCGTAAAGACCAAGGTGTTCATGCAATATCAATATCACAAGCTAGGGCAAAAACTGTGGTAGATACACTTATTAAACTGGGAGCCGACTCGGACAGATTAATTCCAAAGGGATGGGGCGCAAGTGAGCCATTACCTGGTTATGGCCCCAAGGATATTGCAAAAATGAAAACACAGAAAGAAAAAGATGCTGCCGATAGAATTAACCGCTGGGCTGAATTCAGAATAATAGAAAATTAATAGTTAAAAATGATTGAGAGGGTTAGAGAAGCACTTAGTTGTGTCCGAAATATATATTTGAGCTACCCTACTGTTGGAAATGGTTCCAAGTATGGGGAAAGGGTATTCACTTACGAATTTTACCATCAATTGAGGAATTTATTTGGGAATGATATTGGTTTTGACATAAGCGGGGAGCCTGTTAAGGGAAATGGATTAATCCCAAATTTTAACCATACCATTGTCCCAGACTTGGTTATTCATAATTATGGTGATACTATACACGATATGGTAGCAATCGAAATCAAAACAAACCCCAATGTTAAAACTAAAGATATATGTGAAGATTTACAACAATTAGAGTGGATGATGGGCGCACCTTTAAATTATCAAGATGCTATTTTCATAGTCGCTAATTGTGATTTTGAACAGAAGGTTAATTTATCGAGGAGATATAGAAATGAAGTTAACAGGTTAAAAAACATACAGCATCTTCATATTTGGAATATTAATTACCCAATAAATAATGCTAACAGAGCAAATACTATAACTATACCTCAAATATTAAATAAACATTTATGGTAGAGATGGAATCGGTGTGCACTAAAGGTGTGCACTTTTCACCCATTTTGCATCTTTTTGTATGATTTCACCCTTGATTTCATTGGTTTTGAGAGTCAATTTTGGGACTCATAATCCGTTGGTCGCAGGTTCAAGTCCTGCTGGGCCCACTTAATAATAAGGCATTCCGCGGTACTGCGGGATGCTTTTTTTATTTAAGGTATTTCTTGAAATAACCGATAAGAACTGGGTGCAAAGATAATGAATCAGGATAAAACTGGCTCACTGCACTAACTATCTGGGCTATCTACTTTGAATAATTAAATTTGCTTTATTGTATTAATATACCATTAAAAGAGGCTAAAAATAAGTATAAGACTAGCAGAAATGATAGATAACTGGATGCCATTTGATAATTGTAAAACGATAAACAAGAGTGGCTCTGAGAAAGGAACAATTATTTTTGATATTGAACATAGTAACGGTGCAAGAGTGACATTAGAAAAAGACACCCCTATTGCTCCGTTCGCCACAACCTTAGGTATATACGGGCTAATGTTTCACACTCGGTTTGACGGAAATGAAGTCGATGCCAGAGCTTTTATTGAGAAAGTTTTACAAAAAATAAATACTTTGTTTGAATACCTCAATGTTCCGAAGGATAAACAAGATAGAGATTGGCAAGAAAAGCTAGACAAGTTAATTGGTGACCTCGCGGAACAGTAGAATCCTTCCTATATAATAGCCTAAACTTAATTTGATGAAATTAGGATAAAAAAACTCAGCTACTTCAATCTCCTTGCTGTGATTTATACAAGCATTCATCTTAAAAGTGTAATACTTCAAATTTAAAACGGGCTCATCTTTGTACCGTCACTAATTTGAATTTCTTTAATTACAAAAATCAAGATGAAAACACTAATTATAACAGTATGTTTATTCGGGTCGTTTTTAATGCAAGGCTGTATTGCATACGCAGAACCTGTAGGCGGGTATTACCAAAGAGATAGTTTTTGGTATTATAAAGATAACCATGGAATGGAACGCAGGGAGCATGGCAGGTATCACCATCCGGTAGAGCAACACCATGAAGAGGGTAGAAAATAAACCTGCCTTATAGTGCAAGCCGCCCCAGGGCAGTTTTATTATAATGTTCTTCAGTTACTGCTATAGTCTCCAGAATAACTACACCTACGGTATGAGGCAGCGGGTAAGCTTTTCTGAAATGGTCAATAATTTTTTGCTTGATATCTTTAGGGCTGTATACTCTCGACTCAGTTATACTTCCTGCAGTACTATATTGTTGTTCCCCGTTAATAGCTATAATAAAAGTAGTGATCAGGTAATTCATATACTTTTTTATCCTGCAAAGATAATGAATTGATGAAAAATTTAGTCTGCTGATATAACCCTTTGAATTATTGCTTGGCTAGTTATTTCTTTTGAGTAAATTTACAGGTATGAAAAGCAAAACCACTTTGATTTTTTCCCTTATCATATTTATATCACTTACTACCCTTACTGCAATTGGGCAGGTTGATGGTGGCCTAACTAATAAAGCTAGTTTAAAGAACTTCTCTTTAAATTGGAAAGCAGATTCATTAGGCAAGAACCTTTTTCGTTACAACGCAGTTAACGATACCTTAACTGGGAAAGTTCGGTCAATCTATATCACTGATATTCTACATTATAAAAAAGAACAAGTAATTGAACTACTTGGGAAGCCAAATAAAATAATCCATTCCAAGGGCAATTACAGTTTCAATTACTTTCTTGCGCCTTACTATGCACCACCAGTAGGGAAGTCAAGATATTCATTGCAAATAAGTTTTGTAAATAACTCAGTAGTTGGAATCGATACATCATTTATAGATGACAGCAATGACGGTATTGATGTAGATGAAAACGGTGATATAATAAAGCAATAGCACTATTACTTATTAAAAGCCTTCAGTCTTAGTTGGGTAATTACCCTTTTGGTAGATAGTGGAAAATCTCCATCCATCATCCAGTTATAGTATGAAGGTTCGCTTTTAAATATTTCCGCAACAGGTTTGCCTTTATGTTTACCGAAATTAAAGACCTCGATCCCGTTTTTATTCCTTACTATTCTGCCGGCCAGGTCAACATTATCGGTAGCCGATGAAAAGCTATGCAGGAAGTTAACATTGGGTTGCAGGCTATCATATTTCTGCAGTTGTGCCATTAATATATCAAATGTGGCCCTAACGTCAGCCTCGGCACTATGGGCGTTTTCAAGGTCCTTATGGCAATAGAACTTATATGCTGCCGATAAGGTGCGTTGTTCCATTTTATGGAATATGTTCTGCACGTCAATGCACTTGCGGTTTTGCATATCAAATTCCTGTCCTGCCCGTAAAAACTCTTCTACTAATAAGGGAATATCAAACTTGTTGCTGTTATATCCACCCAGATCACAAGGGTCCAGTATTTGAAAAAGCTTAGGCGCCAGCTCTTTAAAAGTAGGCTCGTTCTGCACATCCTTATCAAATATGTGGTGTATGGCCGATACTTCAGTGGGTATAGGTATGGTGGGGTTTACCCTGAATGTAAATACTTCCTCCTTGCCATCAGGAGAAAGTTTTAATATCGAAATTTCAATTATTCTATCAGAACCAATGCTTAAACCGGTGGTTTCAATATCAATGATTGCGATTGGGCGGTTGAGGCTTAGGCTTGTTTTTGTCATTGGTTGGTGGGGGTGTTGGCTGTTGTTGATCTTGCGGTATGAAAGAATAATTTTTAACCGTTTCGGGCTGAAATGAACTGAGATCAAAAACCGTCAGCTTATCCCGGGTAGAAGGGTAACCATCACAGTCAATAGTTACATCGTACACACCTGGCGTCAGAGCCATTACATAGTGCCCGTTCTTTGTTGGTTTAAACTGGTACGGGGACAGATCTTTATTCTTTGTGTCGACAGCAGTGATCATTGCTTCAATTGGTTTGGTTGAATCAGGGGTAATAATTCTACCCCTTACAATTGCGTAACGCTGGTTATCGTGAAAAACTATCCTGTAAATATCAAAATCCCCGAACCCATCAGGGTGTACCCTTGAAATATACGCAATATGATGGTTAGAGGTAAATGAGATACATCTGTCATCTCCACTGGTATTGACCGGAAATCCTATATTTTGAGGTGTGGTCCAACTATTACTGTCTAAGTTTGTCCATTGGGTTTTAAACACATCAAAGTCGCCCATAGTGCTGTGGCCTTGCGATGAAAAATACAAGGTTGAACCATCCACATCAAGCCACGGAAAGTCTTCTTTATACTGTGTATTTACATTAGGCCCCAGGTTTTGCGGGGTTGCCCATTCTCCGTTTGGCAATTTCCGTGCCATATATATATCGGTTTCTCCGAATCCTCCCGGCCTCATACTTGCAAAAAATAATTCATTACCATCCGGTGAAATGCTACCTGAAGTTTCGAAACCACTATTGATAGCATCATTGTACTTTACAGGCCTTGAAAAGGTATTCCCTTTGCGTTCACTGTAGTAAATATCTCCCAGTTCATCAATGTGGTCGAGGTAAATAACCATTTCACTGGCTGAAGGGTTCAGGCCAACAACCTCTTCATCGTCGGGGGTATTGATTTGAGTTCCTATTGATTTTGCTTTTTGCCAAACACCATTTACAGCGTGCGAAATGTAAATATCAGAGGAATAATACCCGTCTATTTCTGTCTGTTGAGAAGGGCCGCCCGGTCGCCTTGAAGTAAATATAAGCATTGATTCATCCTGGCTTACAAAAGGATAATAGTCAGGGTAGGGAGTATTAATATTTTTACCTACATTCTCAAATGAAACGTTTAACGGGTAGCGTGTAAGCTGTATACCGTTATTACATTCTTCAATTTCTTTGTCTGCTTTAACTTTTTCTGCAGGGTTTGTTGAATGCTCTTTGAACTTGTTGAACGCCCTTATTGCATCAGAGAATTTATTGGCATAGTGATATGCTTTACCAAGTTCATACCAAACTTCGTAATCAAATTTGGGTTGCTTTGTTATCCATTCAAAGTATTGAACTGCCTGCCCTTTGTCCACATTACTTTTCAGGTAACACATACCTAATTTGTAGTGGTATTCGGGGTCTTTAGGGTCGCTTTGAATAAGGTCTTTAAATCCCTTCATAGCGGCAAGGTAGTTGCCATCTTTATAAAAACTGTTTGCTTCGCGAGGGTCTACAAATTTCTGAGCTATGGAACAATAGGGTAATATCAATAAAAAAATACTGATAGTGCTTTTATTGTACATGCGCATAAAAGCCTTTTCCTTCACAATACCCATCTTATTTTTAACTATTCTCAAAGTGCTGTCCTGGTAATTTTATAGGTAACTGTAAATATACTGCTTAAGAAGATAGGTGGGTCAACATTTTATCTACCTCTTTTTATTTTTGCCCTCCATTTCTCCCATTATTTGTACTGTCAATAGCAGTAACTTTCCATGTAAAAGGAGAAAGGGTAAGGGCTTTACGGATTTCTTTATATCCTGCGTCATCAGGCACTTCTATTACGGTATTGTAGAATTCCTTACTGCCATTTTGGTATGAGAGCGTATAGTTTTTGCCCGGGGGAACAATAATGGTGTATGAACCGGTGCTTTTTACAGGCTTAAAGTCACCTATCACTTGCCCTGTAACATTATCAGTGGTAAGAATATGTACATCATCAGGTAATGCACTGCCATTATCTAAAGCAATTTCGCCTTTTATCACGGTAAGTGCTTTTTCACCCGAAGCAGGCATTATAATTTCATAAATATCCTGGCCACCTTTACCATTCGGGCGATCAGAGTTTAAGTAGCCATGTTTACTATCGCTGCTAAGTGAAAAGTGAGTTTCATTACCGGGTGTATTAATGGGGTAGCCCAGGTTAAAGGGCTGAACCCATTTTCCGTTATCAAGCAATTGTGTAAAAAAAACATCATAACCACCTATTCCTGTATGCCCTTCCGAGCTAAAGAAGAATGTTTTTCCATCAACGTGCATAAAAGGGGTTTCCTCGTTATATGGTGTATTAATTGTGCTGCCAAGGTTTACGGCTTTACTCCATTGTCCGTTAGGAAGTTTTACGCATCTCCATATATCTTTCCCGCCAAATCCTCCCGGCCTGTCGCTCACAAAATATAAAGTGTTACCATCGGGAGAAAGGCATGCATTGGTTGCAGTAGGTGGTGTGTTTATATCACCCCCAAGATTTTCGGGAGCATTCCATTGGGTTTCGCCCATAAAGCTTGA
>DATHNG010000216.1:0-8357 GCA_035486275.1 Bacteroidia bacterium
ATTATCGGGGAGGCAGTTTCAGTTTTCCCGATGCGCCGCTTTTTGAGAACGAATGCAAAGTGCGTAATGTAAAATATGAACTGATCGCCGATGAACAGGAGTCAAATATTCTGTCTCAGATTGCTGACCCTTCAGTAAATATGGATGCAGTGAAACTGGAGAAACCACCAAAGATTGCTGTTTATTCACCTAAAGATAAAATGCCCTGGGATGATGCTGTAACACTGGCACTCACCTATGCTGAAATTCCGTACGATATTATTTACGATAAAGAAATACTGGATGGCGTTTTACCTAAATACGATTGGTTACACTTGCACCACGAAGATTTTACCGGGCAGTATGGAAAGTTCTATGGCGCATACCAAAATGCCCCTTGGTACCAACAGGATGTTAAAGAAAGTGAAACATCAGCACATGAATTAGGGTATCAGAAGGTTTCACAAATGAAACTGGCTGTAGCAGAAAAGATACGCGATTTTGTTACCGGCGGTGGTTTTCTGTTTGCTATGTGTTCTGCACCTGATTCGTATGATATTGCACTTGCAGCAGAGGGAATTGATATTTGCCCTGCGCAGTTTGATGGAGACCCTGCTGACCCGAATTGCAATAAAAAACTCAACTACAATAATTGCTTTGCATTTACCAATTTCACCGTCAGCTTAAATCCACTCGAGTATGTAAAGTCTACCATTGATGATTCGCAATACCGTGCACAAAAATATGGCCTTACCCAGGAAAATGATTTTTTTACCCTGTTCGATTTCTCAGCCAAATGGGACCCTGTACCTGCAATGCTTTGCCAGGACCATACCAAAGTAATAAAAGGCTTTTGGGGACAAACTACAGGCTTTAATGAAAGCTATGTAAAACCAGGTGTTACTATAATGGGCGAAAACAAAAGCGCAAACGAAGCCAGATACATACATGGAGATTTTGGCAAAGGCACCTGGACTTTTTACAGTGGCCATGACCCGGAGTGTTACCAACACCGTGTATATGACCCACCAACTGACCTTAGTTTACACCCTAATTCGCCGGGCTACAGACTTATATTGAACAATGTATTGTTCCCTGCTGCTAAAAAGAAGAAGAGGGAAACGTAAGTCGCCTAATCAGGAATAAAAAAATCAATTTAATTAAGCCTGCCTTAAAACCCAATATCCATAGGGTTTTCATTGTTATTTTATTTTTATTTGAAAAACCACCAAATCATTATACCTTACAATTAATTGATTATCAATAATTTATATCAACATGTCTGATTTGGACTCAGTGTATTTCATTGTAAATAACAATGAAATAGTCGTCAGTTGCTAGTCTACAGTCGTCAGGTAATACAAACCCTTCTGCTAACGACTGACCACTTATGACTAATAACTATAATAGGGTTGTTGAAAAACAGAACATATACTTATTGTAAATAGTTTTATCTGATGGAACTTTGTAATACGTTCTTTGAAAACTATTACCAGAGTTATTTTACTATTCATAAGCTGTTTTTATAGGGGGTTTCTGTTTTTCGAGGACCTGAAATACTTAATAAATTGATAACCAGTTATTTATTCATTTTTAAAGGACTGAAAACGGAAACCCACTGAAACCCCCTACCGCCCTCGGTGAATGTCGAATAAACGTAAGGACAGAAATTCATTTAAAGTCTCTTTAGGGGGTTGTATAAAACGTATGGACTTATCAGTAAGTGGCCAGATATGCGCCCCAGAAATGAGAGAGTAAAAAGCGCATAAATCAGGCTGAAAACGTGCTACTTACCACTAACTACTCACTACTAAAGACTATTTATTATATTTGCGCCCTTAAAAAAAACCAAACAGTTAATAATTATATACTATGAACACTGTCCTTTTTATTGTACCGATACTTGGAGTTTTAGCGTTGATCTACACCTTTGGTGTATCGAAATGGGTTAGCAAGCAAGATGCCGGCGATGCCAACATGCAGGAATTAGCAGGCTTTATTGCGAAAGGTGCAATGGCCTTTTTAAAAGCAGAATGGAGAATATTAGGCGTGTTTGTTGCTATTGCAGCATGTTTACTGGCATGGGCAGGTACAACGGTACCTGATTCAAACTGGTTTATAGCTGTAGCATTTATATTGGGTGCTATATTATCGGCTACTGCAGGTTATATTGGTATGAACATTGCAACCAAAGCTAACGTGCGTACAACACAGGCTGCACGTACAAGCCTTGCACAAGCATTAAAGGTATCTTTCACAGGTGGTTCGGTAATGGGTATGGGTGTTGCCGGATTGGCAATTCTTGGCCTTGGCGGATTATTCATCGGTCTCTATTGCATGTTCGTTAATGGCGCTGCTGCTAATGGCCCTGAAATGAAAAAGGCTATTGAAGTATTGGCCGGTTTTTCACTGGGTGCTGAATCGATAGCATTGTTTGCCCGTGTAGGTGGCGGTATTTATACCAAAGCTGCTGACGTAGGCGCTGACTTAGTTGGTAAAGTAGAAGCAGGTATACCTGAAGATGACGTGCGTAACCCTGCTACCATTGCCGATAACGTAGGCGATAACGTGGGTGACGTTGCAGGTATGGGCGCTGACTTGTTCGGTTCTTACGTTGCTACCATACTTGCTACCATGGTGCTTGGCCAGGAAATTGACGCATCGAAAGATCATTTCGGTGGACTGTCTCCTATCATTCTGCCTATGTTCATTGCAGGTATCGGATTGTTCTTCTCTATAGTAGGTACATTCTTTGTTAAGATCAAGAAAGAAACCGACAGCGTACAAAGAGCGCTCAACATGGGTAACTGGTCATCGATTATACTTACTGCTATTGTAGCGTACTTTGCGGTTACCAAGCTGTTGCCTGAAGGCACTATTGTAATGGGCCGTAACGGTAGCATTCCATTTACTTCGTTAGATGTGTACTATGCAATTATTACCGGTTTGGTAGTAGGTACATTAATGAGTATGATAACTGAGTACTACACAGCTATGGGTAAACGCCCTGTGCTTTCAATTATTAAGCAATCGGGCACAGGCCATGCTACGAACATTATTGGTGGACTTTCAGTTGGTATGGAATCAACCGTTGCTCCTATATTGGTATTGGCAAGCGGAATTATGGTATCGTACCACTTTGCAGGTTTATATGGCGTATCAATAGCTGCTGCGGGTATGATGGCTACAACAGCTATGCAATTATCAATTGATGCGTTCGGGCCGATTGCCGATAACGCAGGTGGTATTGCCGAAATGAGTCGTTTACCTGAAGAAGTTCGTCACCGTACCGATAACCTTGATGCTGTAGGTAACACAACCGCTGCTACCGGTAAAGGATTTGCAATTGCTTCAGCTGCACTTACTTCATTAGCTCTTTTTGCAGCGTTTGTGGGTGTTGCAGGTATTGAACATATTGATATTTATAAGGCTAACGTATTGGCAGGTTTATTTGTGGGCGGTATGATTCCGTTCATCTTCTCATCACTGGCTATTGCTGCGGTGGGCCGCGCTGCCATGGATATGGTGAATGAAGTTCGTCGCCAGTTCCGCGAAATACCTGGCATTATGGAATACAAGGCTAAGCCTGAATATGAAAAATGCGTGGCTATATCTACAAAGGCATCTATCCGCGAAATGATCGCTCCGGGCGCTATTGCGCTTATCGTTCCTATTATTGTTGGCTTCGCATTCGGACCTGAAGTATTAGGTGGTTTATTGGCAGGTGTTACCGTTAGCGGTGTGTTAATGGGTATATTCCAATCGAACGCAGGTGGTGCATGGGATAACGCTAAGAAATCATTTGAAAAAGGTGTTGAGATCAATGGCGAGAAATTCTTTAAGAAATCGGAACCACACAAGGCATCAGTTACCGGTGACACCGTTGGCGATCCTTTTAAAGATACCTCCGGCCCATCTATGAATATATTGATCAAGTTAATGAGTATTGTATCATTGGTTATTGCACCTCACATTTCAGTATTACATTCTGCTACTGCAAGTGCAACCACACAACCAACCAGCAAGACCATTAATGTTACTGCCTCTCCTGCATCAGTAATGAGCAAGAGCAAAACAGCAACTATCAATTAAGCATTATGCTTAATAATGGTGATGACTCTAAAAGTGTTATCTGGAGGAGGATCCGCACATACCTTATTGGCGTAGGAATTGGTTTGATAACCTGTTACTTTATATTTGGCACACGTGGTTGTAAATCGCTTACACCGGGCATGCTAAAGCTCGACCAGCTGGCAACCAAGGACAGTGTGTATTATTCCGACACTGCCATGTGCGAAATGAATTGCCAGAAAATATCGAAAGCAGAAGTAATAGAATCGTTTACCTACGGCAAGATAGATACCAAAAAGAGCCAAAGCTTCCACGTTCGGTACCCCGTATACAACTTTACCGGAACAACGCAAAAGGGCCGCACCTTTAATGTTATTTGCGTAGAACGTGATAGCATTACACGGGTTATAATGGTGAAGGATCTGGCAATGAAGGATAGTTGTAAGTGCAACTAAAAAAACCACGTCATGAGTAAAAAATCACTGGATAGAAAAGCAGCTACTCTGTTTGTAATTGCTAACAGAACGATTGGAAAAACTGATCAGGAAATATATACTCTACTGGCTGAACAATATTATGATAAGAAAGCCATAATACTCCTTATTACATCTACAGTCACCCCTGAAAATAAGAAGAAATACAAAACTTACAATGTTCTGTTACTTGGATTAATTGGAATAACAATCCTCTTTAAAATCCTAACCATTCTGTTTTTATCTATCACTACAACCAATGCATTATATCTACCTTTTCTCATTTTTCTACCAATTCTTAATATTTATTTTTTTTATGAAATAAACAGATACAATGGTGCCATGTATAGAATTCTTGGGCTTTTAACCATTGCAGGAATCCTACAAGGATTTGGATTTAAAAGAGAAGAAGGTTGGGTTTTGACGATAAATTTGATGTTATGCATTGTAGTCGCCGGACTTGCATTTTATCTTGATAGAAATATGGTTCCAGATTACAGACCAAATAGTTTAAAGAAGGATGTTAATGGGGAATATATTATACATCCCGAGCCTTAAAATTTCTCGAATACACCTAAGCCAAACAGCGCAAAGTCATATTTGACAGGGTCATTCGGGTCAAGTTTTCGAAGATTCTGTGTCAGTTCATCAACAGCTTTCCAGTCGTTTTGGGTACGAACAAGCAAATCCAATTTTCTTGCCACTCGTCCCGAATGCAGGTCAATAGGGCAATACAGTTCAGCAGCAGATATGTTTCGCCAAATACCAAAGTCAACTCCCTGCTTATCATTGCGGACCATCCAGCGCAGGAACATATTCAAGCGCTTGGCGGAAGCTCCTTTGGTAACATCGGCAATGTGCTTGGCAGTGCGGCCTACAGGCTGGATGCCAAAGAATGTATTTCGGAAAGCTATGAGCTTAACAAGCATGTCTCCGCTTACTGAAAAGGCTTTCTCTAGTCCACCTTCGTTCTTGTAAATATGTTGTAAGGATTGAATAAAATATATTGCATCTATTCCGTTAAAGGTGCGGTGCGCGAATTTTGCAAAGGTTTTCCAATCATTCCTTTTAGAGTTCATTATATATTCAAACGGAGCATTGTCCATTGCTTCCATCAACCTATTCGCATTGCGAATGATGGTTGGTCTTTGTCCCCAGGCCAGCGTTGCAGCAAAGAACGCGGCTATTTCTATATCTTCCTTTTTATTGAATTGATGCGGGACAGATATAGGGTCGCTTTCAATAAATAAGGGTTTGTTGTAGAGCTCGTACTTCTCATCAAGGAACTCTTTCAGCTCTGTAGCCTTTAACTTCATGCTTTAAACACAAGGGTAAACGTAGAGCCTTCACCCAATTTTGAGTCAACTGAAATATCAATATTATGAAAGTCGGCAATTGTTTTAACCATTGCAAGTCCAAGCCCATAACTCTCTTCAGTAGTATTAAATTTCTTAAACCGGTAGAATATTGATTCCATGTTTTCTGCTGCGATACCCTTACCTGTGTCATGAATAGTTACAATATATTCGTTCCGCCCCATTGTTCCGGTAATAAATATCTTACCGTTCTCCTTATTGTATTTTACGGCATTATTTACAAGGTTAAACAACATAGTGAATAATAATGAACGATTACAAGGCTTGTAAATAAAACTATCATTAACACTCAACTCAAGTTTAATATTCTTCTCTTCAAGCCGTACTTCTATTTCCGAAGCAACTTCTCCTATAAGTTCTGGCATATTGGCTTCTTCTCCCTTTGGAGCCTGGTTATTTTCAATTTGAGAAATGAGTAACAACGAACGAACTATCTGTTTTAATCTACCTAAGGTGCGTTGCGATTCCAGTATTTTATGTTCCGCTTCCTCGTTCAAATTACCTGCCTCAATTATATTCTCAAGCTTTGTCTGCAATATGGAAATAGGTGTGAGCAGTTCATGCGATACGTTCGCAATAAATTCCTTTTCTATATGAAACGCATTCCGGATCTTTTGCATCATTTCGCTTATAGTGTTATCCAGGTAACGGAAATCGGTAGTCGTGGTTTTAACCCTGTTAAAGTTAAATTTCTCAGGGTGTTTGGTAGCAATAAGTTTATTTTCAATTTTCTGTAACGGCCGCAACAGAAACTGTATGACTCCTAAATCAATAACAACCGTAAGGGTTACAAGTACAATTAAAAGATATAGAGCCACCTCTCGCAATATGGAATTAAGGTCTTTCACATATTGAATACTTTCACCTATTTCAAGCGAATAATTAACGTGATCGTATTGAAAGCAATGCTTAAGAATACGAAACTCAAGAATTTCCTCTTCAATATTACGCTCCGAATTAACTATAGTATCTTTCTCAGTAGAATCAACCTTTTCTATAGAAATGAACTTTTCTTTTAACACTGTATAGTCTGCAAAGGTGCTGTCTTCTTCTTGCAAAAACTCACCAATTCCTTTTGTATTAACAATATGCAGAATTTGCGCCTGCATCTTTCCCAGGCGGGCATCGGTATGCGAAACAGCTGTTTTATATATAAGTCCAGGAGTAAAAACAAGAAAACCTGCTACTATAAGTATACGCGTTAATGCGTTTATTAATGTTACTTTATAATACAGTTTCATGATAAAGTATTACAACAAGTTGAGACGGTATCCTATGCCTCTCACTGTTTCAATCCAGTCTATTTCCGCAAATTGCCCGAGCTTTTTCCGCAAATTCTTAATATGTACATCTACATAATTAGAATCGTAATCTACTTCCAGGGCATTATCCCAAATATGTTCCGTTAGCTGAACCCGGGTAAGTACGCGGTTTTTATTTATAAGCAGGTACTGCAGAATATCAAACTCTTTTTTGGTAAGACTGATAACAGTTGTTTTGAAAGCAATATTTCGGTTAGTAAGGTCTACTGTAAAACCATGTACATCCATGGTAGTTTTCTTAAGGCCATGTTTACGCCTTATAATGGCTTGTATACGCGATGAAAGCTCGAGTAACGAGAATGGCTTAGCAAGGTAGTCATCCGCGCCAAGATCAAGGCCCTTTACCTTATCATCTGTACTGCCACGGGCTGTTAATATAATTACAGCGGCCTCCTGTTTTGCATCTCTTGCCTCCTTTAGCAGATCAAGTCCTTCATAATCCGGCAGGCCAAGATCGAGCAATAAAAAATCGTATTGATTTACATATATCTTTTCAGATGCCTCTTTTCCGGTATAAGCAATATCGCATGTAAAGCCCTCATTCTTAAGAAATGTTTGCACCTCTTTTGCAAGCGATTTTTCGTCTTCAATGATCAGTATATTCATATTATTCTGATAAAGATTGTTTTATAGATAGCAGTATAACTTTACAGGCTTCCCTTATTTCTTTTTCGGTTATAATTAATGGCGGAGCTATTCGCATCGCATCGGGCCGGAACAAGAACCAGTCTACAATTATACCGTTTTTAATGCACTTTTCTATGACCTTTTTGCATAACTCTTCGCTCTTAAACTGAATGGCAAGCATTAAACCCATTCCCCGTATTTCTTTTATAGCTTTATGTTTTACCAGTGAACGGAATAGATTTTCTTTCTTTGCAGCAATATTGTAATATTTCTTGCTCAGTAACACTTCAAAAGCAGCGAGCCCGGCAGCACAACTTAAAGGGTGTCCACCAAAAGTAGTAATGTGCCCTAGTGCCGGACTATCAGAAAGTGAACTCATTATTTTTTGATTGGCAATAAATGCACCCAATGGCAATCCGCCGCCCATTGCCTTACCAATAGTCAAAATATCAGGGGTTACACCAAAATGCTCGAATGCAAATAGTTTCCCTGTACGGCCAAAACCGCAT
>DATHNG010000217.1:0-63377 GCA_035486275.1 Bacteroidia bacterium
TGAGTGGGTTAGTGAATTTACTGATTAATTCATCAGAAATTCTATTGTATTTTTCTGTACTGAAAACAATATCTTTAAATTTAAACCATGGAGGTACTATATCTTCGTCTTTCTGAAACTCAAATTTGTAGCGAATATCATCAGGCGCAACTAGGTCTCCACTTAAAATATTAATACACAACTCCTTCCCTTCAAAGCTTCCTTTTAGTCCAATGAATAATGATTGCAAACGTTGCTGCCCATCAAGAACCATCATCTTGGTTTTATTATCCGCTAATATATATGCATCTATAATGCTCATATCCTTTCTATATGTATCAATAAACTTCCTTCTTCTAATGCTACTTTTGGTTTTCCATACAAGAAGAGTACCTATAGGATATTCTCTCATCATACTATCAAATAAATACTCTATCTGCTCTTCATCCCAAACAAAGCGCCTTTGGATTTTGGGCAGCCAATAACCACCATCTTGTTCTTCATTATTAAGATATCCGACAAACTTCCTGATTGTTTCTTTTGAGTTCTTCATTTTTACTATATTAAATTATTCAGCGACGAATTGAGCGTCAGTAAAATAAAAATATTCTTTTACCTAACACTCAGTATAAATACGTAGCGCCCCTTTTTCTTCATTACTTATAAAATTTCACCCATGCTTTAATGTGCTTTACCGCAACAAGTTAGCTCTTAGCCTATTTTTCTTTAATCAAGATTTAGTGTGTATTAGTTTTAGCCTTAACACATTAATACAATTAATATGAGCACACCGGGAGATAAAACAGAAGATGGAACGTTCACTTGCGCAAAATGCCATGGTACAGGAATGGTTACATGCAATATATGTAATGGAAGAGGCAGGAGTGAAAGTGGTGAAACGTGTAGTATATGCCAGGGCCAGGGACGGGTGCAGTGCCCTGAATGCAGTGGTAATGGAAACAAGCAGATGATAGCATCTCTATCTCTGCATGCACTTGAATTTCCGACGATTTAAAATTTAGGAGTAAGGGGTAAGGAGTAAGGGAAACTCACTACGATTAATATTCAGCCCTTTGCTTTAATAATTCTACAAACTCTTTGAAATCTTTTCGGAGCATTTTTATTTATTGAGAAATATTGCTCGCGGAGCAATTCAATGGCTTCCAGACGCTCCGTAAAAGATTTTGTTTCCCAAAAAATACGATCTGCCTTTTTATCTTTATTGGTAGTTATTTTAAGGGCCTTTTCCATATTATAAAGATACGAAAAAACCTGAATTAGGAGTAAGGGATAAGGGGTAAGGAATAGGTAACACACGACCTCACCCCAGCCCTCTCCTGCAAGCAGAGGAGAATAATTAAACCCCTGATTTTCAAATTACACCCACCAGAAGAACCATCTGACCGAATAAAAGGGTTAAAGAAAAGCATGCCATATAATTTTACATCATTAACCAAATAATCAAACGCTATGAACAATCTGCTGTACGTTATAGCCGTAATACTGGTCTTGGTTTGGGCCATCGGCTTTTTTGCTTATTCAGGTGGGTACCTTATTCACATTTTATTGGTACTTGCCATAGTAGCCATATTATTAAGAGTAATACGTGGCAGAGATGCTTTATAAAACAATTTAATTCAACACTTTAAAATCTAACAACAATGAAAACATTACTTTCTTCAATCGCAATGCTACTTGGTGGATGCGTATTACTATCATCGTGCAACCAGGGCGCAGGCCTTTCATTAACAAAAAGGCATTATAACAAAGGCTATTACGTCGACATAAACAGCAAGCGCGAAAACGTTAACCCCAAACAACTTACCATAGTTGATAAGAGTAAGAACATTTCGGCCCCTGCAACAGCAATTGCGCCTTCAGCTGCCAATGCAACCGACCCTAACAACAATACCATTGTTGCCGACAACAGGGTGTCTGCAGGCAGTTCAGTTGCAAGCATTAGCCCGACCGAAAACAAGCGCACCTTGAAAAGTGCTATGAAGAATGTCAATTTTAAAGCCATACATTCTATAATAAGCACCCCTGCTTTACTTACAAAGAACATTGCGCATATAGAAAATGCACCGCAAACCGTGGCAGGCACAACCCAGGATGACGGCCCGCGTGTACATAGTTTGTTCTGGCTGGTTATAACTGTAATACTGGTATTGTGGCTAATAGGTATTCTTACCGGCGATTTCGGAATAGGCATACTTATTAACCTGTTACTGATCGTTGCACTTATACTTTTAGTTCTCTGGTTACTCTGGCTTATATAGGTAGTTGAAAAGTGTAGTTGGTTTAGCTTTTCAAAAATCAGAAGAGGGATTACATTTGTGTTGTACAGGCACACAAATAATCCCTCTTCTTGCATTCAGGCTGGACCTCACCCTACCCTCTCCTTGAAACAAGTGAGGGTAATAACAGATGGAATTGCCTATTACTGACCTCTTAGAAATGCAGGTAACAAAACAAGTTTGCCGTAGCGTTAAAACTAAACGCTGTTTGAGTCCCCAGGTATTAGGGACGAGTTCGTTTAGTTTAGCGAAGAAGGACGTAGTTTTGCCCGCATTACTAAGCAGTCTTGACCTTTTGTTTGTTATTCACAAGTCGAATATTTCATTTCAAAGGAGTTCATGCTTGCTGGCGCAGGTTTATGTCAAGATAAAAGAAAGAAGAAGAGGGAATTTAAAAAAGGGGACGGGTTACAAAATGCAGAAATTTCGCGCAACATAATTATTGATTATCAGCATATTGACGGGTTACAAATTCAAAAAGTGTAACCCGTCATTCAATTACGAATTAGGAATCCTAGCCGGAAAAAAGTGCTTAGTGAAACTTTGTGTTCTTAGTGCCTTAGTGGCAAGAAATCAGTAACCAGGTAAAAGGTGGGTGCGGGTTAGTCCGGAGTGCTCGGGAGCAAGCAGGGAGCCCCACCCCTCCCATGAAGGGAATTTACAGCCCCAAATACTTAGCATTGAAGTATTCGTATTGTGTATTCAGGGGCATAAAGGGGGGTTTCGGTTTTTTGAAGGGTAGAAACACTTAATAAATTGAATATCAACTAATTGACGAATAAAAAGGGCCTGAAAACAGAAACCCCCTGAAACACCCTTTCATTCAATTCAGGTAGTTCATCAACAAAAAATGGGCTGCAAATGCAGCCCATTTAAATAACCTAAAAAACAGTTCTTTTTTTAATGAACAATAAACTTACCGCTTCCGGCAAGAGCTCCGTTCAATGTTAATACCCTGTATAAATAAATACCTGCTACTGCCGAGCCCATATTTACCTGTGTGGTATTAGGGTTTACAGTCGCCTGGTATACTTCTTCACCAATAATATTATATACTTCTATCTTGGCCATACTATTTACCTGCTGTAATGAAACAATAAAGGCGCCATTGTTAGGGTTAGGTGAGATCTTTACGCTGCTATTAGCGAGAGACACTTCATTTATACCCGAAACAATTGTTAGTTCACGAACACGCTCATTATCGAGGTCGGCCAGGTATATATTGCCATTAAGGTCAGCCGTAACAGCCGCAGGATAATTTAGTTCAGCATTGGCAGCAGGGCCATTATCGCCAGTAAAGCCAAAAGAGCCATCACCGGCAATAGTTGAAATAGTACCTGCGGTGTTAACCATACGGACACGACTGTTGCTAAAGTCAGCAATATAAATGTTACCAGACTTATCTACAGCCACTCCTTCAGGATAATTTAACTTGGCAGCAGTAGCTGCACCGTTATCACCGGCCATACCTGCAGTACCATTGCCTGCTACTGTAGTAATTGTACCACCTGTGCTAACCTTGCGGATACGACTGTTGGAATTATCAGCAATATATAAATTGCCCGATGCATCAAGCGCTACACCCATTGGAACAGCTAATTCTGCTGCAGTAGCCGCAGCATTATCACCTGAATAGCCATAAGAACCATTACCGGCTACGGTTGTTATAGTACCACCGGCGCTTACCATACGAACGCGGTTGTTATCCTGGTCGGCAATATAAAGATTACCGGCTACGTCCAGTGCAGCAACACCAGAAGGATTATTTAACTTGGCCGCGGTAGCTGCGGCATTGTCGCCTGCATACCCTTTAGTACCATTACCTGCAACAGTTGTTATTATACCTGCAGTAGTTACCTTACGGATACGGTAGTTACCCTCGTCAGCAATGTATAAGTTGCCCGACAAGTCGAAACACACTCCGGAAGGGCCATTTAATTCAGCTGCTGTAGCTGCGCCATTATCACCGGCAAACCCGGCTGTGCCATTACCAACTATGGTTGTAATAAGACCGCTGCTGGTTATCATACGTATACGATTGTTGCTAACGTCGGCAACATAAATATTACCGGAGGCATCGGCGCAAACCCCTGAAGGGTTATTTAATTCAGCTGCAGTAGCATTGCCATTATCGCCTGCAAAACCTGCAGTGCCATTACCGGCTATGGTTTTTATATCATAGGTTTGGGCTGTTGCGTTTGTAAACGGTAATGTAACCGCCAACGCAAATAAGGAAGAAACTAAGTAAGTATTCTTTTTCATGGTTAAAATGGTTTGAGTGTTTGTAGAACAAATATACAAATAAATAGAGTTAAACTATAATATAGAAGGAAACGCTTGCCAGCCGAGCGAGCGGAAAAAGGGGCACGATAATGCATTCAATTCACTGCTTTCTTTAAATTTTCTATTTTTATGCTCAGGTTAACACGTATGGCAACAGCAATTATTAAGTCATAGAGGGGCATGGTATTCAGCAGCATTATTTTCCTGTTCTATTTCCTGCCTGTTTTTTTGCTTGCCTATTTCCTGATAGATAAAAAGTACAAGAACGGGCTAATACTGATAGCCAGCATACTGTTTTACAGTTGGGGCGCGCCTAAGTTCATTTTTGTAATACTGTTCACTACCTTTCTCGATTTTCACCTGGTGCGGTGGATGTCGAAAACAGAAACCCGCCTGTACCGCAGGCTCATGCTGACGCTTTCGGTAGCTGTTAACCTTGGGCTGCTTATTTACTTTAAGTATTCCAACTTTTTTATTGAAAATGTAAATGTGTTGCTTACACATCTTTTTCATTCCCACGAAATTACCTGGACCAAGCTTGTTCTTCCGCTGGGGATTTCGTTTTATACCTTCGAAACTATAACATATGTAGTAGATGTTTACAGAGGTGTACACAAGCCGCTAAAGAATTTCTGGGATTACCAGTTGTATATTATCCTATTCCCGAAACTTATAGCCGGGCCTATTATACGTTACCACGAACTTGCTGACCAGATAACCGACCGCAGCGAGTACGAAACAACCGACAACAGGTTAATGGGCTTTTACAGGTTTACCATTGGGCTATCGAAAAAAGTGCTAATAGCTAATGTATTGGGTGAACAGGCAACTGCAATATTTGGTGATGCGCATAGTTACGCAACGCTCGATTCGTACACAGCGTGGATTGGTATACTCGCTTATACATTCCAGATATATTTTGATTTTTCGGGTTACTCCGACATGGCCATCGGGCTTGGAAAAATAATGGGGTTCCGTTTCCCAGAGAATTTCAACAACCCTTACACTTCGCAAAGTATAACTGAGTTCTGGCGGCGCTGGCATATAACCCTTGGTAACTGGATGAAGAACTACCTTTATATACCACTGGGCGGCAACAGAGTAAACAGCAAACTAAGGCTTTACTTTAATCTTTGGCTTGTATTTTTAGCATCGGGCCTTTGGCATGGCGCATCATGGAGTTTTGTTTTCTGGGGGGCGTATCATGGTTTTTTCCTGGTAATAGAAAGGATATTCCTGCTCAGCATATTTCAGAAAATGGGCAAACTGCTTAGTACTATTCTAACCTTTTTTATTGCAGCTATTGGCTGGGTATTCTTCAGGGTTGAAAAGCTGCACGATGCTTTTATCTATATAAAACGGCTGTTCAGTTTTCACTTTACTGAAAGCCATTTAGCCATGTTCGATGCAAAGTTTTACACCCTGTTTTTCATTGCAGCGTTCTTTGCTTTTTTCACGTATTTCAAACGCGGGCAAAAGATACAAGATGCTGTTTATTTTAATGAGTACACGAACACCAGGCACACGGTGCTTGCAGTTGTATCGGGTATACTTATTCTTTTAGCGGCCAGTTCCATAACGTCTTCAGACTTTAACCCATTTATATATTTCAGGTTCTGATGCAGAATAGTGCAGCAAAATATCGTTCAATTCTGTACGCAATATTAATTGCCTGCCTCTTTGTGCCCTTACTGCAAAGCCATACCGGTTTCATAAAGCTACATAAGCTTAACGGTGCCACTGATGCAGTAGATACAGTACCTGTATTTTCCGCAAAAAACTGGTTCGACGGAACCTACCAGGCGCAAAAAGAAAAAATAATTAATGACTCTTTCGGATTCAGAAGTGCATTTGTAAAGCTTCACAACGAGGTTGATTACGACCTGTTTAACCTGGCGCATGCTGAGTTTATTGTAGGTGGTAAGAATGGTTATTTATTTGAAACACATTATATTGATGGTTACTATGGCACCGACTTTTTAGGTAAAGAGAACATTGAACAGACCATGGATAAACTGCAATTTATAAATGACACCCTGGCCAAGCTCAACAAAACACTTTTACTGGTAATAGCACCTAGTAAGGCTTTGTATTACCCCGAATATATGCCTGACAGAATTAATACCACCAAAGGCCATACAAACTATGACACTTACCTTGACCTCTTGAAAAAATCGAACATCCATTACATTGATTTCAATAGCTACTTTATTGCAAACAAAAACAAATCGAAATATCCGCTGGAGCCTAAGAATGGTGTTCACTGGAGTATGTATGGTGCAGCCGTTGCAGGCGATTCATTGGTTAAATACCTTGAAGCGGTTCGCCACATTACCATGCCAAAAGCAATATGGAAAAGCATTGCCTTGCACAGAGATTCACTTTTCGATATTGATGTAGAGAATTCTATGAACCTTCTTTTCAGGCTGAAGAGCCCGTTAATGGCTTACCCTGATATTGCTTTTGAGCATGACACAACTAAAACAAGACCCAAGATGCTAAGTGTTGGTGATAGCTTTTATTGGGGATTAGATGCGGGGTATGATATTAAAAACGGATTTTCTGCTGATAGTAGATTCTGGTATTACTACAAAAGACCTGATCATATTCAACCCACAAAAGATGAACTGAAGGATGAAATTGAAAAAAGCGATGTAGTTATGCTCCTGGTTACAACACCTAACCTGGCTACTGTGGGCTGGGGCTTTATTAATGACACCTACGATATGTTCAAAGGTACAAACGCCATGCCAAAAAAACAGGCCGATTCAATTTACAACAGCAGGCTGAGTGCCCTGAGAGTTTATATTAGGAATGACAAGAACTGGCTTGCAAAGGTTGCAGAAGGAGCTAGAAAAGACGGTATACCTTTAGATTCTGCCATTACCCTTAACGCTAAGTGGGTAATAGAGCATGAAAAGAAAAAATAAGTACGGGTTACTTATCAGTTCCAGAAATCCCAGTTAATACCAAAACGGAGAACCTGGTCGGGCATTGGATAATGCAGGGCGTAACCATAAAATGAACTGGTCTGCAGGAAGGGTGAAGTAACATTCTCCATTTTCAGGAACATCCGGAATGTGCGTATACGGAAAGTTATAAATGGATCGAAGTAGAAATAATTCCCCATTTTAACATTGTTCTGCACATAATACTGGCTAATAACTGGCTGGTATGCATATACGTAGTACGAAGAATTATAAAACACATCCACACCAACCCTTAGTAACATGTGATGCTTGAATAGGTAATTTTCATAGAAAACAGAATTTTCTGCCACCAATTTCGGAAGGTATATTGGCTCATAATCTTTTGCAATTGTTGAGGCATCTTTTACATATTGAAATATTTCTTTTGTATTCAAATGCCACTTCCCTATTGTAAAGTTCTTTGTTATATATGCTTTATAAATATTAATCAGGTCCTGGGTCTGCAGTGGAATAGAATTCAGAGTTGCAGGTGCAAAATATACCATGTTCTGTACCTGGCTTACTTCGCCACCGAGGTTCACATGCCATTGGGCATCTTCATATACAAGAGAACTTGTAATAGTGGTTATTTTATTAAAATTATTTTGCCATTCAAAATTATTGCCACTATATAATTCATAAATAAGTCCGGGTGTCTGGTATGAATATTGCTCGCTTAACTTAATTAATCTCAATGAGTCAGGCTTCCAGCCTAAATGTGCTGAACCTTGTATGTCACCATGCTGAGTGCCAGCAAAAATATCGGAGCCTTCAGCATCAAATAAAATATGGCCATTCGCAAACGTATTATACGCACGTGCGTGAACAATAACATTACTGAATACAGAATCGTGCAGCAGTTTATAAAGCAAAGTGTCTGTTTCATTTTTAGTACGGCCCGAGATTCCTCCATATTCTGTAAAATGAACCCATTGGTCTTCTATTCCTGCGTCCCACTTCAATATCTTGTTCCAGCCCTTTGCAGACCCGATAGAGAAATCATTTATAAATTGATCGTACCGCAGAGAATCATATGTAGTATCAACATTATTATAAAAGCGAGGATAGAAGCCTGAAGAATCATCTGCAATCGTATAGTCGTTATATATTCTTGAATTACCTGATATTCGTGCAGTATGCGAAACATACATTAGCGGATCCTCTTTACCTGAATCAGGACTGTTATATCCGTAAAAATAAAACTGTTGAAGCCTGAATGACGTTTGACGCTCTGTACTGCGGGCCGATGCAAGGTTGACCGGAGTAGCGAGCCTTTCTGATGAGTAATTAGGGTTAATGAAATTTGAATCATTATATATTCCTCCGTTCTGATCAAATTTCGATGCATTATAAATTGCATCGAATAACAACATATATCGTTTGGAGCGATAGTTCAGGGTAACGTTCAATTGGTTCAAATTACTCGACTGGTTCAAATAAATACCATCAGACCTGACACGTTTAAACCCTATAGCTACATTAAGCTTTTTACCGAAGTTCTGCGTAAGTGTTAAATCAAGGAATTGATGAATTGTAGGATCGGTAACATAAAAGAAATTAAGATACGGGGCACGTGTATTGTAATACCTCAGCGTAGAGTCGTTCTTGAAATAACTCGAAAGATAATCAGGGCCATAATAAAAACCTAAAGGAGAAGGTGTACAGTTAAAGATAACGGGTACCAATGGCAAACCTGGGTTACCCAGACTATAATGAGAGGTATAGTATTCAAGATCATCTATACTAGTATCCACTTTCCACGATTCTTTCTCCCATATATTAAATGGGCTAAGCATACCCAACGTATAGCCAAGCGTAACATCATGCTTTATTGTCGTATCAATAGGCCCGACTGAAGCCTTTATTCCGCTTATAAAAAGCAAGTTGAAAATACAACATACAATTAAGAACCTCTTTTTCATTACCACCATAAAATAGCCTGTTTAGGGCCTGCATTTCTTTTATTAATTGTATTTTCCACTTTATAAGGTAAGCAATTATAGCTGTAATTTGGCATTGGTCTTTAAAAAATGGCAATCAATCATATAAAACCTTAATTCATCTCTTAATGCCATTGCGATATGCCCGAATTTTATTATATTTACGCTACAAAAATATAAATTATGGGAACGGCAACCGAAAAGGATATCTCCCTTCAGGAACATTTAAAAACATTCTTTGGTTTTTCAAAGTTTAAAGATCAGCAAGAAGCAATTATTAAGAATGTACTTAACGGGAAAGATACCTTTGTTATTATGCCGACCGGTGGGGGTAAATCACTTTGTTACCAATTACCTGCCCTTTTAAGCGACGGTGTTGCCATTATTGTTTCACCACTTATTGCCCTGATGAAGAACCAGGTAGATATTCTTCGCACATTTGGCGCTAAAGATGGTATTGCCCACTTTTTAAATTCATCGCTTTCAAAATCTCAGATAAATAAGGTAAAAGATGAAGTAATAAAAGGCGAAACAAAGCTTTTGTATGTAGCGCCTGAATCTCTTTCCAAGGAACTTAATGTTGCATTCTTTAAAAAGGTTAAAATATCCTTCTTCGCTATTGACGAAGTACACTGTATATCAGAATGGGGACACGATTTCCGCCCGGAGTACAGAAAATTAAGACCACTTATAGAACAAATTGGCCGCGTACCTATTATAGCTCTAACGGCAACTGCTACCCCTAAGGTACAGGAGGACATTATGAAGAACCTTGATATTCAGGATGCGGCTGTCTTCAAGTCTTCATTTAACAGGCCAAATTTATATTACGAAGTACGCACCAAGCAAAACGCTGCTAAAGAGATCATCAAGTTCATTCGCCAGCATACAGGTAAATCGGGCATTATTTACTGCTTAAGCCGTAAAAAGGTAGAGGAAATTGCTCAGACCTTGCAGGTTAATGGTATTAAGGCATTGCCCTACCATGCAGGCATGGATAAACCAACACGTGACCAGACACAGGACAAGTTCTTGATGGAAGATGTGGACGTAATGGTTGCAACCATTGCCTTTGGTATGGGTATTGATAAACCAGACGTACGATACGTTATTCACTACGATATTCCCAAGAGCCTTGAAAGCTATTACCAGGAAACAGGCCGTTCGGGTCGTGATGGTGGCGAAGGAAAGTGTATTACCTTTTATAGTTATGAGGATGTAAGGAAACTTGAGAAATTTTTAAAGGATAAGCCTGTTGCAGAACAGGAAATTGGCAGGCAACTGATACAGGAAACTATTGCATTTGCTGAAAGTGCTGTATGTCGCCGTAAAATGCTGTTACACTACTTTGGCGAAACATATAATGAAAAGAATTGCGGCCAATGTGATAATTGCCTGAACCCTAAAACACAGTTTGAAGGAAAAGATGACTTACAATTGTTGCTTGAGGTAATTCAGGAAACCAAAGAAAAGTTCAAGTCAAAACATATTGTAGATGTATTGTTAGGCAATTTAAGCTCTGCAGTAAAATCGTACAAGCATGATAAGCTAGAAATATTCGGAGACGGTGTAGAGCATGGCAAGGATGAAAAATTCTGGAATGCAATTATCCGCCAGGCGTTGGTAATGGATTTTGTAATAAAAGATATTGAAGCATATGGAGTATTAAGCCTTAGCAAGACCGGTAAGGACTTTATTAAGAAACCACATTCTATTATGCTTGCCAAGGACCATGACTATAGTGGCGAGAGCGACGATGAAGAGGATATTATGATGGCTGCTGCTCAAAAAGGTGGTGGTGCTACTGATCAAACTTTATACGCTTTACTTAAAGATCTCTGTAAATCAACTGCTGCTAAATTGAAACTACCACCTTTCGTTGTGTTCCAGGAAACATCATTAGAGGAAATGGCAACACATTACCCGGTGAACCTTGAAGAGTTGGCACACATTACAGGCGTTGGTGTAAATAAGGCGGATAAATTCGGAAAAGCTTTTGTAGAACTTATAGCCAAGTATGTTGAGGAAAACGAAATAGAACGCCCGCAGGATATTGTTGTAAAATCGGTTGTAAATAAATCAGGCCTGAAGGTTTATATTATTCAGAGTATTGACAGAAAGGTTGATCTTGAAAATATGGCAAAAGGCAAGGGCCTTGCATTGCCTGCCTTATTACACGAAATTGAAACAATAGTATCATCAGGTACTAAGGTAGACATCAGGTATTATATTGATAAGGTAATTGATGATGACAGGCAGGATGAAGTATTTGACTACTTCCGCACGGCTGATTCTGATTCACTGGACGCTGCTTTGGCAGAGCTTGGAAACGAAGATTATACCGAAGAAGATATTCGCCTGATGCGTATCAGGTTCCTGTCTGAAATGGGGCACTAACCTAAATCGTATTTGGCATTATTTTGAAGCTATGTCATCCTGCTTTTTAAGAAATGCAGATGGAATAATGTATTTGTTCAGCTTAAGGAAATTAGCCAGGATAAAGAATACGGTACCACCCGGCACTATAGCAAGCACAACCAGATCAACCGTCTTCAATGTATCTTTCATCTGGTTCCCAATCTGAACTTTTTCCTCATGTGTAAGTTCTTTACCATGAAAGGTAGATTGCACCATTAAATGAAAAGCTTCTTTCGTACCCTTACCCTCTATCTCAACATTGGCAATAAATTCACCACCCTTATGCTTTAGTTTATCAAGTAATTCTTTGGGGTCGTGATGTGGTAAGTGCCCTTCCTTTTTAATATGCTCTATCAGTTCAGCTATGCTGTTCATGCTACAAAGGTAATTCATTCAATTTTAATCAGGTGTTCAGCCTACTGAATAAATCACGGCATTGCCTTATGTCCTTACCTATATATGAAATATGATTATCAGGGCGTAATAAAATATAGAAGTCAGCATGGTTACCAAATAAAGCCTTTGGTATATATTGAAAAGAGTGCTTAACAGTTTTGATCTTTCCGGTATTCAGTTCCACTTGCTTATTCTGCCCGAAAAATAAAAGCTTAAATGCAGGCTCTCTTAGGTAATCAAATATATTATCGCCTTGCGGAAAAGTAAAATATGGCATTCTGTTTCCAGCCTTAACTTTCTTAATTGTACTGCCAATTATAAGTTCATTTTCTTTATACCTGATACCAGTTTCAGATATCAATGGGAATATCCATTTTTTTGCAATTGGGTTTTGCGTTACTAAATGCACTATTACAGGCAGAATATTTAGTCTTATAAAATTCCAGAAACCGTTTTCCCCAGCCATGGCGTCGAATAACTTATCAGTTGTCTCCAGTAGGTTCTTTGCATTTTCCGCTCTTTCAATACTATATGTTTTTAAAAATTCCGGATTTAATTCTCCTTTAATTACAAAAGCAAGTTTCCAGGCCAGGTTATATACGTCCTGTATTCCAGTGTTCATTCCTTGCCCACCTGCAGGTGTATGAATATGGGCAGCATCGCCTGCTATGTAGCTTCTTTCATTCCCAAAAGAGTCTGTTTTACGACTATGTACCTTATAACTTGAGAACCACCCTAATTCTTCAAAATCCACAGAAACACCTATCTGGTGCTTTATTGAAGGTTCAATATCTTCAAATTTGTACTCCTTGCTTTCGTCTGCATCAGGAAGAATACCAACTATACGGTAATGGCCTTCACCTTCCATCGGAAAGAAAATGATAAACCCCTTCTTGAACAGGAACATGAACAGTTCATTCTTGTTGATCACAGAACTTCTAAGTTTCACATCGGCCACATAAAACATTCTTGGCACAGTATCGCCTTTTAATTCTAATCCCATTTTATGCCTGACCATGCTACTGGCACCATCACAACCAACAGGATATTGAGCTTCTATTTTTCTCTCTTGACCTGTTTCATCATTGAACGAAACTATAACTCTATTATCTACCTGTTCGTATCCTTTAAATTCCGATTTCCACCTTATGGTTCTATTGTTCTCTTTCAGGTAATCAACTAAAAGAGTTTCTGTTTTACTCTGCTCGAGCGATAAAGCGTATGGGAACTGACTCAGCCCCTCACCCAACTTATTAATATTGACCTTTGCCCTCAGCTTACTTTTATAGAACATATTAAGGCCAGTAGTGATCTGCCCTTCTTTTATAGCCTTTTCAGCTAACCCTATCTCCTGAAATATTTCAAGTGATCGGGCTTGCACTACCAGTGCTTTTGAGAGGGGAGTGGTTTTCTCATTTTTTTCAAGTATTATAAAGTCAATATTATACCGAAGCAATTGAACCGCCATACTTAAGCCTGTTGGCCCTGCCCCGACTATAACAACTTCAGTTCTTAATACCTGCTGAGATTCCATTCCGGTACTTTTCACCTAATTTAAACATTAAAGGAGGAGTTCCTTTTAATCTTCGTTATAATCAGAATTATGGTAGCCAGAAACGGAAAGTGTTATTACCTGCGTAAATACCTTCTTCCCCTTAAAAACATACGCAAGCCTTTATTTCTTACCGAGATAGATAGATCTCTATCTTCTGATTCTTTCCTTTCCAATTCAAACGCTTCCAGTACTTGTCTGTATGTAAGTAGCCCAACAAGGTGATCCTTATCTCCATCCTTTACAACGGGCAGTAGGTCTACGTTATTTCTTATCATACTATTTACTGCTTTCTTAAGGCTATCCGTATCGTTAATTGTAATAGGAGGTTTTGTTATCAATTTACTAACCTTCTCTTCTGGCTTATATGTTGAACTGAATATTTCGTGGGCAGTCAATATTCCTACCAAAGTATCTTCATGTAGTTCTTTTATAACCGCATACGACTTACTATAGTTTGTAGCGCCTGGCTCATGAATAAACTCGCGGGCCCGTGCTATAGTATCGTCACTACTCAATACAATTACCTGTTCTTTTAAAACATCTTTCACCTGGTAGCTATTAAGCACATCCGGAGTATAAGTCTCAGGTGTATTAACGCCACGGCGCGATATCTTTTCTGTCATAATAGTACTGCGCATCATTACAAAGGAAATAAAGTACGCTGCAGCACAGCCCCCTAAAAGCGGTAATAGCAAATGGGGTTGCTGGGTAGTTTCTAATGAAAAAATAACTGCTGTAAGGAACGCCCTTGAAGCGCCTGAGAACATGGCAGCCATCCCTATCAAACCGGCTATAGAAGCGCTTAATCCAAGCACCGGGAATATCTGATTTGTTCCAATTGCCAGCAATGCACCTAAGGCACCACCAATAGTAAATAAAGGCGCAAGTGTACCGCCTGATGTTCCGCTACCTAAAGATATTGCCCACGATATAAACTTAAGCAGGCAGAACACAAGCAATATATTCACACTCATGTTTCCACTTAAAATGCCGCTTATATTACTATACCCTACTCCCATTGTTGATGGTGCAAAGTATCCGACTACTCCTACAGCCACTGCCCCGATAGCCGGCCACCACATCCAATGAATAGGCAGTTTTTCAAAAGCATCTTCAACAGCATAAACAATTTTGGTAACGCCAACGGAGAAAACACCAACCACAGCACCCAACAAAACGTATACAATCAACTGAGGAATGTTTGGCGCAGGCACATAGGGCATACTAAACATAGGATGGTAGCCAAAGAAAAAGATATGGCATGCAGCACCGGTAATACATGCTAATGCAACCGGGATAATAGAACGTGGTGAAAATTCAAACAACAACAATTCAATAGCAAGCATAATACCTGCAACAGGGCTACCAAATATGGCGGCCATACCTGCTGTAGCGCCTGCCGTTAGCAATATCTTTCTTTCGTACGCAGTTATCTTTAATATCTGGCCAATAAGTGAACCAAAAGCGCCGCCGGCAGCAATAATGGGTCCTTCTGCACCGAAAGGGCCACCGGTGCCGATCGAGATTGCTGCGGAAAGTGGTTTTAATAATGTCACAATGGGATGTATCTTGCTGTCATTTGTAAGCACCTGTTCCATTGCTTCAGGAATACCGTGGCCACGAATAGCCTTAGAACCATAACGAGCCATGAAACCGACTAATACTCCACCAATAATCGGTACAAATATTACCCATATACCCAAGTGATTTCCGACAGGAGAAACTTCTCCCGACTGTATTTTACCATAGAATGCAATGCCCGTTACAAGGCTGATGAGTTCAACCATTATTTTAGCTACCACGCCTACAAGCAATGCATTTAAAATTGCAAGCGTGCAAATGTATAGTAACCGCGGGACGTTAACTCCTTTAGGAGCGCTTATGCCCTCGGCTTCAAGCGTTGGGCCAATAGAAATTGATACAGGTATACCATTATTGGTAGATGCCTCTTCTATCTTCTTTTTCATGGGGGTAGAGAAGATTATTGCGTCTTTAACAACGCATATGTTATGAACCTATTTACTTATAACTCCGCTGAGCTAAATGTACTTTTTCAAATTTCAATTCTTCCTTATGTAATTCAGCTGGCTTATCCATTCCTTTATATTCCCATGCTGCTACGTAAGCAAAGTTTGCATCGTCGCGTTTTGCTTCACCTTCTTCAGTTTGCGATTCCTCTCGGAAGTGGCCACCACATGATTCCTTGCGGTTCAATGCATCGTCTATCATAAGTTCGCCAAGCTCCATAAAGTCAGCTACACGACCTGCTTTTTCCAGATCAGGATTGAATTCTTTATCAGTACCTAATACACGTAAATCTTTCCAGAATTCTTCTCTCAATGCCCTTACAGCTGCTTTCGCTTCAAGTAATCCCTTTTCATTACGGGCCATACCGCAGTTGTTCCACATTATTTTTCCTAAACGCTTGTGGAAATGTTCTACGGATGTTTTACCCTTAACTGACATTAGTTTTTCAATACGATCCTTAACTGCCTTTTCAGCCTCTGCAAATGCAGGGTGATCGGTAGGTATAGGCTTGGTTGCTATTTCATCAGCTAAGTAAGCACCAATAGTATATGGTAACACAAAGTATCCGTCAGCAAGGCCCTGCATTAACGCAGATGCACCTAAACGGTTTGCACCGTGGTCAGAGAAATTACATTCGCCCAATGCATATAAACCCGGTACGGTTGTCATCAGGTTATAATCTACCCAAATGCCACCCATTGTATAGTGGATTGCAGGATAGATACGCATAGGAACTTTATACGGGTTTTCGCCTGTTATCTTTTCATACATTTCGAACAGGTTGCCATATTTTTCACTTACAACCGACTCGCCAAGTCTCTTGATAGAAGCGGCAAAATCTAAATATGCAGCTTGTTTTGAAGTACCTACTCCATAACCTGCATCACATCTTTCCTTAATAGCTCTAGATGCAACGTCGCGCGGAACAAGATTACCAAAAGCGGGGTAACGCCTTTCCAGGAAATAATCTCTTTCTTCTTCAGGAATATCCTGCGGCTTACGAGGATCATCTTTCTTTTTAGGAACCCACACCCTTCCATCATTACGCAATGATTCTGACATCAGGGTAAGCTTAGATTGGTGATCGCCTGAGATTGGAATACATGTAGGGTGAATTTGTGTAAAGCAAGGGTTTCCGAAAAAAGCACCTTTCTTATATGCCTTCCAACCAGCAGTTACATTACAACCCATTGCGTTGGTAGATAAATAGAACACGTTGCCATATCCACCTGAAGCCAATACAACTGCATGACCAAAATGTCTTTCAATTTCACCGGTAATTAAGTTACGGGCAATAATACCACGTGCCTTACCATCAATTGTAACAACCTCAAGCATCTCGTGGCGGTTGTACATCTTAACCTGTTTCTTAGCTATCTGGCGGTTAAGCTCACTATACGCACCTAATAATAATTGCTGTCCCGTTTGTCCGCGTGCATAAAATGTACGCGATACCTGCACACCACCAAATGAACGGGTGTCAAGCAATCCTCCGTATTCTCTTGCAAAAGGAACGCCCTGTGCAACGCATTGGTCAATAATGTTGGCACTTACTTCAGCAAGGCGGTAAACATTCGCCTCTCTTGCACGGAAGTCACCACCTTTAATAGTATCGTAAAACAAACGGAAGGTACTATCACCATCGTTTGCATAGTTCTTCGCCGCATTTATACCACCCTGTGCAGCAATACTGTGCGCACGGCGCGGACTATCCTGGAAACAAAATACTTTTACTTTATACCCAAGTTCTGCCAGTGAAGCAGCTGCCGATGCACCTGCAAGGCCCGAACCCACCACAATAATTTCCAAATGGCGTTTGTTGGCAGGGTTAACCAGTTTTACGGTTGAACGGTAGGTCGTCCACTTATCTTCCAGCTCTCCGCCGGGAATTTTTGAATCTAATGATGCCATACAGTCAGTTTATAAAGTTCGTAAAGTCAAAAGTTTATATTACTATTGATTTTCCAGCGATACCGAAGTAAAAAAGGATGGGGAAAGAAGCAAAAGCTATCCACATGATCCATGCGAATGCACTACCCGCCATTTGCCATACCGGGGTATATTTTTTGTTGTTTAAGCCTAAGGTATGAAAAGCTGACCTGAACGCATGGTTCAGGTGAAAGAACAAAAAAGTAACACCTATTACATATATAGCTACATATACTGGATCCTGGAAACCAATTTTTACCATTTGAGATATCGTGTGCCCATTGGTATTATGCAGAATACGATAAGGGAAGAAATAATGGTACAGGTGAATTACAATAAAGAACAATACTACTGAACCAGTTAAGCCCATATTGCGTGAGAACCATGAGCTACCCTCATGTGAGGTTGGCACAGCATATTTTATCGGGCGGGCTTTTCTGTTATCGTTGGTAATTATAAGCGCCTGCACAACGTGAATAATGATTGCTGCAAACAATACAATTTCTATAATACGTATAAGTATGTTACGCACCGCATCGTGCGAATATTCATCAAAAGCCTTGCCACCATCGTTAAAGTAAAGCAGTATGTTGCCATACAAATGTTCAAGCAAGAACACGCACAGGAATAAACCCGTTGCGGCCATTACTACTTTTTTACCTACCGATGATGTGAGTTGTTGTTTGAAGGTCGTCATATAGAATACTTTTTTTTAGAACTGCGCCCCAAATTTACACTTGTTTTAATACGGTACAACGTGAAAAATGAATCTTTATTCAACAAGTCAATAGAACGCAGATACTGCAGATTATTAAACAAGATAAACACAGATAAATATCAGTGAATATCCGCGTTATCCGTGTTCTATTCATTTTCTTTGTCCCGGTTCCTTCATTAAGCATTAAGCATTTAAAATTCAACATTCCGCCAAGGGCGGCAAGGTGTTTCAGGGGGTTTCCGTTTTTAGCCCTTTTAAAATCGTCAACTAATTGATTATAAACATATTAAGGGTTTCAGTGCCTCAAAAAACAGAAACCCCCTATTTTGATGTTTTTTATTTGCCAGGTTTTATGGGCTGTTAATAATTATGTTACATAATATAAACGTAATGTTTATATCAGATTGATATTTGCATGATAATACCATTCATATTACACATGAACACAACCGATGCATCTAAAAATAAAATTGAAGCCCTTTTCAAACAACCTTTTATAACTGCCGAAGACTATAATAACCTTAGCCCGGAGGAAAAAGGGCTATTCAAAGAAGAACAGGCACGGCTTTTCAAAGAACTGAAAGGGAAGGAATTATCTGCTTTGTTAGATAAAGTGCATGAAACCTTACCTGCAAACTTAAATGAGGAATTATGGGAACTAAACCATGACAAGATATGTTCGGTCATTAATAAGGCATTGCTGACAAAAAACCGTATGCCCTCGAAAACAGAAATAGCAAAAGAAACAGGGTTAAGCCTGGTAACTATTCGCAAGCATTTGAAAGAGCATGCAACGAACATATTGAACATTGAAAGAAAAGAACAATATAAGTTTATGGAACAGGCGCTGATGGCTGCACTTTATAATAAAAGTATTATGGGTGACGTAAACGCCATAAAATTCTTTTTTGAAGCCACCGGCTTACGCAATACCGGTAGCAAGGGCAACAATATTATTGCCAACCAAAATAACTATATTCAAATAAACAACCTGAAACTAAGCCAGGAAGAATTGGAGAAGTTAAGCCCTGAGCAATTGATGCAGATTGAAGCAATTGTAAAAAGGAATTCTACAGACTAGTGATTTACTTTACTAATAAAACTCATAATAATACTTTTTCCGTTCTTCTATTATGCCACTCCTATAATCAATTTCTTCAACTATATTTCCATTATTATCATAGTAGCTTTGTATGATAGCATTATCACAAATAAATTTCACTTCTTTTCCATCCTTCGAATATTCAGAGATCTGTTTTCCCCTTATACTTCCATCATTAGCATCATAAGTTATATATTCAGTAGTGTTCCAATTACTATCAAATTTCTCTGTATCAATGACCGACAATTCATTATTTCCATTATAGTTCTTTGTTACTTTAAAACGCTTATTCTCATTGTAACAATGCACATATTTTCTATCTAAATAATAAATTCGCTTACCATTATCAATATCTGATGTAATTCCACTATCTAATATCATACGCCCTTTTTCATCATATTTATAAATGGTGTAATAAATCAAATTGGAATTTGAATCAAACATGTCATTTCTTATGACCCCACCGTTTTTATCAAATTCATACGTATTTATTGTTTTAATGTGCCCTTTTCCATAAGAAATGTCTTTGATCTCTTGCCCTTTCATATTAAAGAATCCGATTGACTCATATACTACTTCTCCATTCATATTGTATTGTTTTGAAGTATCACTCATTTTCCCATTATTATTAACACTTATTGTCTGCATATCCAAATTCCCGTCGATCGTAAACTCATCTTCTTTTATTGGATTACCTTTTTTATCATACTCCTTATACATAGTTTTCACACCTTTAGTTAAGGCAGAATCACCATTATAAGTATAAGTGGTGATACTTTTTATTTTGTTTTTGATTATTCTGTTATGTTCCATTTCAGACCCATCGGCAAACGGTATATTTTGACCACTTGAATCAAGTACCACTAATAATAATATGACAATAAAAGATCTCATTATATAATTTTGTGCTTGATTTATTTAATCTTAATGGTTGCCTTGTGTAAATATACAAATGATATGCCAGCGGCATAACCGCTTGGTAACAATTTAATACGTAACATCAATCATGTGCCGTCGGCACAACCCAATATAACTAGGATAGTACCTCCGGTACATTGCAATCTCATGTTGATCATTTTTTACCAAGCTTTTGTCCCTAAAGGGACATTTTTTCTAATAACTTCATTTAGTTAGGCTATTTACCCCTCTTTTCATCTATTCCCTTTACTTGTTTACAAGGCGTTTTCTGCTATTTACAGAAAATTATAAACCACAGGCATATCACGGCACTAAATTGCATTTACAAATTAAACTGGTCTAATACTTAAATAAAAAGCATGACAGAAAACTCCGGTTCTTTTTTTCAATGTTCTCTGGTTCTTTAAAAATTAACCAATAAAATCAAAAGTCATGAAAACACAAAAAATTTTATTAAGTGGCATTCTGGGCCTGGCTGTTGCGGGGCTTACCCTTAACGGATGTCATAAAGATAACGCAACTGCGCCGGTTACAAATACAAACCAAAATGTGATGGCAGCAGAAGATGATGCAAATGGTACCTATGCATCAAATGATTCGAAAAATATAGCAGATGCTTCAATGCAGTCTCAATCTGCTTCCGGCAGCGCTGATAAGGAAGCTTCACATAAACTAAGTTTAATTTATGGCGATTGTGCAAAGGTTACAGGAAATGATACCATAGTTGGTGGTGCGCAGGATACTGTTATTCATATTGAATTTGGTACTACTGATTGCTTTTGTTTCGATAAGAGAAACAGAAGAGGTACCATTATAGTATACTGGGGCCTGCAACACCCCGGTGAATCATGGTTCCAGGCCTATTCTGACTCCGGCAACACTATAACCCTTACATTCAAGGATTACTATTTAAGAGATAATGGTATATCCGGAACAAGAACATGGACCAATGAAGGGCATAATGTAAATGGTTATCAAAACTGGAATTTTACAGCTAACCTTACTATTACCTACCCTAATAGTCAAACAGCTACCTGGGTAGCTGCGCGTAATAATGCAATTACACAGGTCGATAATGTATGGTATTATGAGGTTAGCGGTAACGGGCATGGTATGTCCAGAGATGGTAATAGCTATACCGTTACAATTGCCAGCCCTATTTATGTTACCGTGTTACCATGGTGGGCTGGCGGATGTCCATGGCCTGAAGCAGGTATTGTTACAATTACTCGCACTTCACCTGCCGGTGGCAACTCTGTTACTATGACAGTCAACTATGGCACATTAGGCGATTGCAACGCTAACAAAACTGTTACTGTATCGGGTAGCACCCAAACAATTGCAATGTGGTAAAGGTCAAATGAATTAAGAAAAGAAATTGCCCCGGGTTTCCCGGGGCAATTTTTTTAGGTTACAGGCAAGATTTTAAATTATAAAAAAACTCTGTTGAAAAAATACCTTATAAAGAGAGAAAGGATGCTTTTTTTAGCTATACTTTTGTATCGTTATTCAGTGTAATAAAACAGAACGCTGATGACGCTGATTGATTAAGATATTCTCTGAAGTCGTACTGGATCATAAAAATCTGCGTTTATCTGCGTTCCATAATTGTATATAGATGCATCCTACAATTAAAAAGATACTTGGCTATTTGCGTAATAAATATTTTACGGCAACCATGCTTTTTCTGGTGTGGTTATGTTTCTTCGACAGAAACGACATTATATCGGAGGCCAAGCTTATTTATAAAATAAATAAACTTAAAACCGAACGCACCTATTTTCAAAAGCAAACCGATATTGCAAACGAAGAGCTAAAAGAATTGCAGACAGATCCCGCCAGTCTTGAAAAATTTGCCCGTGAAAAGTACCTGATGAAAAAAGATAACGAAGATGTTTACGTTATCACCGACAAGAATAGCCATTTGCTAGATACCCTGCACACGACTCCAAAATAGCCCGCCTTTTTATGACTATTCGTCCTTATTCCCCTGCTGACGCTATTAAGTGTCGTGAAATATTCATCAGCAACGTACCTAAGTATTTTGCTCAAGAGGAACTTGAAAAACTTGATAACTGGCTGGACGCACTCCACAATGGCACTGTTCCTTCCTATGCCGAAGCCATTTACTTTTATGTACTAGAGGTTGAAAATGAAATTATTGGCGCTGCCGGTTTCTATTTAATGAAGGGAGAGAACAATGGGCAACTGAATTGGGGCATGGTGCATGCCGATCACCACAACAAAGGATACGGGAAATTGCTTTTTGATTACCGCGTAAATAAAATAAAAGAAATTGCTCCTAGCCGTCAGGCTACCTTATGGACAAGTCAATATACTTACGCCTTTTTTGAAAAGCTGGGAATGAAAATAGTAAAAATTACTCCCAATGGGTTTGGCTTTGGTTTTGATAAGTATGAAATGAGCCTTTAACTTTTATGCAAACCAAACACCTTTCGTAAGGTATCAGCTATTTCGCCAAGTGTAACGTAATTCTCACAAGCTTCAATAATTGCCGGCATCAGGTTCACATCTTCCCTTGCGTTCTTTTCAAGCAAGGTAAGTGATGCTTTTACCTTATCATTATTACGCTCAGCTTTTACCTTGTTTATCTTATCGATCTGGTACTGGCGGATGGAATCATCAACGGTAAACAGATTTTCCGGCCTCTTCTCCTCTACCTCAAACTTATTTACACCCACAATTATCTTCTCTCCTTTCTCAATATCATCCTGGTATTTAAAGGCCGAGCTTGCAATTTCGTTTTGCATATAGCTCTTTTCAATTGCCTTTACAGCGCCACCCATCTTCTCGATCTTGTTCAGGTATTCCCAGGCTTTTGCTTCTACTTCATTCGTAAGTGCCTCAATAAAATAAGAACCGGCAAGCGGGTCAACCGTTTGCGGAACCCCACTTTCATAGCCTATTACCTGTTGGGTACGTAATGCAATGCGAGCTGCTTCTTCAGTTGGTAATGCAAGGGCCTCGTCAAAGCCATTTGTATGTAACGATTGTGTACCACCCATAACTGCGGACAAAGCCTGTATGGTTACACGAATAATATTGTTCTGTGGTTGCTGTGCTGTGAGTGTAGAGCCTGCTGTTTGTGTATGAAACCTCAGCATCTGTGCCTGCACATCAGTCGCGCCAAGGTCTTTGGTGATCTTTGCCCACATACGCCTTGCTGCACGGAACTTGGCTACCTCTTCAAACAAATTATTATGCGCATTGAAAAAGAACGACAAACGCCTTGCAAATACATTAATATCCAAGCCTTTTTTAATAGCTGCCTGCACATACTCGCGACCATTAGCCAGTGTAAACGCAAGTTCCTGCACGGCTGTAGATCCCGCCTCGCGAATATGATACCCCGAAATGGAAATAGTATTCCACTTTGGCACTTCTTTGCTGCAATACTCAAAAATATCGGTAATAATGCGCATGGAAGGCGTTGGAGGATAGATATAGGTACCTCTTGCAGCGTATTCCTTTAAAATATCATTCTGTATGGTACCGGATATCTTCTTTACATCCGAGCCTTTCTTTTTCGCTAGGGCAATATACATCCCCAATAAAATAGATGCGGTAGAATTGATGGTCATTGATGTAGATACTTTCTCAAGGTCAATTCCATCAAATAGAATTTCCATATCCTTAAGTGTATCTATTGCAACACCCGATTTACCTACTTCCCCTTCCGAAAGTTCATGGCTGGAATCGTAGCCCATTTGGGTAGGCAGGTCAAATGCAACCGACAAACCGGTAGTACCGTTGTTCAATAAATAATGGTAACGCTTATTCGATTCCTCAGCGGTGGAGAACCCTGCATACTGGCGCATGGTCCATAGTTTACTGCGGTACATATCAGGGTACACACCACGGGTAAACGGGTATTGCCCAGGTTGTTCATCAGGTATATCCTGCTTTGGGTAGATGCGTTTTATTTCAATACCTGAATCGGTAAAATATTTTTGTTCCTCTGATGGTTTGCTCATAGTGAAGCAGTTTTAGCAGGGGCAAATATAGGGAATGAAGTGGAAAGGGGTTAACATAGCGTTCGCATAGCTAAGGGAACTACACAGAGCTACTTTCTCTGTAAAAATCCGTACTTCTCTGTGTCAGCTATGTGGCAATACAACAAAAAAATAGCTTAAGATTCCACCAAAACTTACAATATATATTCATTTATAACGTATTAAGCACTAGATCTTTAATATCCGGTTCACATTTAGTGCCTAGTTAATTACCATAATGAATAAAGTAAAAGCCATCTTTATATATTATTCTCAACTATTTGTTCCAACTTCTATCTGTTCTTTAGTAGCAAGTGGAGTTGTACATAGCTATGGATGGATCCTTTTCACAATAGCATTCTGGTTTAAGATTATAACTACACTGGTTATCATTTATTTTAATAATATGTTTCGAGAAGATGAAATATATTTTTATTACAACCGTGGCATTAGAAGAACAAAATTATTTGGCAGTATAGTTACAATCGATATGATACTTTTTATTTTAATACTTATTCTATTCTTTCAACCAAGGTAAGCATGGGTGATGTCCTGACAATTGATAGCGTAATTATAGCATTCAGGGAGAAGAAAGTGCTAAGCAATATATTTATGCGGTTTGAAACAGGTAGCATAACAGGCATATTTGGAAGGAATGGTACCGGAAAATCTACTTTGATGAAAATAATTTTTGGAACACTAGAACTGGAAGAAAAGTCGATAAGAATAAATGAAAAAAGGATACAAACACCATACAAGGAAGAAGGTATAATGGGCTATTTACCGCAAGATGATTTTGTACCCGGCCATATAAAACTTAAAACGGCATTAAACATATATGAGATTGATCCCGAAGAATTAATAAGTGATTTTCCAGTATTCAATGGTCTGATGAATGAAAAAATGAAAAACCTTTCAGGAGGAGAACATAGACTGGCAGAGTGTTACATGATATTGAAGAAAAAAGCGAAGTTTGTTTTACTCGATGAACCGTTCTCCTATCTTGCTCCGCTTCAGGTTCAGAAACTAAAAGAGATAATGAAATTGGAAAAGAGTAATAAAGGTATAATTATTACTGACCACATGTATAAAGATGTTCAGGAGGTTAGTGACACCATGTATTTATTACATCAAGGCAAGAGCCATAGTATTACAAATGAAAACCAACTTATTGAATTTGGGTATATAAATAGAAAATAACAGCTTAACCTGTGAACTATTTTCATCATTTATTATGCTTACTTCGAATTTAGGCATTTCAACTCAAAACTAAATCAGGTACAAAGAGCTACTTTCTCAGTGAAACTCTATGCTTCTCCGTATACTCTGTGTTGAATGAATTATAGCTATACAACCAAAAAATAGTATATTTTTGCGCCTCTTATGGCGAAAATAGAACACATACGGAACTTTTGCATTATAGCTCACATTGACCATGGTAAAAGTACCCTGGCTGACCGCTTACTGGAATTTACTAAAACGGTAACCGGCAGGGACATGCAGGCACAGGTGCTTGATGACATGGACCTGGAGAAGGAAAGAGGCATTACCATTAAGAGCCATGCCATTCAAATGAGCTATGTATATAAGGGACAGACCTATGTGCTGAACCTTATCGATACCCCCGGCCACGTTGACTTTTCATATGAAGTATCACGATCTATTGCTGCCTGCGAAGGCGCTTTATTGCTGGTTGACTCTACTCAGGGCATTCAGGCCCAAACCATATCGAACCTTTACCTGGCATTAGATAATGACCTTACCGTTATTCCTGTACTGAATAAGGTAGACATGCCAAATGCCATGATAGAAGAGATAAAGGACCAGATGGTAGATATTATTGGTTGCCGACGCGATGAAATATTACTTGCCAGTGGCAAAACAGGGCAAGGTGTTGAAGAATTATTAGCTGCTATAATTGAACGGGTTTCTGCGCCAAAAGGTGACAGAGAAGCTCCATTACAGGCGCTTTTATTCGACTCAGTGTTTAACGTTTTTCGCGGTGTGGTAGCCTATTATAAGGTTGTAAATGGTACCATACGCAAAGGCGACAGAATACGATTTATTGCTACCGGTGCAGAATATGTTGCTGAAGAGGTAGGTGTATTGAAATTACAATATTCGCCGCAAGATAAAATTGAGGCGGGAGACGTTGGCTATATTATTACAGGTACAAAAGTTGCAAAGGAAGTACGTGTGGGCGATACCCTCGAAAATATTGCCAACCCTTGCAAGGAAGTTATACAAGGGTTTAAGGAAGTAAAACCAATGGTATTTGCAGGTATTTACCCTGTAGATACGGATGATTACGAAGAATTAAGGGCAAGTATGGATAAGCTGCAATTGAATGATGCAGCATTGGTATACGAACCAGAATCAACCGCTGCATTGGGCTTTGGTTTCCGTTGCGGCTTTTTGGGTATGCTTCACCTTGAAATTATTCAGGAACGTTTGGAGCGTGAGTTTAACATGACCGTTATTACTACGGTTCCTAACGTATCGTACTTTGCATACACCCCGAGTGGAGAAAAGCTGATTATAAATAATCCAAGCGATCTGCCTGACCCTACCCGTATTGATTACGTAGAGGAACCATATATAAAGGCCAATATTATTACCAAAACAGAATATGTAGGTGCAATTATGTCGCTTTGCATTGAAAAACGCGGAGCCATAATCAACCAGGTTTACCTAACTACCGACCGGGTTGAAATGGTATTTGAAATGCCATTGGCTGAAATAGTATTCGATTTTTACGACAGGTTAAAGAGTATTTCGAAGGGTTATGCTTCATTCGATTATTCACCATTGGAATACAGGCAATCGAAATTGGTTAAGCTCGATATTCTTCTGAATGCAGAAATTGTGGATGCACTTGCTGCACTTATACATACTGACCATGCACAGGAATTCGGCCGGAAGATCTGCGAAAAGTTAAAAGAACTTATACCACGCCAACAATTCCAGATCGCTATACAGGCTGCCATAGGAGCCAAGATAATTGCCCGTGAAAACATAAGCGCTATACGTAAGGACGTTACCGCAAAGTGTTATGGTGGTGATATTTCGCGTAAACGTAAGCTGTTAGAAAAACAGAAGAAAGGTAAAAAGCGTATGCGCCAGGTAGGTAATGTGGAAATACCACAATCGGCATTCATGGCCGTGCTTAAGCTGTAGTTTAACCATGCATTTATTTTTTGCCACAGATGTTTCCGGTTCAGTTTGCACCCTGGGTGCAGAAGAATCGCATCACTGTGTAAAGGTATTGCGCCTGCAGGCAGGTGAGCATGTTCAGGTAACAGATGGAAAAGGCAATTTGTGCAAAGCCGAAATAGAAAGTGCCAATGCAAAAGCCTGTACCCTTAGAATTTTAGAGTCTCATTTTGAGTCCGCTCCGGCATGGCAGTTGCATGTTGTTATTGCTCCTACAAAGAATATTGCCCGCATGGAATGGCTTATTGAAAAGCTAACTGAGATCGGCATTACTTCATTCATTCCTGTTATTACACAACGCTCTGAACGAAAAATACTGAAGACCGAGCGTCTGCATAAAATTGTGATGGAAGCCATGAAACAATCGGGCAGAAGATATTTACCTGCGGTAGAGGAGCTTAGTACCTATGCTGAAATGCTTGAAAGCACGAAAGATTTTAAAGGGCAAAAATTTGTGCTGCATTGCATAGAAAAAGAAAAGAGAACATTTCAGGAAGTGTATAAAAAAGGAGAACATGCGTTAATACTTATTGGCCCTGAAGGCGACCTGCACAATAATGAAGTTGAACAGGCTATCGGCCATGGCTTTACTCCCATTACCTTAGGTAGTGTTCGATACCGTACTGAGACTGCTGCTTTAGTGGCTGCATGTGCATTACATACATTAAACTACTAGTTGAATTTAAAAGGAAGCATTCCTTCAAGTCAGCAAAGTTCCTGTACAAAAAACTTGCCCTATTTAAATGAATAACTGATTTAGAAATAGGTAAATGGTGGGCGCGGGTTAGCTGCAAATGATGCGTGCATAGTTAACTCAGGCAAGCAGGGAAGAAGAGCCGCCCCGCCAAACCCCAAAAAAATTTATCAAACATTACCAAGCAAAGGTCAGAAACACAAATTGCTTACCTTTGAGGATATGAAAAAAGCACTGTTTTTTGTATTGCTATCGCTTACACTGTTTTCGTTCAAAGGAACGTATACCGGCAATTATACCTACCAGATAGCCCGCATGAAATACAAAGGCGGAGGAAACTGGTATGACGGAAAAACATCGCTGCCTAACCTTATTGCGTTCTGCAACAAAAACCTGGGCATGAACATTAACCCGGAAGAAGCATTGGTAGAACCAGGCAGCCCAGAGATCTTCAACTACCCTATGGTGCACATAACTGGCAACGGGAACATATTATTTACACCTGAGGAAGCAGAGAATTTAAGAAACTACTTGATAGGCGGAGGTTTTTTAGAAGTGAATGATAGCTATGGGTTGGATTCTGCATTTAAAAGAGAAATAAAAAAAGTGTTCCCTGAACTTACATTGGTAGAGCTACCATTCAACCATCCTATTTACCACCAGAAATATAATTTCACCAACGGCTTACCCAAGATACATGAACACGATGGCAAGCGGCCAATCGGGTATGGTTTGATATATAACGGCCGCCTGGTTTGTTTTTACAACTACGATGCCGACCTTGGTGACGGCTGGGAAGACCATGAAATATATAATGACCCGCCCGACCTGCATGAAAAAGCCCTTGAAATGGGGGCTAACATAATGCAATATGTGTTAATGGGGCAAATAGACAACCAGAAGAAACCTTAACCTGGTTACAATATCCATTAAAAGTAGAAATACTATTGCTTAATGAACTTGTGGCTGGTAGTGGTAGTTCCACTGGTAAGCCTCATAATATACGCTCCCTGTGACAGAGATGCTGTATTTATGGTAAATCTATTATCGCCGGTCTGAACAGTAGCAAAGTCATATGAACTAACCAGCATTCCCTGTGCATTAAATATCTCTACTATAAGCGGTGCAGGGCTATCAGAATTATATTGTACCACTGTGTGGTCCGAGGCAGGATTCGGAAAAATATTTACCGCATAATGTAACGGCACATTAACAATCATAGTTCCCGAGTACGTATAGTTTCCATCATAATCGGTTTGTTTTAAACGATAATACGATGTACCTCCCCAGGGGCTTTCATCAACGGTGCTGTAATTTAATACATGGTCGCTGTTGCCGGCACCGGCAACTGTAGCAACGGTAGTATAGTTAATGCCGTCTGTTGTTTTCTCAATAGTAAAGTAGCTGTTATCTATCTCGGTTGCTGTTGTCCAGTTAATATCAACAATGCTCCTATCCGGTACATATTGTGTGTCAAAATCCAAAAGACTGATAGGCAAAGCGATGGTTCCGCTTATTTTTACAGCCCATGCTGTATAGCTGGTGCTACTTGAAAAGCTCCAGCTAAACTTGGATGATGAAGAGGCTGAAACATAATCATCTTCCCCTGCATAGGGGCTGGTAAATGAAGCTATTTTTTCTTGCGATGTTGCTCCGGATATAGATGTTACACCGCAGGAAAGGTCAAATATTCCGCCAATCAGCAGATCTTTACTCTCACCACTTACAGATACAGATGCATTAGTGCCGCTGGTACTTGTAGTTGTTATAGATATACTGTTAGTACTGCTTACATTTTTTAATGCGAATAATTCAGTATAATACGTACCTGTACCCACCACAGATAACTTGACCGTTTGTTTACCGCCAGAAACCGCGCTGAACATGAACATGCTGATATGGTCATTGCCGCTTGCTATGTTTCCAATATCATTACTGGCATTATTGTTATATGTAGCGGAAACATAATTAAACCCTGTGTAATGAACAACAAGTAAAAGCTGCATTGAGCTACCTTCACAAACAACTGTCAGGGAAGTATTAGAGTTACCTGAGGCAAGAACAGTTGAATAGATAGCTGCCTGACCAGATGCTTTATTAAAAGAAACAATCAATAGAACGCAATAAAAAAATAATGGGCATAATACCCTTTTTGAAATCCCCCTCATATAATTATTAAAGTATTTATCGCTTTTGAGCGCGCAAAGATATAATAAAATTGACCCGTGGTTAAAATAAAAGTATGAACCCGAATAATCAGGTGTGACTTTATTTCAATTTCATTACTATATCCCAAACCACTATGCCTACGCTAACAGCAAGATTCAGCGAATGCTTTGTACCATATTGAGGGATTTCAATGCAGCCATGGCAGGCATCTATTACCGATTGTTCCACTCCACTTACTTCATTACCAAAAACAAGTGCAATCTTCTTTTTATCTGAAACATTCAGCGCATTCAGCATTGTACTATTTTCTGCCTGTTCAACCGCATATACAGTAAAGCCATCATTCTTTAAGTCATTCACAGCATCTATTGTTGCAGGAAAATGCTTCCAGTCTACCGATTCCGTTGCACCCAAGGCAGTCTTTTGTATCTCGCGATGTGGTGGTGTGGCAGTCACACCACACAAATAAACACCCTTTAATAAAAACGCATCGGCCGTACGAAATACAGAGCCAATGTTATTCATGCTCCGTATATTATCGAGAACTAATACAATAGGTGTTTTTGAAGCGTTCTTAAACTCTTCGTTGCTTTTGCGGTTAAGTTCATCCATTGAAAGCTTTCTCATAGCTTATATCATGTTGACTTCACGCTCCAGCTCTACATCAAATTTATCTTTCACTGATTTAATGACCTGGGTCGAAATATCATATATCTCCTTGCCGGTAGCATCGCCGTAATTTACAAGCACCAATGCCTGATCTTTATGTACACCTGCATCACCAATACGTTTACCTTTCCAGCCACATTGCTCAATGAGCCATCCGGCAGCTAATTTAGTATGGCCTTCATGTGCGGCAAAAGAAACAATATCGGGAAATTTTGCTTTTAGTTTTTCAAATTGGGCATTGGCAATAATAGGGTTCTTGAAAAAGCTGCCTGCATTACCTATCTTTTCCGGATCGGGTAATTTGCTTGAGCGGATATTAATAACAGCTTTACTTATATCTGCAATAGTGGGGTTACTTACTCCCATTACTTCCAGTTCTTTGCTAATTGTTCCGTAGGTTGTATTTACTTTCTTAGGATCTTTGTTTAACTTCAACGTAACCGAAAGTATAATATAATTGCCCTTTTCTTTTCCTTTAAAAATACTTTCCCTATACCCGAAATTGCATTCTGAATTAGAGAACTTCCTCACCTCCAATGTGTGAATATTCAAAGCCTCTACCTCACTTAATACATCTTTTAGCTCTACACCGTATGCTCCAATATTTTGTATGGGCCCCGCGCCAACCGTGCCGGGAATGAGAGATAAGTTTTCTATTCCGGCATATCCCTTACTGACACAATACAAAACAAAGTCGTGCCACTTTTCACCACTTCTGGCTTTAATAAAAACAGTATTACCCTCTTCTTTTATTATTTCAATTCCTTTTATTGCATTGCGAATAATTATACCAGTGTAATCACCCGTAAACAATACATTACTACCACCACCTAAGATCATAAACTGTTTGCCTTTTACTTCCGGAGATGATAAAATTTCTTTCAATTCATCTATAGAGGCAAATTCAGTATAATGCTTTGCATATACCTTAGCATGAAAAGTAGTTATATCTTTTAAAGGAAAATGTTCCTGAAGTCTCATGGGCTAATTTTTAGAAGCCGCCCTGCGCTGCTGTTCTTTTATGATCAAACTTAACTCTCTGCCTGTTTGCCCTTTTACTGAAGTATTCTCCATTGCCCTGCGTATCAGGTAAGGTAATACATCTCTTACCGGGCCATACGGCACATACTTGGCAACGTTATAACCTGCATTGGCAATATTAAAACTAATATGATCGCTCATGCCTAACAACTGCGAAAACCAAACGTGAGGGTGGTTAACAGGGATGTTGTTTTGCTGCATTAGTTTAACCAATAACATAGCGCTATCTTCATTATGTGTTCCTGCACATACAGAAACAAATTCAATATTTTTAATACAAAATTCAAGCGCAGAGTTGTATTCAGCATCCGTTTCTGCTTTCGTACTGTTTATCGGAGAGGCATAACCCATCTTTGCTGCACGAGCTCTTTCTTTTTCCATATATGCACCGCGAACCACTTTTACCCCGAAATAGTATTTCTTTTCTTTAGCATCATTCAAGGCATTCTTTAAATAGATGAGTCTGTCATTGCGATACATTTGTGCCGTGTTAAATACAATACACTGTTCTTTGTTGTATTTAGCCATCATTTTCTGTGCTAAGCCATCAACGGCATTCTGTATCCAGCTTTCTTCAGCGTCAATCAGTAATTTTACTTTTATGTCATGTGCCTTGCTGCAAATACTATCGAAACGGGCAATTACTCTCTCCCATGCCTTTTGTTCTTCGGCAGAAAGTTTTGCATTTGAATTAACTTTTTCCATCAGGTTAATATCACCTAGGCCGGTTGGTTTGAATACTGCAAATGGAATGTGTTTATTTTGTTTTGCCAGGTCTAATGTTTCTATTATCTCATGTGCAGTCTGGTCAAATACATTTTCCTCTGCCTTGCCTTCTACCGAATAATCGAGTATTGAGCCAACATTGTACTTACCCAATGCTTCAACTGTTTCCAAGCATTCAGTAATGTTCTCACCACCACAAAACTGACGGAAAATGGTAGCCTTAATAAAGCCACGTATTGGGAGATGTGTATTGATAGCAAATGTTGTAAGCTTCTGGCCAACGTTAACCAAATTGCTGTTACCAACTAATTTAAAAAGCCAATAGGAACGCCTGAGGTCGTTATCAGTTTTACCTGAAAATGCAATAGCTGTGTCGTTGAATGATAACATACTTAAAATGCTGAGCAAATATATGTAAATAAGCCAGTCTGGCTTGTGACAATTATCATAGAGGAAATGTTTGCCCGGCTATTATCATGGCATTGTTGAATGCTTGCTGGTCAAGTGAAAATGGAATATTGTTTGCCTTAAAATAGCTTATCAGATTCTCGGTTGGCATATTACCGGTAAGCTTATCACTCGCCATAGGGCAGCCGCCAAAACCTTTTATTGCTGAATCGAACCTGCGACAACCGCTATCATATGCAGCCTTTACTTTCTCCTCCCATTTATCCGGGGTAGTATGCAAATGAGCGCCAAACTCAACATCTTTCAGTTCAGGTATAAGAGTTGAGAATAACTCTGTAATATTTTGCGGATTGGAAACTCCAATAGTATCTGACAAGGCTAATATCTTAATGCCCATACCACTCAACTCCCTTGACCAATGCATGGCTATCTCACTACTCCATTCCTCACCGTATGGGTTACCAAATGCCATTGATATATATACTACCAGTTCTTTCTTATGTTCTATACACAGGTTTTGTATTTCTTCTACTCTAACCAATGACTCTGCAATTGAAGAATTGGCATTCCTCTGTTGGAATGTTTCAGATATTGAAAAAGGGAAGCCCAAATAATTTATTTGGTCGAACTGAACTGCATTCTGAGCACCACGAATGTTTGCAATAATTGCAAGCAGTTTGCTTTGGGTTGATGTGAGGTCTATCTTATTTAACACCTCTGCTGTATCCTTCATTTGAGGAATAGCCTTGGGTGAAACAAAACTGCCTACATCAATAGTATCAAACCCAACTTTAAGCAAGGAGTTTATGTAGGCAACCTTTTTCTCGGTGGGGATGAAGTCATGTATCCCCTGCATTGCATCACGTGGGCATTCAATTACCTTCATACAAACAGGGTTTATAAAACCGATTTGAATTGCGAAAGAAAACGCATATCGTTTTCGAAGAATAACCTAAGGTCTTTTATCTGGAAACGAAGCATGGCTATACGTTCAATACCCATGCCAAATGCGTAACCGGTATACTTTTTACTGTCTATACCGCAGTTTTCAAGCACATTGGGGTGAACCATACCGCAACCTAAAATTTCAACCCAGCCGCTTTGTTTGCATACCGGGCAGCCTATACCGCCACAAATAATGCATGATATATCCATTTCAGCGCTTGGCTCGGTAAAAGGAAAAAAAGACGGGCGGAAACGAATATTTATCTTTTCACCAAACATCTCCTGCACAAAATAATAAAGTGTTTGTTTAAGGTCAGCAAAGGAAACTCCTTCATCTACATACAGGCCTTCAACCTGGTGGAATTGGCAATGCGCACGTGCAGAAATTGTTTCATTACGGTACACCCTTCCTGGAGAAATTGTCCTGATAGGTGGCTTTTGGTTCTTCATCACCCTAACTTGTACCGATGAAGTATGGGTACGTAATAACCATTTGTCTGCACTGTCTGATTCAACAAAAAAAGTATCCTGCATATCCCTTGCCGGGTGATCTTCAGGAAAATTCAATGCACCGAAGTTATGCCAGTCATCTTCAATTTCCGGGCCTTCAGAAATAGTAAAGCCTATCTTGGTAAATATATCTGTAATACTTGCTCTTACTAATGAAATAGGGTGTCTTGACCCTAGTTCAATTGGTTCTGAAGGTAATGAAAGGTCTATATTCTTATCTGCTGAAGAACCATTTTGAGCAGAGGTAGTTTCTTTAGCCTCAGCAAATTTCTTTTCGGCCATTTGCTTTAACTCGTTCAATTGCTTGCCTACTACTTTGCGCTGTTCCGGGGCAAGGGTTTTGAATTCTTCGAAAAGATCAGCAAGCACACCTTTCTTACTCAGGTACTTCAACCTGAATTGTTCAGCCTGGTCAGGGTTTGAAATACTTACTCCGCCAACTTCTTCAACTAATTCCTTTACTTTACTTTCCATCAATTACTTTACAATTTCTGCACTCAAAATTCTTACATCGGTCAATGGCCTGTCAGCCTGATTCGTCTTTACACCGGCAATCTTGTCAACAATATCAAGACCTTCAATAACTTCACCGAAAACAGTATAGTTATTATCCAGCTGCGGCGTACCGCCAACCGCTGTATATGCTGCTCTCTCTTCAGGTGTAAATTTAAATTTATCGGTTTTGGCATAAATAGAATCTATTTGCGGCTCTATGGTTTTCGTGAGCGCTTGTAGGCTATCTATCGCACTTTCATTCTGATACTTGATAAATCTCCTTTTTAACTCAGTATTTTCAGGCTTACTGATGATCTTTGTGAATATTTGCTGCTTAATGCCAAAATTGGCACGTTCTTCCATTGTATCCAATTCTCCGTTTCTGAATTTTTTGCCCTGTACAATATAGAACTGGCAGCCGGAAGAAGCCTTTGAAGGGTTTACCTGGTCGCCCTGGCGTGCTGTAGCTAATGCCCCTTTTTTATGAAATAAGCCGGGAACAATTTCGGCAGGCACAGTATATCCTACATCTCCATTGCCCAGCATAACGTCTGCAGGAGCCTTTTTCGAGTTAGGATCGCCCCCCTGGATCATAAATCCCTCAATTACCCTATGAAAAAGGGTACTATCATAAAACTTTTGATTGACCAGCTTTATGAAATTATCTCTTGTTTGAGGAGTTTGATTGTATAATTTCACCACAATATCGCCCATTGTGGTGCGGATTTTCACTTTTGTCTCTACTTCTTTCGATTTTCCGCTTTGCGATAAACCACAGGAAGATATCCCCAATATTATAAATCCGAACAGAATTTTTTTAAACATTCGAAAAATTGTTTATTTTTGTGAAACGTAAAAGTAAACGATTTTAGCTTTTCATGAAGAAAATAATTACCTATTCATTTTTCTTAGCAGCAATTTTGTTCTTTGTTCTGCTTTGCGGAACACAGTCTTCCTGCACTAAAAATACAACATGTAACGTAGATATTTTAATAGTAGATACTACCGGCTTTAGCGGAATTCAAACGCCGGTTGCGGGAGCCACTGTTAAATTATATGCAAACATTAACCCTCCGGGACAAATACAGGCTACAGGCACAACAGATAATACAGGCCATTTTCAATATTCATTCCCTAACCCCGCAATTTTTGATATTCAGGCAACCAAAGGGAGCATGACAGGAAGCGGATTAATACAGCTTATTGTTGGTGGCACAGCTACCCAGACTGTTCTGATCAAGTAGTTTTTCAGGTTCTATTTACTAGCACTACCTTTATTCTATGTTCATGCGCTTTACTGTATTTAATTCAGGGGGTAAAACTCAGTGAAGGTTTTAGTAGTATCAGATGATAAACAACCAATCATTATGATAGAGCTCGATCACAACCTTAAATAATAGGGAATCTGGCTACTTAAGCATCATAACCCAGCTCCTCAGGTTGAAATACTCACCTTTACCTGAAGTATACTGAATATGGTATATGTATACACCTTCTTCTACCAGTTTGCCATGGTATGTACCATCCCATCCTTGTGTAGGGTCAGTAGTTTCAAATATCAATTGGCCCCAACGGTCATAAATAGTAAAGTCGTAGTTCTGAAGATCGACAAATACACCAACAGGTATAAATACCTTGTTAACCCCTTTAGGGTTAAATGCATTAGGCACATACACTCTTGGATCCTGGTAGGCAATGGCTATGTTAGAAGTACTGGTATCGGGAGGCAGATTATACGGTGTACCTTGCTCAACTGCTTGTACATAGTAGCCAAATACTCCCTGCCCGGTAATAATTGCACTCACATTATCGGTATAGCTAAGTGTAGTTCCTGAAACCGATGTAATTTGCGAATATGGCCCACCATCTTCATCACGGTAAATATCATACTTCCTGATAACATTTCCTAGGCCCCAGTCTGCATAGGCATTCCAATTAAGTGTATTGGTACCTGAATTATCACCGGTTGCGGTAAGGTAAATAGTTTGCCCTATTTGAGTTGAATCTGTAATAAAATTACAACTGTCTTGCGCAAATACCTTGTATGTGTAGCTTTGAATATTCGGGTTAGCCGAAGGGTCAACAAAACTATAGAATACCGTGTGAGGAGCTGCTGTAACTGTTCCTACATATACAGGTTTGTCTCCCGGGGCATCGGTACGTTCAATAATATTTTCTTCTATCCCTGCACCTGTATCTATATACCAGTTTACCTGGTTCTGGGTCGAATTATTAATTACGGTTGCTACACGCATGTAATCAAACTTTGGTGGCGGCGGGGTTGTTACCTGATAGCAAACAATATTTGATGATGCCGTTATACTATGATTGGCTGAGTCTACAGCCACTACAAAATAACAGATTGTTTCTGACTGCCTGAGGCCTGTATCCATATAATCCAAAGTATCTGAACATGTAGTCAAAAGTGTAAATGGAGCACCGTTTATACTTGAATAAATTTCATATTCATATAAATTATACTTACCACCCCCTGTAACAGGAGGCTCATCTACGTATGCACTCCATTTTAATTCATTATTGTGCGAACATGGATTTGGGTTTTGTTGCAAGTAAATTGTTTTTTGTGCCCCATCTAAAGGACTTACATTATTACAACTATCAAAACCGGCAACCCGGAAACTTAATGAACCTGTACCGGGAGAAGCTCCCGTTAAGTTATAAAAGGTGCTGTTCAAACCATTTACTGTATCAATAACAGTCCATATGTTAGCAATATATTCATATATATAATATCCAACTACATTTTGAGAAGAGCTGGGGAACCATGATATTTCCACGTTTCCTCCAGGTCCTACACTAACTGAATCCATTACTGGCGAAGCGCTAGCAATATTATCCTGAAAAGTACCGCCTGCCCAGTTTGAAGATGATTGGCACCCAGTTGAATCGTTGGCCACGATCCTATATTTTAAGGCTGCAGTACAGTAGGTGATTGTATCTGAATAATTCAACGATTTCGTAGAATCTAATAAAGTCCATGTATATTTATATTCTCTATAGATATAGTACCAGCCATTAAAAGTTGACAGATTAGGAGTGTACATAGGTGTCCACTTTAATAGAGCAACACCACCGCCATTAGCAACACTCAGAAAAATACTTTCCGCTGTATCGCTCGAAGTTGAAACAGTACCCGAGGTCGTTGTAGTATAAAAATAATAAGGAACCGTACTGGCATTAATTGAATTAATGGTTACTGAGTTTTGATTGTCTGGTGAAACGTTTGCACTATTTGTATAACCAGCTGGTCTGGTTTTAGAAGTATAGATGTTATATGATATAAAACTATTGTTAGTATCATTAGGAATTGCCCAGGTAACAGTAGCAGCGCCAGCTGAATCAATAGCAATGCAGTGAATTACCGGTGCCAATATCTGCGCGTTAACACACTTGTTGCTTGCCAATAGGCTAAATATCCCAACAAACAGACTTATTATATGTTTTACCTTAACCAATAGAATACGGAATAATAAACGAAGTTACGAAAATAATGCATTGAGATTACCCTTAAAACGGCTAAATAGCTCAATTATTGCGCATTATATTCCTTAACTGCATCCACAAAGCACTTTACATGGTCCACAGGTGTATCGGGATAAACACCATGCCCGAGGTTAGCTATATAACCCTGGGTTCCGAATGATTTGATCATTGTATGGGTGGCTTTACGAATGGAAGCCACATCGGAATAGAGTAAACAAGGGTCCATATTGCCTTGCAATGTTTTATTTCCGAATATTTTTCTTGCTTCAACCGGATTGATTGCCCAATCAAGGCCTATTACCCTGCAATTAAGCTTTGCCAGCTGTTCACTCGCAAAGTAGGCCCCTTTAGGGAAAGCTGTAACCGGAACAAGCGGGCTCAACTCATCCACAATAAGGGCAATATACTTAAGCGAAAACTCATAATAAGTATCATACCCTAAAATTCCACCCCATGAGTCAAATATCTGAACCAGGTCAGCGCCTGCCTTAACCTGGTCTTTAAGGTAATGTATTGTCGTTTCTGTAATTTTTTCAAGTAGTTTATGCGCTAAGGCCGGCTCACTGAATATCATTCTTTTTGCCACTGAAAATGTCTTGGAACCGCTTCCTTCGGTCATATATGCAAATATGGTCCAGGGGCTACCTGCAAAACCAAGTAATGGAAGTTTATCGCCCAATTCTTTGCGGGTAAGCTTCAGGGCATTAACCACGTAATCCCAGTTTTCGGTTGTTCCAATACGCAATGCCTCAATATCCTTAGCCGATTTTATTGTCTTTTCAAAATGAGGGCCCTTACTCTCAAGCATTTCGTAAGGCAAGCCCATTGCTTCGGGTATTACTAAAATGTCGGAGAAAATAATTGCCGCATCTACACCAAGCACGTTAACCGGCTCCAACGTAACCTCGCAAGCCAGCTCGGGTGTTTTTACCAATTCAGTAAAGTCTTTAACCGATGCGCGTACCTTTCTGTATCCCGGCAATATACGCCCGGCCTGGCGCATAAGCCATACAGGCACCCTTTTTGTTCCTTCACCTCTTGCTGCTTTCAGCAGTAAATCATTCTGCATATATTTCCTTTATAAAGCGGCACAAACTTATCTATTTTAAGCAGATAAAAGCGTAATTTTGCATACTCAAATCTGATACACGTATTTAACAATATGGAAGCTGCTACACCATCAAGCCCTGTAATTAATCTTGAACAGGAGAAGAAAGAAATACTGAACCGTTACCGGAGCCTGTTACGTGCATCGCGCCGCAAGTTCGATGAAGATGACAAGAAGCTTATCCGCAAAGCATTTAACGTTGCTGTAGAAGCACATAAAGATGCCCGCCGCAAGTCAGGTGAACCATATATATATCACCCTATTGCAGTAGCCCGCATTGCCGCTGAAGAAATTGGCCTGGGGGCAACCGCTATAGCTTGTGCTTTACTGCATGATGTAGTTGAAGATACAGATATTACCCTCAAGGACATTGAAGGAATGTTTGGTAAAAAAGTCGCATCTATTATAGATGGACTTACTAAAATATCAGGAGTGTTTGATGCCTCTTCTTCATTGCAGGCTGAGAACTTCCGTAAAATGTTACTTACCCTTGCCGACGATGTAAGGGTAATACTGATCAAACTTGCTGACAGGCTGCATAATATGCGCACCTTGGAATCAATGGAAAGAACCAAGCAATTAAAAATTGCCTCTGAAACTCTTTACCTTTATGCTCCTCTGGCTCACCGCCTTGGTTTGAACAATATTAAAACAGAACTGGAAGACCTGGGTTTAAAATATACAGAACCTGAAATATATAATGACATTGATCAGAAACTTAAAGATACCCAGGCTGAGCGTGCCCGGTATATACATCGCTTTATTGTTCCATTGCGCGATGTGCTGCATGAGCAGAGCTTAAAGTTCAGAATATTCGGAAGGCCTAAATCGGTATACTCTATCTGGCATAAGATGAAGACCAAGAATGTACCATTTGAAGAGGTATATGACATTTTTGCTATCCGGGTAATTATTGATTCACCGCCGGAACGGGAAAAAGCTGACTGCTGGAGGGTGTATTCTATTGTAACTGATTTCTACTACCCTAATCCTGACAGATTGCGTGACTGGGTTTCGACCCCGAAGGCTAACGGGTATGAGGCCTTGCATACTACAGTAATGGGGCCAAATGGACAATGGGTAGAAGTACAGGTACGCAGTGAACGGATGAATGAAGTAGCTGAAAAAGGTTACGCAGCGCACTGGAAATACAAGCAAGGCCAGGGCCATGTGGAAGACCCACTGGAAGAATGGCTGAGAAAGATACGTGAGTCATTATCGAACCCGGATAGCAATGCACTGGATTTTATTGATGATTTTAAGCTTAACCTTTTTGCTGATGAGATATTTGTATTTACGCCTAAAGGAGAAATGCGTTCCATGCCGGTAAATTCAACCGCGCTTGATTTTGCATTCGATGTTCATTCTGAAATAGGTGCAAAATGCATTGGTGCTAAGGTGAATCATAAACTTGTTCCGCTAAGTCATAAGCTTAATAGCGGCGACCAGGTAGAACTTCTTACATCGAACAAGCAAACCCCCAAGCTCGATTGGATGAACTTTGTTGTTACGGCAAAAGCAAAATCGCGCATTAAGGAATTTCTAAAGGAAGAAAAAACAAAACAGATCGATACAGGAAGGGAAGAGCTTAAAAAGAAAATGCATCACTTAAAGCTCGAATTCAATGATACGTCTGTTAAGCGCCTTGCTGCTTTTTTAAAATTACCTGATACAAATGAACTGCTTTACCGGGTGGCTTTAGGCAATATCACCAATAAAGAGCTGAAAGAGTTTGTTAAGGTTAAGGACCAAAAGATAGAACCACACGTGCCTGCACAAACACTTGAACAACTTGTATCGAACAAGCGTGGCAAGTCAGACTTCTTAGTAATTGGCGACAACCTTGATAATCTCGAATATAAGCTCTCTCCTTGTTGTAGCCCGATTCCGGGTGATGACGTTTTTGGCTTTATTACCATTCACGAAGGTATTAAGATACACCGCGTAAATTGTCCGAATGCAATTGAGTTAATGTCAAACTACGCATATCGCATTGTTAAGGCAAAATGGACCAGCCAGAAACTTATATCATTCCTTGCGGGTATTAAAGTTATTGGCATTGATAAATTAGGCCTGGTAAATGGTGTTACCCAAATTATATCAAACGAACTGAACGTAAATATGCGTTATATCAGTTTCGATACTAATGACGGTACGTTTGAAGGTAATATAATGGTATTTGTGCACGATACGGCTCACTTAACCAGCCTTATGAAGAAGCTGGAAAAGGTAGACGGTGTAATTAAAGTAACAAGAGTAGATACTAACCAGTAAACTTAGTTGGCTTTAATAGTAAAATGAAAGCTTTCCATAATAGGGTTAGCCAATAACTTCTTGCAAGCTTCTTCCACTTTCTCTTTTGCTGTTTCTTCCGATGCAGCCTCTACTTCAACGGTAATGTGTTTACCTACCCTGACATTTGCAAGTTCACCGAGGCCAATGTTTTTAAGCACTCCGGTTACTGCTCTGCCCTGAGGGTCTAACAATGCCTTCAATGGCATTACATCTATTTCAGCTACAAATTTCATATCTATAATATTGGGCAGCTAAATTACAATAATCAGTCAATACTCTGAATCATTTTACTAACAGATGTAGAATAAAATCAAAAGGAGCCAATTGGCTCCTTTTGATTTTATGTTATACAAAACCGCTTATTACTCAATGATCATTTTCTTTGTTTCCTTCACACCATTTACATTAAACGTATAGAAATATACGCCTGGTTTAAATTGTCCCGCATCAAGCAAAATCTGATGCTTGCCAGGCGTAGCTCCTGCATACGTATTATTAACCAGCTGTCTGCCGGTAATATCATTCACCGTAAAAATAATGTCTGCCGGTTTCACTAAACTGTAATCTATCTCGGTAACTTTATTGAAAGGATTCGGGAAGTTTTGTGAAACAGAAGCACCTTCACTTGAAATATTACTTATACCGGTAACATTACTGAATGAAATGCTTGCAAAAATTCCAACGTCTTGCCAGTAAAAGTATTCGGTATCAGTGCCACATAAGTTCCATTCGTCATTATCAAATGGACCGCCTCCGTATACACTAAGGTCGCCTTTTTGATTACCGCTATCATTTGGCCAGGTAACTGGCGCAAACGTAGGGTACTCATAATATTCCCAACCGGTAACAAAGCTGTTACATGCCGGGGTTGGGCCAAATGCAGGGCCTATATATGTAAAACCATCTGCATAGGGATATCCTGAGCTGGAACAGGTTGCAGTAGGAAAGGCGTAACAAAATGCCAACGTATCGGTTTTAGCGCCTGAAAACTGGAGCGTAACTGCAAACTTAGTACCACTAAGCAAAGTAAAATTGGGTATAACACCAATTTGATAGATAGTATCCAGGTTATTACCCGGCAATATCACTCCCTGGTTCAATACTACAGAATATGTAGCTAGTACAGTTGGACCGGGATACCCGCTAGGCAATACATTAGTAATAATAAATTCAGCTGTATCGTTAAGGCCTGATGTGTTCTTATATAGCACAGGCGCAATAAGTGTATCTATAATAACCGAACCAGCCGCTGCACTATACGCAGTATTGGATGAGTTGTTATAATCAATAATAGTATCGAACGCCACAGTACAGCTATGGTTCAGGTCATAGTTCTCAGTAGTACCTGTTCCTGTATCCTGTATAGTCCACCACCTGTTTATGTATTCAACATTCCAACCACTTGCCAGTGAATAAGATGTCTGAATCATGGCTTCTGTATTTGGGTACTGAATTGACGCTGTGGTCAGAGCCATTGGTCGTTTAGTATTATTCGCACTTTCGTTTACAAAGTAGCGTTTTGGAGAAACTGCCTTTACTTGTTTTTGTTTCATGTGCTTCATACTGCGAACGGTACTTTGTGCTGAAAGGCCTAAAGCACAAAGTGTAAAAGCAGTAATCAAAATTGGGGTGTTGATTTTTTTCATAGTTTTTATTTTTAGTTTAATTGCCAAGGTTGTGATGATTTGACGATTTAACAGAGAAAAACTTGTGCCATTTCATCGAAATACAAATTTGACAGTAATAGTTAATCAAAACAACACAATTACGTATTATTTTTCAACAGCTTTATATTTCTATTGATAATAACAATAAAACACAATAAAAAAAATTGAATCCTTCTAAATTTGAAACTCTACGTAATGTATCTTCTTACCCATTTTCAGAAATGTGCTTTCGTAATAGGTTTGTATTTCACTGAGTAAAACGTATCTGTTCTCGCCAAGTTTTTCTGAATGAGCATATACATCATCAGATTCTGCAAGAAGTTTGTATTTATGTTCCGCTACCTGTTCCATAGCAAACTGGTATAAGCCTTCATTATCTGTTTTTAAATGAATTATAGCTCCTGGTTTGGTGAGATTACGATACCGCATTACAAAGGAGTGAGACATTAATCTTTTCTCTGTCTTGCCTTCTCTCGGATATGGATCAGGAAATGGTATCCATATTTCACTTACCTCGCCCGGGCTAAAATACGACTCAATAAAATCAATGCGGTTACGTACAAAGGCCACGTTATTCATTTTGTTTTCAAAAGCAATTTTAGCGCCTCTCCATAAGCGGGCTCCTTTAATATCCATACCAATAAAATTCTTATCAGGAAACCGCTTTGCCAAACCAACCGTATATTCTCCTTTACCACAACCCAGTTCAAGAATAATTGGATTGTTATTTTTAAAATACTCAGCATTCCACTTGCCCTTAAGCGGAAAATTAACCTTTCCTTCTACTAATTCTGTTGGTTGAAATACATTGGAAAAAGTAGCTACTTCAGCAAATCTCTTTAATTTATTGTGCCCCACTTTTAAATACTGTTGAATTTTGAATGCCTAATTTTTAATGAATACAATAACAAAACCATTACTTAACTATTGAATACGGCAGTTTCATTTACCACTCAACATTAAGCCTTAATATGTTGAAGCATGTCCTTTGTCATTTCCGGCAGGTCGTATGTATGTTTCCATCCCCAATGTTCACGGGCCGGCGAATCATCAATACTTTGTGGCCAGCTATCAGCAATAGGTTGGCGATAATCAGGCTTATATGTTATAGTGAACTCCGGAATATGTTTTTTTATTTCAGCAGCTATTTCTTTAGGTGAAAAACTCATCCCCGCCAAATTGTAACTCGAACGGATCTTTACTTTATCCGGTGATACCTGCATAAGGCCTATAGTAGCTTTTAATGCATCACTCATATACATCATTGGCAAAGTAGTGTTTTCTTTCAGAAAACATTCATACTTTTTGTTCTTTATGGCTTCATGAAAAATATGAACCGCATAGTCTGTTGTTCCTCCACCCGGTGCAGATTGCCAACCTATAAGGCCAGGATAGCGTACACTTCTTATATCAATCCCATACCTGTTATGATAATATTCGCACCAGCGTTCGCCAGCCTGTTTGCTTATACCGTATACAGTACTCGGTTCCATTATAGTATACTGGGGGGTATTTTTTTTCGGAGTATTAGGCCCAAAAACAGCAATAGAACTTGGCCAGAACATTTTATCAATTACCTTTTCACGCATTAGTTCAAGCACACTCAGCAGGCCTTCCATATTAAGCTTCCACCCCTTTTCAGGGTATTGTTCAGCCGTAGCAGAAAGTAAGGCTGCAAGGTGGTATACTTCTTTTATATTATGCTTTTTAATTATCTCAACCAGTCGCTTCGTGTCCAACACATCAAGTGTTTCAAAAGCACAATCAATAGTATCATTATGCTTTATATCTGAAGCTACTATTTTATCATTCCCCAGTGTTTTACACAATTCCTGTACCAGTTCATGCCCTATTTGTCCTCCGGCCCCTATTACCAGTGTTTTAGTATCCATACGTTGTGTTTATAAAAGAGGTGTGCGAAAGTAGTAAATTTTGTAAGGGTTTTAGCATTCAATAGCTTTTAAAGGCATTTTTAGCAGCTTTGGTTCATATCTGAAGAGAGACAAGAGTGATAAATATAAATTATTGATTGTCAAACACATGAACAGTATTCCAATTTAATTACTCCCGGCCCCAACCCTTTAACTTAACTTCACGTATTAGTTATTAAATTGATTTAAAGAGTTTTGTATTACCCCCAATGAACGTAGAAGTAGACCTGATAACAGCCTGCATACGAAAAGAACGCAAAGCACAATACGAGCTCTATAAACAGACATATAGGTACCTGATGAGTATTTGCATACGATACAGTAAATCATACGAAGAAGCACAGGAAGCTTTAAATACTGGTTTTATGAAAATATTGAGCAACCTTGAAAAATACCAGTCCAACGTTCCATTTAAAGCATGGATACGCAGGGTACAGATCAACGTACTTATTGATGAATACCGTAAGCAAAAAAAACATATTGATAATATAAAGTATGTAGAAGACTTTGAAGAATTACCTGTGGCGGCCGCATTGAATGATGCTATTGCAAAAATGGATGTGGAAGAAATTCACAAGCTGATAGTACAACTACCCCCAATGAGCCAGAAGGTATTTAACTTATATGTAATTGACGGATTTGAACACAAGGAAATTGCGGGCATGCTTGGAATAAGTGAAGGCACTTCGAAGTGGCACTTACATTCTTCAAGAGAACAATTAAAAGTTATGCTAAATAAAATGGCATTTGCAGTTAAATCATTACTATTATAATGAACGAACAGGAAAAATTTGACGACGTATTGCGCTCTAAACTGGAAGGGCGTGATTTTCCTTTCGATGAAACGAACTGGGACAAAGCGGAGGCATTAATAGAACGCACTGAGAAAAGGAAAAGATTCGCATTGATAGGGGCAATTTTTATGGCCGGTATCGGCGTGGGTATTGTGCTTATGTTGCCGTTTATAAACAACAATAAAACACCAAATACCCTTAATAATATATCATTTAAGCAGAATAATATTAATACAGAACAAAATAAAAGTACACCGCAAGCTGCGAATAGTGCTATAAATTCAAGACCTGCAACAGAGCAGCATGTAACTGATAATACACAAGAGAATGCTGTGACAAATCCTCAAACTGCAGCATCAACAAATAGCACAGATGTAAGTGTAGTAAAGAAGGCATCGCATACTAAAAAATCCGGTTCAGATGTTCAAACACAGTACAGTTATGTAAGGCCTTCAGTGCATAAGAAAGATCACAAGCAGGTTAAAGCTGTTTACAACCCTAATAATAATACATGGGTTCAAAATAAGGCTTATAAGGGCTCATTAAATATTGCTGATTCTACTCAACAACTTACGGATGGGAAAGGTAATAGCTCTTTAGCTGCAACAACTGGAAACAACTTGCCTGATAAAAACACAACTGATGTTCAGGCTAAATCTATTGAGAATAATTATGCTGCTGCTAATAATCTTACTCAGCAACCCGACAGTACTAATAACAAGAATGCTACTTCAGCTAATGATTCCACTGCTCAAAAAAGAGATTCTTCCACCAATACCACTCAACCTATTGCACAACAACCATCGCATACTTCAAAAAAATATTCACATACACTGCTTAGTGCAGATGCAGGCGGTGCGTATTCATTAGGGTGGAAGAAAGAAACCGGTACACAGGGGAATGGGCTAAGTCCAATTTTGGGTATTAGTGTTACACACTATTTCAGCACCAAAATATCTGCTCTTGTTGGATTACAATACACCAGCCTTGGTAATATGAATACACTTTATTCAAACAGCACTACAACATACGATTTTGGATCATCCACTAATGTAAATTCAGTAACTGTTAAAACACTATACTACCTTTCATTACCAATTAAACTACAATATAACTTCTCTGACAGGAATATAATAAGTGCGGGAATTGATGTGCTTTACCTAGTGAACACAAGCAGTTCGGTTGTATCGTACGATCAAAACTATTTTGGTGTATCGGGTAATACAACATCAACTAAAATGGGTTATATGGACGGCATTAATAATATGGATGCACAATTAACCCTGGCGTATAAAAGAAAAATAAATCGTTTCGCATTATCTGTTGAGGGCTATTATGGCCTGCTTGATATTGAAAGCAACACGTTTTTTGGAAATAATGTATTTGAAAGAAATAGTGGCTTACGATTAATACTTTCATACGATATAATAAAATAGAGATGAAAAGCCTTAAAACATATTTGATCAGTGTATTGGCCGGCTTGTTTATGATAAGCTGCCAAAAAGAGCACATAACAACTGCCAATACAACCGTTGGAAGTCCTGTATTTTATTTTAATGGAACGGTTGGTGGCAATAATGTTAAGCTGCAAGCCGGTAAAAGCAATTACTATATGTATTCATCATATACACAAGACAATAATAAAGTATATAACTACATAGCTAATCTTAAAGAGTTTAATTGCAATAGCAACTGCGTATCAAGCATTCAGTTTATTATTAATGATTTCAGGGCACTACCGGCAGGCAGTTCTGAGAAAAATATTAGTGATAGTTCCCTGACACCCGGTTATTACGGTTATTCTTCTCTTTCAATTACGCCTACAAAATTTGGTGTGGGATTTAATTCCTCAATTGGCCAGGGAAGCAACCCTGTGAGTTATACTTATAATTTTGGAGATGGGGTTACACAAAGTAATACTGGGGCACCACCCGCATCTTTTAATCATACATATTATAACCAGGGTAATTACAACACAAGCCTTTCGGTAACGTTTCCCGGTAATCATATAACAAGCTTATCTGACAGCTTAAATCTGGGAACTCCAACCAAGGCCATTACAGCTACACTTTCATATACTGATTCAGCGACTGTTACCTACAAAGTAGTTATTAATGGTGGTACCAAACCATACAATATTGTGTGGAGTTTTGGTGATACCAGCGGAACTCCGAATACTTCTACCCATCCAAGTGTTAATTCAACAACCGATACAGCTAGGCATATATATATAAGTAAAGGAATACATACAGCATCAGTAACCATAAAGGACTCGCACAATATTTCCGTTACTGCAAATACATATATAGTACCACTTGGTGGTAATAATTCATTTGCCATGAATTATTCCATTTCAGCGCCTGTGCCAATAACTGATTCTTTAGGTCTTTCGAATGTCACAATAATTTACACTGATCCTTCAGGCGATGTTTACACTACAGCAGATTCTACCCAAAAGGGAGGAAATTTCTTCCAGGTTGTTTCTGTTGCACCATATAATAACAACGAGAACAATGAAACAACTAAACAATTGCACGTAAAATTCAACTGTACACTATATGACAATACAGGAAAATCTTTAACTATTACAAATGGAGATGCAGTTATTGCTGTGGCATATAAATAATCATATATTTTTAACCAGACACCCAACCCAACATATAAAACCTGCGTATTTGTGTATAAAGGCTAAAACTGAAATAAAACAACTTATATAAAACAACCAACATGAAAACAATGACAAGAACAAAAACTAAAAAAAACTGGATAGCCATATTGCTGTTAGCAATGGGAATGTTCAGTACAAATGCTCTCTGGGCATTTACGTCCAGCCTTACATCTTCAACAGGATGCGGTATTAGTGCAAGCTTTACTGTAAGTTATGGACTTAACGGGCGTGTAAACTTCACCAGTACCTCTACCGGTGTAACCGGGTGGGCAAGTTATACCTGGAACCCGGGAGATGGCAGTAGTGTACCAACCAATACCGGTTTCAATACATACGAGCATACTTACCTGGCTAATGGAACTTATACAGTCACTCTTATTGTAGATCAGGATAGTGCAACCTGTAATTCTAGTGATACTATGAGTATTACAGTTACTGATGTAACTGTGCCTTGTATGCTAAGCGCTAATTATACCTACACAGTAAATGCTGCAGGGCAAGTAAATTTTGCAAGCACATCAGCAAATACCAATGGCGGCACCCAATATTATTGGAATACCGGCGATGGCAGTGGAGATTTTGCCGGCACAAACACACTTTCTCATACATATGCAGTTCAAGGCAATTATCCTGTATGGCTGATAATAAAAGATACCGGTTCAGCATACTGTATCGACTCAATAGCTCAATATGTAAATGTAAACACGGCTGACAGTAATCGTTGTGGTTTACATGCCAGCTTTACTTACACAAATGGAGTAAATGGTCATGTATCTTTCAGCAGCCCTACATATTTGTATGATAGTGCTCACAGTAGTTATCAGTATAGTTGGACGGCTGGTGATGGCAGTGCAACATATTCTTCTTACGATTCAGTTTTTAACCACATATACACAACCAATGGAACCTATACGGTCTCATTAGTGGTTACCACCTTATATCCATATGATTGTAAAGATTCAGCATCTACTACAATAGTTATATCTAATGTAACAACACCTTGTACTTTATCAGCAGGTTTTAACGTAACAAATGAAGCAACTACAGGTGTGGTTAATGTTGTAAGTACCTCTACCGGAACTATATCAGGCACTCAATATTATTGGAATCCCGGAGATGGTTCTGCTGCTGTACTTGAATCTTCAGGTAACTTTAATTATACCTATACTGCCAATGGAACTTATAACGGAACCTTGATCATAGAAAACACAGGGTCAGCCTTTTGTATCGATTCTATTACATGGCCGGTTAGCATAGCTAATGTAGACTCATTACATGCAAGCTTTACAACTGTCTCTAATTATGATACCATTGGTTATTACAACTATCGATTCACGAGCACTTCTACAGGCACAAACAATAATACGGTATATGCCTGGGAGCCTGGAGACTCTACAGCAGGAGATACAGGCGTTAATATGACAACATACAATCACACCTACAAATACTCTGGTGCACATACAGTTACATTATCACTGTGGTTTGATAAGTATCCTGCTATGCCAGGGCATAGAGCACAAGGTTTTGGTGGCACAATGTATGATTTCACAACATATAGCGAAACGGTGTATGTTGGCAGCCCGCAAAGCATAGCAACTATTTCAGCATCAAATTCTGAAACTACAGTATATCCTAATCCTAATAACGGATCGTTCAGGATTGTAGTTAACGGAGTAGCTGATAACAAAAATGCTGAAGTGGAAATAACCAACATTCTTGGCGAAGTGGTTTATCAAACAACTGCAAATGCAAGCAACGGAACTATAACAAAAGACATAAGTCTTCCGGGCGTTTCAAATGGCACCTATTTTGTTAGAGTTATAACTTCCGGTAACGTTTACAATAGCAAGACTGTGATTAATAAGTAATATAGGTTTTTCTTCTAAAAAAGCCCTGAAAGCTATCTTTCAGGGCTTTTTTATTGGTATTTAGTGGGTTATTTATAGAAATTGGAGCATTTATTGTACCTTTGCCATCCTTGTAAAAAACGATGTTTCTATATAACAGGGTAAATAAGAAAGAACTACGTAAAAAAGTAGCAGCTGAAACCTTCAAAAGAGTTACACTCTCTTTTTATCGTTATGTATATATTGAAAATCCGACAAAACTGCGGGATGAGCTTTTTGCTTTCTGGCAGAATTTAAATGTACTCGGGCGTATATATGTTGCTAATGAAGGTATTAATGCACAATTAAGCGTGCCTGAGCATAACTTCAAAGCATTTATTGATTACCTGAATCAGCACTCTCTTTTTGTCAGCGTTCCTCTTAAATATGCTATCGAAGATGACAATAAATCTTTCTTTGCACTTATAATAAAGGTGAAAAAGAAGATCGTTGCTGATGGTTTGAAGGCAGGAGCGTTCGATACGGAAAATACCGGTCAAAGGCTTGATGCACTTACCTTTCATAAAATGGTAGATGAGCCGGGAACGGTTGTAGTAGATATGCGGAATAACTATGAAAGTGAAGTCGGCCGATTCTATAATGCCATTTGCCCCGATGTAAAAACATTCAGAGAAGAGTTACCTAAAGTATTGGATATACTGGAAGATAAAAAAGACAATAACATATTGCTTTATTGTACCGGTGGAATACGCTGCGAAAAAGCAAGCGCCTGGCTTAAACATAATGGATACGAAAAGGTGTTCCAGTTAGATGGAGGAATTATTCAATACGTGCACGAGATAAAAAAGTATGGACTTGACTCAAAATTTATCGGAAAGAACTTTGTATTTGACGAACGCTTGTCAGAAAGGGTTACACCAGATGTTTTGAGTAAGTGTCATTGCTGCGGAGTTGTTACCGAAAGACAGATAAATTGTACACACCTGCCTTGCCATACCCTGCACATTCAATGTGAAAAATGTTCAGAGGAAAGGAAAGGTTGTTGCAGTGACAAATGCCTTGATGAATACAGCAAATTAGTTGCTGCCTGCTAATTAAAATTGATGGAAAAACGCTGGAATGTAAAGGAGCAAGCTCCTGAAGATAAAGTGCGTAAGCTAAGCGAAGCTATACGGGTAAACCCTGTTATTGCCAATTTGCTGGTACAACGTGGTGTGGAAACCTATGACCAAGCCAAAGATTTTTTCCGTCCGGACTTGAAAACATTACATGATCCTTTCCAGATGAAGGACATGGACAAAGCCGTGAAGAGGATTACTGATGCTGCGTTAAATAGAGAAAAGATATTGGTGTTTGGAGATTATGATGTTGACGGCACTACTTCAGTAGCCTTGGTATATACTTTCTTAAAATGGATTGGTTTGAATTGTGGTTTCTATATACCTGACCGTTATGTCGAAGGGTATGGTATTTCATTCAAGGGAATTGACCACGCCGCCGAAAATGGCTATACGTTAATCATTGCACTCGACTGTGGCATTAAAGCACATGATAAGGTAAAATATGCCAATGAGAAAAAAATAGACTTTATAATTTGTGACCACCACAAACCAGACAAAACCTTACCTGATGCAGTTGCTATACTTAACCCTAAGCGTAACGATTGTGAGTATCCTTATAAAGAATTGGCGGGTTGCGGCATTGGTTTTAAACTGGTACAGGCCTTAGCTATCAATTATGAAATCCCATTTGATATGCTAGAGCAATACCTTGATCTGGTAGGGCTTAGCGTAGCATCAGATATTGTACCAATAACGGGCGAGAACAGAACACTTACTTTTCACGGACTGAAAAGAATTAACAGGGAACCTCGTGCAGGATTTAAAGCTATTATGAACCTTGTGCAGTTACGTAAAGAAGTTACTGTGAACGATCTTGTTTTTGTATTCGGACCCAGAATTAATTCAGCGGGGAGAATTGAATCGGGTAATAGCGCTGTTGAACTATTGATAGCCGATAATCCTGAACAGGCAAAAATTTCCGGCGATTCTATAAACAAAACGAATTTTGAGCGAAGGGATGTAGATGCTATGATAACCCAGGAAGCGGTAGCTATGATTCAGGATGACGACTCCCTGAAAAAGAAGAAGACTACCGTTTTGTATAATCCTGAATGGCACAAAGGAGTGATTGGTATTGTTGCATCACGCTTAATTGAAAAGCACTACTATCGCCCTACTATAGTTTTAACCCGTTCAAACGGAAAAGTAACTGGCTCAGCACGTTCAGTGCGGGAGTTTGATCTGTATGAAGCCATCGATGCATGTTCGCATTTACTGGAACAATTTGGCGGGCATAAATATGCTGCAGGCCTGACAATGAGTGAAGAAAAACTACCTGCTTTTATTGATCTGTTTGAGAAAGTTGTTTCAGAATCTATCACGGCTGAACAACTTCGTCCTATGATAGAAATTGATGCTCCGCTTTCATTTTCTGCTATTACCGAGAGCATGTACAATATTCTGAAGCAATTAGCGCCTTTCGGGCCAGGAAATATGACACCAGTGTTTTATTCCGATAATGTAATTGCACTGCGAGAGCCACAGGTAGTAGGAGCTAATCATTTACGCCTATCGCTTGCGCAAATCGATAATCCTTCCATTTCATTTAACGCTATTGGTTTCGATATGGGAGAATATGCGAAGAAGATACATGCCGATAAACCATTTAAGATAAGCTACAGCCTGAGGGAAAACGAATGGAATAACATAAAAAACATTGAGCTCAATTTAAAAGATATTAAGCCTTAGGTTTACTATTCATTATCTTTGCACACTTAGTTAATATATGCACGCAAATACACGCCATCTGGAAGAGCTTGAATCGGAAGCAATTTACGTATTACGTGAAGTAGCTGCCCAGTTTGAGAAAACTGCTTTGCTATTTTCAGGTGGAAAGGATTCAATAGTTGTGAGCTACCTTGCGCGTAAAGCATTCTGGCCGGCAAAAATGCCATTTGCATTAATGCATATTGATACAGGCCATAATTTTGAAGAAACAATCACCTACCGTGATGAATGGGTTAAAAAGATCGATGCCAGGCTTATTGTTCGATATGTGCAGGACTCAATTGACAAAGGAAGAGTAAAGGAAGAAACAGGCTATAATGCAAGCCGCAACCTTTTGCAAACAGTAACATTACTCGATGCAATTGAAGAGTTAAAGCTTGATGCCTGCATTGGTGGCGCACGCCGCGATGAAGAGAAAGCAAGAGCTAAAGAGAGATTTTTTTCACACCGCGATGAATTCGGGCAATGGAACCCCAAGAACCAAAGACCCGAGCTATGGGATCTTTTCAACGGAAAGAAAAATATGGGCGAACATTTCAGAGTATTCCCGTTAAGTAACTGGACCGAACTTGATGTTTGGCAGTATATTAAAGATGAGAATATTCCTATCCCTTCTATATACTATACGCATGAAAGGGAATGCTTAAGCAGAGATGGGCAATTGCTCGCCAAGTCTCCATTCATAAAATTGAAAGAGAACGAAAAATACGAAAAGCAAATAGTTCGTTTCCGTACTATAGGGGATATGACTTGTACGGGTGCAGTACTATCAAAGGCAGCAACCATTGATGAGGTGATTGAAGAAGTTGCGGCATCTAGGGTTACGGAAAGGGGAACAAGATCTGATGACAAACGTTCGGAAGCAGCTATGGAAGACCGCAAAAAAGCAGGTTATTTTTGATACACTATGACTGACTCTACCAAGCATACTATACTAGAGAACCCTACACGGGGATTGTTGCGTTTCTTTACTGCAGGCAGCGTAGATGATGGCAAGAGTACCTTGATCGGTCGCTTATTGTATGACACCAAATCTATTTTTGAAGATCAATACGAAGCAATTAAGAATACCAGTGAGCTGAGAGGCGAAGAGAATGTTAACCTTGCCCTGCTTACTGATGGCCTTCGTGCAGAGAGAGAACAAGGCATTACTATTGATGTAGCATACCGCTACTTCTCTACCCCACGCAGGAAATTCATTATAGCAGATACACCCGGCCATATTCAGTATACACGGAACATGATCACAGGCTCATCAACCGCCAACCTGGCTATAATAATGGTTGACGCACGCCATGGCATTATAGAACAAACCTGCAGGCATACATTAATTACATCTCTTATTGGTATTCGACATATTATAGTGTGCATAAACAAAATGGACCTTGTTGACTATAAAGAAGAGGTTTTTGAAAAGATACGCGCTGATTTTGAAAAGTTCTCTTCAAAGCTTGAAGTTGTGGACGTACAATTCATACCTATTTCCGCTTTAAATGGAGACAACCTGGTTGAGAAATCAAAACACATGCCTTGGTATGGTGGTAGCACATTACTATATCAATTGGAGAACATACATGTTGCAAGTGATGAGAATTTAATTGATTGCCGCTTTCCTGTTCAGTATGTTATTCGTCCGCAGACAGATGAATACCATGATTACAGAGGATATGCAGGTAAAGTAGCAGGTGGTATATTCAAGAAAGGTGATTCAGTTGTTGTACTACCTTCAGGCTTATCATCAAAGATAAAAGCGATCAATACATTCGATGGAGAGCTTGATGAGGCTACTCCGGGTATGTCGGTAACCATATTACTGGAAGACAATATTGACATCAGCCGTGGTGATATGCTAGTACGTGAGCATAACAAACCAAAGACGGAACAGGATATTGAATTAATGGTTTGCTGGTTGAATGAAAAGAAATTGACTGTTGGTGCTAAGTATGCTATTAAACATACTACACAGGATGCAAGGTGTGTTGTAAAAGAAGTTCTGTATAAAGTAAACATCAACACATTGCACCGCATTGAAGATGATAAGGAAATTAAGTTAAATGATATCGGCAGGATCACCATACGTACTACAAAGTCTTTATATTTTGATTCATATCGTAAGAACCGCCACACTGGCAGTTTAATATTGATTGATGAAGCCACCAACGAAACTGTTGGAGCGGGAATGATACTTTAATTTATTGCAGAAAATCTTTAAGCTCATCCGTTCTTTGTTTCGTAAAGAATGTTTGAATAGAGCTTTCACTTATACCGGGGCAAACTACTTGACCAAACTTAACCCACGCTTCTTTGAACAATATCCATTTTCTTTCAGTGGTTTTAATTCCTTCCTTTGTTACGGTACCCCAATCATAGGGGCCTACCTTTTTCTCCATTATTTTTTTGTAAGTCACATTCAGCATACTGTCGGCCATTGCAAAATCTTTATCTGAACAAGCAGGAAATGAATGCGCACCCGCTTTCACTATTTCATTTAGAAAATCTTTTTCAAGTGTGTTTTGTTCTGCTGACTGAAATGCCGACCTCATTGTACCCGACAGATCAATCTCGTTATTAACCCTGGTATTAAAAAACACTTCTGCCACTTTATAAAGTTTTGAAAGTGCAGCAGTATCTTTCGCAGGCCAGTTAGCAGTAACAGAATCTAACACCCTCTGCCTACCCCATTCTTGTATTATTGTATTAAGATCTTCACATACACCTGACATCATTCCGCTTGTTATATCATCACATATACTAAAGACCGTATCAATATTGTATTGCTTTAATCTTTTCAAATGGGCTGTTCTGTATTCCAGTTCTGCCGGGGCGCTCCATATATTAGCACAAGCCAAACGCAGACTGATATCAAAGTTCTTTTTCACTCCATAACCATTGGCATATAACATCATTAAAATTGCCGGGCCCCCAATCGTTTCAGAAGTGCTGTCCTCTAATTCTTTAAAAGCCAGATACCTTGCATTTACATAATCAATTGGCACGCCAATTCCGTAATAATAGTCTTTTGAAAGCTTTGCCTTCAGTTTGTCTTTACTGAAACCTGCAGGCGGCAGATCCTTTTTCGGGAAATCAGAAACCTTCATTGGTTTGCAGGTATCCTGTGCGTTGCAGATAAATACAATCAAAGAAAAGGCTATGATAAATGAAATTCTCATCACACAAAATTAAATGAAAAAGGGCGGTTATCTACCGCCCTTTTCTATGACTTATAAACTACCCCTATTTCTTAGTAGCAAGGTATTTTGCAGTACCGGCATGTGAGCCTTCCATACCCTTTTCACCCTTTCTCCAGTTAGCAGGACAAACTTCTCCTACTTCTTCGTTGAACTGAAGTGCATCTACCATACGGATAGCTTCATCAACATTACGGCCAAGCGGAAGGTCGTTCACTAACATGTGGCGCACTACTCCTTTCTTATCAATCAGGAACAAACCGCGGAAAGCAATGGTATCGCCTTCTGCAGTTAATTTTCCTTGTGCATCCATTTTATATTCGCCTGAAAGCACACCATAGTTAATCGATATCATTTTGGTAGTATCAGCTACTATAGGATAGGTAATACCTTTAATACCACCTTGCTCCTTTGCCATTTGCAACCAGCCCCAGTGCGATTGTTCCGTATCGGTTGAACAAGCAACCAATGCTACATTACGTTTTTCAAATTCTGCCAATGCATCCTGAAATGCGTGAAGTTCCGTAGGACAAACGAATGTAAAATCCTTTGGATAGAAAAAGAACACTACATATTTTTTACCGATGTATTGTTCCAATGAAAAATCGTTGATTATCTGGTCGCCAAATGCAACTGCACTTGCCTTAAACGCAGGGGCCTTTTTACCCACTAATGTTGTTATCATTTTTTATGTTTTTAAAGTTATTTACTTAATAGACGCGCAAAGATATGAAAGCCCTTCCAGATTTAGAATGACCTATATCACCTTGCTGAATATCAGCGAATTACTTACCTAAAATATAGGCAAACATAAGCGGTGCAACAATGGTCGCATCCGATTCTATTATAAAGCGAGGTGTTTTATCACTCAGCTTACCCCATGTTATTTTTTCGTTCGGCACAGCGCCCGAATATGAACCATAACTTGTGGTAGAATCAGATATCTGGCAGAAATAAGCCCAGAAAGGAGTATCCGTTCTTTCCATATCCTGGTACAACATTGGCACCACACAAATAGGGAAGTCACCTGCTATACCACCACCTATCTGGTAAAAACCTATACCCTGGCCTTTAGAATTCTTGGTGTACCAGTTAGCCAACCACATCATATATTCTATACCACTCTTCATAATACTTGGCTGCAATTCTTCTTTAATACAGTATGAAGCAAAAATATTTCCCATGGTAGAATCTTCCCAACCCGGAACAATAATTGGCAGATTCTTTTCTGCCGCTGCCATCATCCAGCTATTCTTTACATCAATTTCATAATTCTTTTTCATTACACCCGAAAGCAATAACTGGTACATATATTCATGCGGAAAATAACGCTTGCCTGTGTCCTGTGCCTTTTTCCAGAGCTTATGTATGTGTTTTTGTATTCTGCGGAAAGCCTCTTCTTCAGGAATACAGGTATCAGTAACACGGTTAAAGCCATGTTCTAATAAATCCCACTCCTCAGCAGGCGACAGTTGACGATAGTTAGGAACCCTTTTATAGTGGCTATGTGCAACCAGGTTCATAATATCTTCTTCAAGGTTAGCGCCTGTGCATGATATTATAGACACCATATCCTTACGTATCATTTCAGCTAACGAAATGCCCAGCTCAGCCGTACTCATTGCACCGGCTAGGGTAATCATCATTTTGCCTTTTTTATCCATGTGCGCTATATACGCCTTGGATGCATCTACCAGTGTTGCAGAGTTAAAGTGCAGATAGTTGGTATCGATAAACGAAGAAATAGGTCCTTTTTTCATAGTTAGAAGATTTGCGGCAAAAATAACATAATCCTATTAAGGTTGAGATTAAACTAAGGTTAAGACATGGAACGCAGATACCGCAGATTGTTTATGATTTCTGCTTTATAAAACCTTCAATTTTTTGGGCGTTCCCCTATGGGTCGGGCTATACGCTACAACTCCGCGCTACCCTTGCGGGGTTTCCGCTGCTATCCCTAACGCGACTCCGCCTGTCAGTCTGAGCTTGTCGAAGACCTTCCTTTATGGCCCCACCTCATTTCCTCCCCTAAAACGGAGGACGTTACTTTCTGCCTTTGCCCCATTCCTTACTTTCCCCAACGCGGGGAAAGCGTTACAGTACCTATGTATTTAGCCTCCCCGCATTGGGGAGGTTGGAGGGGCGACCTCACCCCGCCCTTATATAACTCCTCGTAGTTTCCTCAATAGTCTGTGTAGCAACCTTCCTAAGCTTTTCAAATATCTCATCAATCTCCTGGTCGGTCAGGCGATCAAGATTGACATCGCTGCTTTCAGCACGTACTTTACCAAGGCCATAAGGCAACATCTCAACATAGAACTTTATTTTGTCCTTGCTGGGCATAGTATTTATTTCTTCAACTACGGCTTCAAAATTATTGACCAGGAAATTCTCTATCATTTCCCGTAATTGTTTTTTTCGTTTGTTCTGCGAACCTACAGGCCTGCCCTCAGGGTTGCCTGATTCTCCTTTTGTAAATGGCATTGTATTGTATTTTCTTGTCATAAAGCGAACCGAGTGATTTGCTTTATGAGTGTGGATTTAATAATACAAAGTTAGTAGTAGTGCTACCTTTTTATTTCGGAATAGTGATGTGTTTTTCAACAACCCGATTTAGGAGTAAGGGATAAGGAGTAAGGAATAAGTCGGGCAGAGTGCTAAAGTCCCCTCTTGGGAGGGGTTGGGGTGGGTTTCCAAACTTTACCACAAAGCACACAAAATTTTACTACCGACTAATGACTAACCACTAACGACTATTCTATTGATAATAACAATAAAATACAATGAACTCAATTGCTAAAATATATAGCCAATATTTTTACAATAAATTGATTATCAAATAATTATAAGCTATTTTGCTTGCTAAAATGTATTGTCAAGAAAAATGAAGATTTTGCATAAAGCGACCTCACCCTGACCCTCTCCTGCAAGGAGAGGGAATTGGAACTACTGAATTATCAATTTCTCACTTCCAATAACATCTCCATTTCTGGTAGTAATCCTATACAAGTAAATACCCGCAGGTTGCTTGCTAATATCAATTGTACTCAAAGCCCCTTTAGGGGTTTGGGGCAAAAGGGCTTCATATATTCTTTCCCCCATCATATTATATACATCTACAACTGATGCGCCTTCCCCGCTTGGGGAAGGTAGGGTTAGGGTGAACACCCCCTTGCTCGGATTTGGAAACACTTTCAATTGTCCTTTGTTACTTGTCAATTGATTAACCGATTCAAGGCTATCTGCATAATTACTATCGGTGCTCACTATTACATCGTCTATATAATAGTAAGCACTTCCTGTACCAGAATACCCTACATACCTGATTGAACTCAATGAATCATTTTTGAAATTACCTATTACAATGTACTTTTCTCCACCTTTAGCCATAAAACTTCCTGACACTTTCATCCAATTGAGTGTATCTATTAACTCTTGTTTTTTAGGGTTATTTGCTACTTGTGGGGTATATGGTAGTAACTCGGGCAATGAACTGTTATCTAGTGTTACATAAGAATTTGAGAAATACGCTCCAACATCACTGCACGCAAACTCGGAAGAATTATGCAGGTTCGTAAAAAAAGTTACATAGTATTTCACTCCTGCTATTAAAGAATCAGCAAGTACAGTTTCCAAATATTCTCTTGAATTTTTATAGTTTGTATTACCATAAGGATAAATCGAGTCAGCTGGGAATCCTGTTACAAAAGGACTTATTCCTGCATAAGATACCCCTGTGTGTGCATACTGAAAACCATAATCAGCATTATACGGCACACTTCCTGATGATGAGGTTGCCCCACTTCCTGTTCCAGTATCGCCAGGGCATTGAGCTGTAAAATAAAAAAGGCCGTAGTTTTCACCTTGCCCTGTCCAATCAGAAACGTAATTGATAAATTGATTACAGTTCTGAGGGCATTGAATAATATTCTCAAACGAATAATTAGGCACAAGATTTTGTCCCTTAGCAAAACAAAGCGCGATAAGGAACAACAGACTAAGTAATGCCTTTCTTTTCATGGCTCTTGGGTTAAGGCAAATATACCTTATTTAAAACTAAATTCCCTATCAAACTGATTATCTTCATTATTCCTTCATCTTTCAATTATAGTTTCGCTATCATAAACTAACAATTAAACCTTAATCGTCATGAAAAAGTCAATCGTAGTATTATCAGCACTGGTATTATTCGCAGGTGTATCATTTGGCCAAGATGCTTCTAAAGCAGCTCCTGCTAAGCAAGATGCAAAAACAGCTAAGGCTGGTGATGCAAAGGACAGCAAGAAAGATGGCAAGGCTACCAAGCCAGCTGCTAAGCCTGCTGCAAAGGATGACAAGAAAGCTGCTGACAAGAAATAATTTTTATTTCACAGCTATTAATAAGGGCCGTACCAGTACGGCCCTTATTATTTTAGGCAATTATCTATCAATATCCGCCAAAATAGCCTACTTTTGCAAATCTTTTTTAGGTTATGATCTCATTAAATGGTATAAATGTAAGTTTCGGGGGTACAACCCTGTTCGAAAATGTTAGTTTCCTTATTAACCCGAGGGACCGTATAGGCCTTGCCGGAAAGAACGGTGCAGGTAAAAGTACTATGCTGAAACTGCTTGCAGGTGAACAGTCACCTACTTCAGGCAGTATTGGCAAGCCTAAAGGGGTAAAAATTGCTTATTTGCCTCAGGATATGGTTCACCAGCATGGCAAAACCGTGTTGGAAGAAACGGCTACCGCATTTGCTGAGATACAACAACTGGAAAACCGCCTTACTGAAATAAACCACGAATTAGAGACCCGTACCGATTACGAAAGCGATTCATATTCTAACCTTATTACCGAAATAACCGATGTTTCCCATCGCCTTGACATATTGGGTTCAGGTAATATGGATGAGGAAATTGAGAAGAAATTAAAAGGATTAGGCTTTGAACGTTCCGATTTTAACAGGCAAACATCTGAACTTAGTGGCGGATGGAGAATGCGTATTGAGCTGGCAAAACTGTTATTGCAAAAGCCCGATGTATTATTGCTCGATGAGCCTACCAACCACCTTGACATTGAATCGATGCAATGGCTTGAAGAGTTTATGGAAACCTTCGACGGGGCATTGGTGCTTATATCGCACGATAAAAAATTCCTCGATAACGTTACCAACCGCACCATTGAAATATCGAACAAAAAGATATACGATTACAAAACGAACTATAGCCAGTACCTGATCCTTCGCCAGGAAAGACGCGAACAACAGGAAGCAGCTGCCAAGAACCAGCAAAAGATAATTAACAAGACACAGATACTGATAGATAAGAACCGTGCCAAAGCAAGTAAAGCGGCATTTGCACAATCGCTTATCAAGAAACTCGATAAAATGGAAATAGTTGAAGTAGATGAAGCGGATACCTCTTCTATTTATTTCAAATTTCCGCCACCGGCGCACAGTGGCAAAATTGTGCTTACGGTTGAAAATGCTTCTAAAGAATACCCGGGCAAACCCATATTTTCAGGTGCTAACTTTATTATTGAAAAAGGCGAGCGCATTGCATTTGTAGGCCGTAATGGTGAAGGCAAAACAACCATGATGAAAATGATAGCTAAACAGACTGACTTTAAGGGTACGGTTCAGTTGGGTGGTAATATATTAATGGGGTATTTTGAACAGGATCAGGCCGAGAAACTCGATGTAAATAAAACCGTTTTCGATACTATTGATGAGCTTGCCGTGGGAGATGTACGTAGCAGGATACGTAACCTGTTAGGTGCATTTTTATTCAGCGGCGATGATATTGATAAAAAAGTGAGGGTATTAAGTGGTGGCGAACGCGGAAGGTTGGCGCTTTGTAAACTTCTGTTACAACCCTATAACCTGCTTATCCTCGATGAGCCTACCAACCACCTTGACATCCGTTCAAAAGATATTTTGAAACGTGCATTGCTGGAGTATGAAGGCACACTTATTATCGTATCTCACGATCGTGATTTTTTAGATGGCCTTGTACACAAGCTATACGAATTCAGGGAAGGGCATGTAAAAGAACACCTGTGCGATATAAATGAGTTTATGCGTAAGCGTAAACTGGAAAGGATGGTTGAGCTAAAGAGTACGGTAAAGC